>CACONS010000047.1 GCA_902628645.1 uncultured Alphaproteobacteria bacterium | reverse complement strand
TTTCAAATGGCATATGTTGGGCCAATGCTAGGTCAGGCACATCAGTATTTATTTTATCATCCAGGTAAAAGCAAATTTGCAGAAGAGAAAACTAAAGGTTACACAAAACATATATATTCAATTTTGGATAAAAGACTTTCTAAACAAGAATATTTTTCAGATACCTATTCAATAGCTGATATTTCAATTTGGCCTTGGACAGCTCGTTATGAAAGACATCAAATAAATTTACATGATTATCCAAATGTGTTGAGATGGTATGAACAAATTTCAAAAAGGCCTGCTGTTATTAAGGGATATAATTCTGTAGGCGAATTTTATGAAATCCCTAAACCTTAAGCGTTATAAAATAACACTGAGCCTGCAGTTATAATTAATAGGATTGCTAAAAACCATTCAACAATTTTTTTTAATTTTTCATTATTTAAATATTGTCTAATAACACTTCCTCCATATGCCCATATACTAATGGAAGGAATATTAACTACTGTAGACATAATAACCATAAATAGTGTTCCAATTATTATATTTTCATCTTTTGGATAATATAATGTTACTGCAGTTGAACAGATTACCCAAGCTTTTGGATTTACAAATTGAAACAAAATTGCTTCATGATATTTTAATGGTCTTGATCTATCTTCAGTCTTTGAAATATTTAAAGACCCAAACATTTTATATGCTAAATAAAGAATGTACCCTGCTCCAACATATCTTAAAATATCATAGAGTATAGGGTAGGTAATAAACAAAGATCCAAGACCTAGACATACAAGTGCTAATTGCAAACCATGGCCAGAAGGAATGCCAAAAATATTAGGTATAGACCTAATAAATCCAAATTTTATACCTGATGCAGTTAAAATACTATTGTTTGGACCTGGTGTTACGTACATAATAAAATTATACACTGCTAAAGCAGCTATTAATTCCCAGGTAATCATTATTTAATCTCTAAAATTTACAAATTGGACTGGTATACCTAACTTAGCATCCTCAACAAGCTTCATTACACTTTGTAAATCATCTTTTTTCTTTCCTTCAACACGAAGTTCATTCCCATTGATCTTTACTTGAACTTTTAATTTAGAACTTTTGACATCAGAAGTAATTTTTTTACAAAGGGATTGCTCAATTCCTTCTACTAATTCATACGTCTGACGAACTTTATTTCCCCCAGCTCGTTCCATATCATTTTTTTTTAAACATAAAGGATCAACTTTTCGTCTAACAAAATGAGTAACGAGCATGTCATTTACTTGACCAGCTTTCATTTCATCATCAGTTATTACAACTATAGTATTTTCTTTTTTTTCTATTGAGGTATCTGAACCTTTGAAGTCATACCTGGTAGTAATTTCTCTTGTCGCATTTCCTAGGGCGTTATCAATCTCTTGATGATCTAATCTGTTTACAATATCAAAGCTAGGCATTAATTTAGTTTATTACATCGTCATTTATATCTGGCAACTGTTTTTTAGTACTTAATCTTCCTAATTTTTTCATCTTTTCTACTTTTTTAGTCAAACTTCCAGAACCATCTTGCAATCTTTGTTTAGCCTCATCCATTTTTGATTTAGCTAAATCTAATGACTGATTAGCTTTTACAAATGACTCATATACACTTACTGTTTTATCATAAATATCTGATGCAGCTGATGCTATATCTTTTATTGTTTTAGATTGTTTATCAACCCGCCACATATTTTCTACAGCTTTAAGTAAAAAGGGTAAAGTAGATGGTCCAACAATAATTATTTTATTGTTCCATGAATCTTCGATAAGTTTATTTGCTTCATTATATAATGTAAGTAATGCTGGTTCTATCGGAACAAACATTAAAACATTATCAATTGTATTAATTCCATATATTTTTGAATAATTATCTTTGCTCAAACTTCTAATCGAAGTTTTTGTTGAATCCAAAAATTTTTTCAAAAAAATCTTCTTTTGTTGATTGTCATTTGTATTAGAATAATCATGCCAAGAATCTAAGGACACTTTTGAATCTATGATTATGTGTCTATTT
>CACONS010000046.1 GCA_902628645.1 uncultured Alphaproteobacteria bacterium | reverse complement strand
GATTACTAATTTTCTCAGCTTCTTCTTCTGAAGTTTCAATTAAAGTAAAATTACCTTCAGTTTGTCTGGTTTTAATATTTAGAAGTTTGAGCTCTTTTTCAAACCAATCTTTAATTTCAGAATTTAATTTAACAGAGTTTTCAATATGTTCTTTATCCTCCAAAGCTTTAATTGCAAGAGACTGTGAAATAGTTGTCGTATTAAAAGGAGGTTTTATTTTATTAATTATATCAGCTATTTTTTGACTGGTATAACACCAGCCTACTCTTAAAGCTGCAAGTCCATATGTTTTTGAAAATGTTCTTGTTAAAATAATATTCTCATATTCATCCGTTAAACTAAATCCTTTATCATAATCATCTTTTTGCACATATTCGACATATGCCCCGTCTATAACAACTATAATATTTTTAGAAATACTATTCATTAATTTAACAAGTTGGTCTCTAGACAAATAAGTTCCAGTTGGATTATTAGGTGATGCAATATAAATTACTTTAGTTGCGTCATTTGTTTGATCTATGAGATTTTCAATATTTAAATTGAAATTTACATCTTCCTTAATTTTTTTTGGAACTGCACCAACTACTTTACTTACAATTGAATACATCTCAAAGCCGTGATTTGCATGGAGAATTTCATCGCCATCTTGACAAAATGCCAAAGCTGCAAATAATAGAACTTCATCTGAGCCAGACCCAAGAATAATTCTATTACTATCAATAGAAAAATTTTTAGCTATTGCTTCTCTTAATGATGATCCATCAATTTCTGGGTATCTATGTAAATCATGGTTAATATTTTTTGTTTCTAACAATTCAATTGCTTTCGGTGAGGCACCATAGGGATTTTCATTTGAAGAAAGTTTGATAACTCTTTTATTGTTATTTAACTTTGCCTTACCACCTTTATAAACATTAATGTTTTCTATAGATCTTTTTGATTGAATATTTTCTTTAGTTAACTTTTGAAGTTTTTCAGAAGATTGAAAAATTTCTCTCCAAAGTCTAACAATAGTATCTTTAGGATAAGATCCTGTAAATTTAGAACTTAATCTGTCGAGAATTTTTTGTTCTCTATCTAGATCAACAACCGAATTATCTTTTTTGTGTTTTCCTATTTCTAAAACAATTTTAGATCGATTAGATAATAAAGATAAAATTTCATCATCAATGTTATTAATTTTGCTTCTTAAATTGTCTAATTCTTTATTTTTCATAAATTTGGACGTTTCTTTACAAACTATCTTACGATAAATCAAAATAAAGTAGTATTTAATTTAAAAAATGACGATTTATTGACTTAGAAAGATATATAAATATAAGACTGACTATCACCGATTTGAGACAGCTTGCGGGTGGAGCAATAATCAGCTAAAGCGTTTACACTCCTCCTTCATTCTTTCAAATAGTGTTAAACTAAAAAGATATGAAAACAAGATTTACTACTGACACAAAACTTGAAAGCGAAATAGCATATTTCGAGAATATTAATTTAAAAATAGAATCAGGAGATATAATAGATAGTTTTAAACTAGCATTCAAAACATATGGCAAATTAAATGCTGATAAAACTAATGCTATTCTTGTTTGCCATGCTTTAACTGGAGATCAATATGTTGCTGGGAATAATCCCATTACTGGAAGAGAAGGTTGGTGGTCTAGAATGGTTGGGCCTAATAAACCAATTGATACAAACAAATTTTTTGTAATTTGCTCAAATGTACTCGGCGGTTGTGCTGGCTCAACGGGTCCTAAAGAATTACAAAATGGAAGTGATGTTGCATATGGTGGTAATTTTCCTTCCATAACAATAAAAGATATGGTGAAGGCTCAATCTTTATTGATTGAAAGTTTAAATATAGAGAAGTTATTTTCTGTCATTGGTGGTTCGATGGGAGCAATGCAAGCACTTCAATGGGCAATCGATTTTCCAGATAAAATTTTAAATATAATACATATTGCAGGCGCGTTAAAACATTCAGCTCAAAATATTGCATTTCATGAAGTTGGGCGACAGGCAATAATGAGTGATCCTATTTGGAAAAATGGAAAGTATTTTGAAAATAATGAAGTGCCTGAAAGAGGTCTATCAGTAGCAAGAATGATTG
>CACONS010000045.1 GCA_902628645.1 uncultured Alphaproteobacteria bacterium | reverse complement strand
CCCCAACTGTTTGGGCTTGGAGATCATATAGGGCGAGGAAATTTGCAAATGTTTTTGATGAAATTTTTCTATTGTTTAATTTTGAAAAAAAATATTTCAATTTTAATAATCTAAATAAAACTTTTATTGGGCATCCAATTTTTCATATAAAAAAAAGGGAGAATAAAGCAAAATATAAGTACCTCTCTTTTTTACCAGGTAGCAGACAAAATGAAGTATTAAAACTTATTAAATATTTCAGTTATATTGAAAAATATTTATCTAAGAATAATCTAAATTATAAAATATTTATTCCAACTTTACCTCATCTTGCCACTTTAATTAAAGAAAAAACTAAGCAATGGAAAATTGAGACTATAATCTCAACTGATATGAGTAAATTTGATGAATATTATGAGGATGTCTACATAAGTATAACTTGCTCTGGTACTGCCTCTTTAGAAATTGCTAAAAGGAATATTCCTCAAATAGTAATATATAAACTTAATTATTTTACAGAAATTTTAATCAAGCCTTTTGTAAGAGTGAAATATGCAAATCTTATAAATATTATAAGTAACAAAATGATTATTCCAGAAGTTGTTAACTCAAATTTAAATGAAAAAAATTTATTAAATAATTTTCAAAATTTATTTAATGATAGACAAAAACAAGAAACTCAAATTAACTCAATTAATATGTATCTTAAAGAAATTGTTAATGATTTTAGTCCTTATGATGTGAGTGTTAATCGTATAAATAAGTTAACTAATTCTTCTTCCAAAGCCAATTAAAAATTGATTTTTTTTCTCTAGAAGATTCAACTTGATAAGGCCTAGCTTTATAACCAGTATATAATTGACGAGGTCTGCCAATTTTATTAATAGGATCCTCTATCATTTCTTTCCATTGTGATATCCATCCTACAGTTCTTCCTATTGCAAATAGCACCGTAAACATGCTTGTTGGGAAACCTAATGCTTTTAGAATTATACCTGAATAGAAATCTACATTTGGGAATAATTTTTTACTAATAAAATATTCATCTTTCAGCGCTATTTGTTCTAATTCTATTGCAATTTTAAGCAATGGATCATCTTGCATATTTAACTCTTCTAAAACCTCATGTGCACTTTCTTTCATCACAGTGGCTCTTGGATCATAGTTTTTATAAACTCTATGCCCAAAACCCATTAATCTAAAAGAGTCATTTTTATCTTTAGCTTTATCTATAAATTTTTTTATATTTGATACATCACCAATCTCTTCTAGCATTTTAATTACTGCTTCATTAGCTCCACCATGAGCGGGTCCCCATAAAGATGCAATACCAGCAGCAATACAAGCAAAAGGATTTGCACCAGAGGAACCTGCCAATCTTACTGTTGAAGTCGATGCATTTTGTTCATGATCAGCATGTAACGTAAAAAATCTATCCATTGCTCTAACAATTTTTGGGCTCACCTTGTAATCTTCTGATGGCACAGAAAATGTCATGTATAAAAAATTTTCAGCATAAGAAAGATCATTTCTAGGATAAACAAATGGTTGACCAATGGAATATTTATAAGCCATTGCACCTATTGTGGGTATTTTTGCTATTAATCTATGACAGGCAATCATTCTTTGATTAATATCTGAAAAATCAGTACTGTCATGATAGAATGCTGAGAGTGCACCTACAACCCCGACCATAATTGACATAGGGTGCGCATCTCTTCGAAAACCTCTGTATAAATTTACTAGTTGCTCATGCAACATTGTATGATTAGTTATTACATCTTTAAATTTTTGCTTGTCTTCAGGGGACGGTAATTCACCATGCAGTAAAAGATAACAAACTTCAAGAAATTCACTTTTTGAGGCTAAATCATGAATATCATAGCCCCTATGACGTAAAATTCCTTTTTCACCATCTATGTAAGTTATTCCTGATTCACATGATGCAGTTGAAGTAAAGCCTGGATCAAAAGTAAATAAACCTGTTTCTTGATAAAGTTTACGAATATCCAGAACATTTGGACCATCTTTACTTTCAATAAGTGGAATTTGATACGACTTACCACTCTCATTGTTAAACAGAGTAAACTGTTTATCATTAACTTTTTTATCTTCGTAATCAGCCATATTTAATTATCTCTATATTGATTTAATCTATTAATAGTATCTTTTTTACCTAATATTACAAAAATATCAGAAATTGCAGGCCCTTGATAGGA
>CACONS010000044.1 GCA_902628645.1 uncultured Alphaproteobacteria bacterium | reverse complement strand
ATAACTGATATATAAAAATCTGTTGGTTTACCTATTAGCTCTGTATTAATAAAGTTTGCAATTCTCCCAAAGAATAATCCAATAGGTGCAACGATTGAAACTAAATCCGATAGGTAGAAAAAACTTTTTCCATTAATTTTTGCAAATATTAAAGTACTTATTATTATACCCATCAACCCGCCATGAAATGACATACCTCCATTCCAAATTTCAAATATATAAAAAGGATTAGTTAAAAATTCATTAAGTTGATAAAATATAACATAACCTGTTCGTCCTCCGATAATTACACCTAATACTGCCCAAATAAGAAAGCTATCTATATTTTTATTACTGTATTGATTTCCATAAATTGCGTTTAATCTTTTAATAATATAAATTCCTAATAGAAATCCCAAGATATATGCTAAACTGTACCATCTTATCTCGATGAAACCGATTGATAAGATGACAGGATCTATTGATGGTTGAATAAAATTCATTTATCTATATTTAATATTATAACATGGTTGATAGAAACAAAATACTTTCCGATTTATCAAAATTTGCAGTTGATGCTATGAGTACTTTTTCAGGTGTTAAAGAGGAGATTGAAACAATTGTATCTTTACGAGTTAACAAAATAATAAAAAAAATGAATCTTGTAAAAAAAGATGAATTTGATGCACTGAAAAAAATGGTGCAAAAAATGAT
Organism: uncultured Alphaproteobacteria bacterium; assembly: GCA_902628645.1. Lineage (GTDB taxonomy): Bacteria > Pseudomonadota > Alphaproteobacteria > HIMB59 > CACPNW01. The sequence continues at coordinate 1,510 of CACONS010000044.1, read as the reverse complement.
GATTGAAAATGAAAAATTAAAAAAAACATCTTCTAGACCTTCAAAATCTAAGAAAAAAACAGTCAAAAAGAAAAAAACTATTAAAAAGAAATCAAAAAGGTAGGAATCCTCAACTAATTCACAATTTTTATAGATTTTGCCTTGCAAAATACGAGTTCAATTTAGTAATCAAGATATAGTACTAATTAAATGTGCCATGACTACATAGTGTATGGAAAGTGAGAATATATTGTTAAATCCCATAGATATCATTGAAGATGTTATTCATCAAAAAAAATGGAATTTTAGTAGAGCTGCTGATCATGAATTAGTTGCTGAGATTTCATCTCATTGGTGTGCTTACAGATTATATTTTACATGGTCTGAAAATATTAATGCGCTAAGTTTTTCAATAACTTTTGATATAAAGTTTCCTGAAACTAAACTCAATAATGCTTATGAACTGCTAGGACTTATAAATGAGAACTTATGGATTGGGCATTTTGATATAACAAGTAAAAATGGTATCCCAGCTTTTAGACATACTTTATTATCAAATAATTCAACAGAATCATTACACAAAAAATTTGAAGATCTTGTCGATATTGGAATTTATGAGTGTGAAAAATTTTATCCAAGTTTTCAACAAGTTCTCTTTGACGATATCCCCCCTAAAGAAGCTATAAAATTTTCTAATTTTGAAGTTATTGGTAGAGCTTAATTTTTATAATAAAACTGCTATATTATAAATAGATGAAAAATATCTTATTAATTGGATGTGGTCATATGGGAGGATCTTTAATGTCTGGATGGTCTAAATCTAAGAATTACACCATCAGTGTTATAGATAAAAAAAAACATTCAATTCTTAAAAAAAGAAATAGAAATAAGAAAATAAAATTTTTTAAATCAATTGATGATATCAAGAATCATAATAATCTTGATTATATAATATTTGCAACTCGACCCTTTGAATTAACAAATGTATTTAAAGAATTAAAAAATGTAAATTTTAATAAAAAATCTATAGCAATAAGTGTAATAGCTGGCAAAAAAACAGAAATTTTTAAAAAAAATTTATTAAATATTAACAAAATTGTACGAGTAATGCCTAACATGCCTGCTTTAATAGGAGAGGGCGTTCATTGCATTTATACTAATAAATTTATTAATAAAAAAGAAATTAAAGAAATTAATGATTTATTTGTATTGAGTGGCAAAACTCTTTTTTTAATAGTGAAACTTTTATAGACAAAGCAACTGCTGTGTCAGGTAGCGGTCCGGGTTTTATTTTTCAGTTAATTGATATTATGGAAAAATCAGCAATGAATTTAGGCTTTTCCAAAAACACAGCTAAAATTTTAATTAATGAAACTTTTAAAGGATCTTTAAATTTATTAAATTCTGATAATGTCTCTGCTGAAAAAATGGTTGCAACTGTTGCAACTAAAGGAGGAACTACTGAAGCAGGTATCAAAACAATGAAAATAAATAAAGTTGACAAAATTTTTAATCAAGTTTTTAACGCAGC
>CACONS010000043.1 GCA_902628645.1 uncultured Alphaproteobacteria bacterium | reverse complement strand
CTCGATCATGTGATACTATCAATAATGTTCCATTATAATTAGATAACATCTCAGTTAATAGATCTAACGTTTCCAGATCTAGATCATTTGTTGGCTCATCTAAAATCAGTCCTGTTTTAGGATTTGCTAATACCTTGGCTAAAAGTAATCTATTCTGCTCACCACCAGATAAAGTTTGGATAGTGTGGTTTACATTTTTAGGGTCAAACTGGAAATCCTTAACATAACTGCATACATGCCTATCTCTTCCCTGAACTTTTAAATAATCTCCTCCTGATGGAACTAAAACATCTTTAACAGATTTTCTTCCATTTAAATCATTTCGCATTTGATCAAAATAAGAAAATTCTAAATTTTTTTTAAGTTTAATTTTACCTTTTGATATTTTAATTTCATTTAATATTGTTTTAAGAAAAGTTGATTTACCACTTCCGTTATTACCTAAAAGACCAATTCGATCATTTTTTGAAATTTTTATTGATAAATTTTTAAAAACAAATTTACTTTGATTAGAATATTTTACAAAAACTTCCTGTAGCTCAGCAACAAACTTAGATTGATCAGTTGCCTTTTTAGATACCTGAGGTCTTAAAGATTTTATTGCACTCCTGTATGATGCTTCATCCTGCTCTAGTTTTAATTTTAATTCTTTTGCTCTTTTAAGTCTTTTTTCATTCCTTTTTACTCTTGCCTTAACTCCTTTATTAGCCCACTCAAGTTCAATATTAACAAATTGCTTTCTATTTCTTAATTCTCTGTACTCTTGATTTAATAATTCTTCAGACCATTTATCAAAATCTCTAAAACCTCTAGGGCTGACACGTAATTTTCCTCGATCTATCCAGAATACTTTATTTGTAAAATTACTTAAAAATGTCCTATCATGACTAACACATACAATTGTCTTATTTAAATTACGTAAAAAATTTTCTAGCCACTCAATACATTCAAGATCTAAGTGATTTGTTGGTTCATCTAATAAAAGAACGTCTGACTCAATTAACAGAGATCTAATCAAATAAACCTTCCTAATCTGACCACCAGAGAGTTCTTTTATGTTTGCACTTTTATTTAAATTTAACCTATCACAGAATATATCAACAAAATGATTATTTTTTTCATTTACTAGATCAGATAAATTTTCTTCAATACTTGAACTTTTTAGAGTTTCAAATTTTTGATTAAAATATCCTACTTTAAGATTTGGATAACTCCATGTTTCTCCTGCATCCAAATCTTGATCACCAAAAATAGTTTTCATTAATGTTGTTTTGCCAACACCATTTTTTCCTACAAGTGCGATCATATCTCCCTTATGTAAATTGAGATTAAAATCTTGGAAAATTATTTTCTTTCCAAACTTAATTTCTACATCTCTTAAAGAAAATATTAAATCGCTTACCACTTACTAAGTTTTAAATAATTTTGTAAAATACAACTATAAAATCAAGTATCATAAAAATTAAAAATAAAATAACAACTCTTGTTATTGACCATTGTCCTTTAGGAAAAATATAATTTAAAAATTTCATCATTTATTTAAATTAATCCATTTAATGCAATCTTCAAGCCTGTCGTCACCCCAAAATACTTCCCCCTCATATATAAAAGAAGGACTTCCAAAAACACCATTTTTATATGCAGTCTCAGTATTTTGTAGATATTGATCTTTTATTTTATCTTCATTAGCTTTTTTGATAGTTTCATCATGATCAAGATCTAGTTCCTCAAAAATTTCTGTTAAATTAGGTTCAGTTGCTGGTTCTTTTCCCTGTTGAAACCATCTTTGATATGTCTTGTAAACATAATCAACTCCCCAACCCTCTAACATACCAAGTATTGCTATTTGGTTGGCCAAATCAAATTGTGATAATGGATAAGGTGCTGGAACTTTAGCTTCGAAACCATAAAACTTTGCTCTTCTTTCTATATCTCTCCACATGTAATCAGACTTCACTTTTTTAGAAGGAGGAGTGAAAGGAATATTATCCATATCCATCATTATTTTTCTGACACTAAAAGGCTTCCAATTAATTGATAAATTTTCTCTCTTCGCCACTTCAGAAATTCTATTTACTGAAAGATACGTATAGGTACTGCCAATAGAAAACCAAAAATTTATTTCTTTCATATTATCTTTTTATAAAGTATTTTTTAGTATAATTTTGTCTAAATTAATAGTTAACTATAACATTAATCAGTAAAAATTTAAGAGAGTTATTCGGATTGAGTGCTTAACTACTCTATGCTAATAAT
>CACONS010000042.1 GCA_902628645.1 uncultured Alphaproteobacteria bacterium | reverse complement strand
GATCACTTACTGTTTCATAAGCTATACAAATTGAATTTGAATCAATTAAGCCCTTTGTTAATTCTGGAGCTGCTGAAAGATGTAAATAAGTAAATAAAATTTGGTTTTCTCTTATCATTGCTACTTCATTCATTAGAGGTTCTTTTACTTTTACAATCATTTCAGAATCATTGAAAATATCCTCAGCTAAATTTACAATTTTTGCACCTGATAATTCATAATCACTATTAGAAAAGCCAGCACCAACGCCAGCATCTTTTTGTATTAAGACTGTATGCTTATCTTTAATTAATTCTTTAACACTTTGTGGTGTAAGCCCTACTCTAGACTCTTGAGCCTTAATTTCAGATGGAACACCTATTTTCATTATCTTTCATGCATATAATTTGAGATACCAGTTCTTAGCTTTTCAATTATCTCATCAATATGTTTTTTTTCACAAATAAATGGTGGCGCAACAATTAAACAATCGCCAGTTGCTTTTAAGCTTAATCCTGCTTCAAATAATTTTTTAAAACAAGCATATCCAGCTTTCCCTAAACGCTCATCCATTTTAATATCTATTCCTCCCATCATTCCATATCCTCTTATGTCAGTAATGATGTCCAAATCTTTTAAAGAAAATAAGCCATCTAAAAAGTATGGAGACATATCTTTAGCTCTATTAAATAAATCTTCTTTCTCAATAATATCTTGCATAGCTAATCCTGCTGCCATGGAAACAGGAATAGCTGAATAAGTATATCCATGAAAAAATTCAATAGCGCCTGTAGGTGATGCTTCAACTATAGTATCATAGATATGATCTCGTGAAGCAACTGCTCCTAAGGGTACAACACCATTAGTAATAGCTTTGGCCATTGTCATGATATCAGGACATACTCCAAATGCTTGTGCTCCAAATGGCGCTCCCATTCTTCCCCAACCAGTAATTACTTCATCAAAAATTAAAAGTATTCCATGTTTATCACATATTTCTCTAAGTCTTTTTAGATAACCTTTTGGTGGAACTAAAGTTCCTGTCGAACCTGCTACAGGCTCAACAATACATGCAGCAATATTTTCTGCACCTATATTACCTGCAATTCTCTCTAAATCATCTGCAAGATCTGCTCCTGTTTCTGGCTCACCTTTTACAAATAAGTTTTCAGGTAAATGTGTGTGTCTTAGATGGTGAACATTTGGCATAAGAATATTCGAGAAAGTTTTTCTATTTGCAATCATACCTCCAACAGAAATACCTCCAATGTTCATTCCATGATAACCTCTTTCTCTTCCTACAATATGTGATCGATGACCCTCACCCTTTGCTTTAAAATATGCTATTGCAGTTTTAATTGCTGTTTCAACAGCAGAAGAACCACAAATTGTAAAAAAGATTTTATTTAAATCTTCTGGTGTATGTTTAGAAACTTTTCTTGCTAAATCGAATGAGCCACCAAAACCTTGTTGAAACGGTTGAACATAATCTAATTGTTCTAATTGATTTGATACAGCTTCTCTAATCTCAGGTCTTGAATGACCTGCTGGACTACAGAATAATCCAGAGCTTGCATCAATTAATTTGTTTCCATAATGATCAGTATAATAAACACCTTCAGCTTTAACCATTAGTCTTGGACTATTTTTATAGTCTCTATTAGATGTAAATGGCATCCAATGTTCTTCTAACGAATTAGGTATTTCAGTTCTTTTTTCTAAATCCATATTTTTCTCTTAATTTTTTATTGAGTATATGAAAATGTAGCTAAATCAAAGAATATTTCTTTATCTAGATAGAAATATCATAGGAAAAAATGTAGCAGTGGTATACAGAGAGACAAAAAATGAATGCTATACCTGAAGATCTTAAAAATAAAGCTTTGGAAACACCAAATATACCTGCAGCAGTAGTATGTCCTAATCAAGAGAGTATTTTATCAGCAGTAAAAGAGAGTGTTGACATAAACTTGATTAACCCCATTCTTATTGGGAATAAAAAAATGATTAATGAAACTGCTTCAAAAATTAATCTTGATATTTCAAAATATAATATTGTTGAAACTGAAAATGAAGAAGAAAGTGCATCAGTTGCTTGTAAAATGTCCAATGAGAATAAAACTAAAATTATAATTAAAGGTAATCTTCATACAGACGTACTGATGAGATGTTATTTGAAAAAAGAATTTAATTTACTTGATGGCAAAAGGTTAAGTCATATTTGGCATATGACAACACCTCAACTTAAAAAACCTCTATTTATAACAGATGGAGCTTTGAATGTTTTACCAAGAATAGATATTAAGTTACAAATACTCAATAATGCTGTTCAATTTTGCAATAAATTAGGAATTGAAACACCTAAAGT
>CACONS010000041.1 GCA_902628645.1 uncultured Alphaproteobacteria bacterium | reverse complement strand
TATTTTATCAATGGAATCAGTTTTTGCTGCAATAGCTGGTTGGTTACTTTTAAATCAAGTTTTAGACACACAAAAAATACTAGGATGCCTTGCAATATTTGTTGGAGTCATTATAGTACAACTAGTACCAATTATAATTAAACAAAAATGAGTGATAAATTAGACGTTGTTGGAATTGGAAATGCCATGGTAGATGCCATAATTCCTTCCAATCAAAGTGAGATTGAAAAGCATGAAATCAATCGAGATTCAATGAATCTTATTGATGAAAACTTGAAAAACAATCTTCATGACAGTTATTCCATTAAAGAAATGGCAGGTGGTGGTTCATTGGGTAACTCTATGTTTGGCATTACTTCATTTGGTGGTAATGGTAGTTTCATTGGAAAAATTAAAAATGATGAAATTGGAGTATACCTTCAAAAAGATATGATCCGTGAGGGTCTAAAGTTTCCATTAGGATTTACTTCTCCTGATATTTCAACTGGATGTTGTACAATTTTTGTTGAAAAAGATGGAACAAGAACAATGTGTACTTTTCTTGGTGCAGGAACATTGATAGGGCCTGAGGATATAAAAGAAGATGATATTAAAAATCATAAGATTGCATATTTAGAAGGCTACTTATGGGATAATGAAAATGCAAAAATGGCTATGAAAAAGATGGTGGACATTTGTAAAGCTGATAATCAAAAAATTGCATTTACTCTGTCTGATCTTTTTTGTGTTGATAGGCACAGAGACTCTTTTATGGAATTAATAACTGAAAATGTTGATATTCTTTTTGCTAATGAAGATGAAATCAAAGCAATGGCACAAACAGACAGTTTTGAAAAAGGGATAGAATACGCAAAGTCATTGAATATAATTGCTGCTATTACTAAAGGAAGTAGTGGATCAGTCATTGTCTCTGGTAATGAAGTGACTGAAGTGTCTGCAAAAAAAGTAGAGAAAGTTGTAGATACAACTGGAGCAGGAGATTTGTTTGCGGCTGGTTTTTTATTTGGTTATTCTAAAGATAAATCAATGGATGAATGCGGTAATTATGCATCAATTGCTGCTGCAGAAATAATTTCTCACTATGGTGCAAGACCTTTAGTAAAGTTATCTAGTTTAATTTAGCTAATAATTTATTTTTATTTTCTTTATCACAAAAAGAATATTTAATTGCATTATGAGTAAGCGAAGTTAATTCTTTTTCATTTAAGCCTAGATCTTCCATGATTTTATATTCTCCCTTTATTGTAGCATTAAAAAAAGGAGGGTCATCTGAATTGACTGTTACTTTTACTCCTTTATCAAACAATGTTTTGACTGGATGATCTTCGTAATCTTTATAAATTTTAGTTGCAATATTACTCGTTGGACATGTTTCTAAAATAATATCTTTATCAATTATTTCTTTTACTAACTCAGGATCTTCTATTGATCTAACTCCATGCCCTAGTCTAGTTGGGTGCAATAGATTAATAGCGTTTCTTATATTTTCTGGGCCATCCCATTCACCAGCATGAACTGTGATTGGGAAATTTTCTTTTTTTAATATATCAAATGTTTCAACAAATAAATTTGGAGGAAAATGAAGCTCATCTCCAGCCAGACCAAAGCCTACTAAGCATGGGTGAGGGTTATTTAAAACTTCTACTGCAGTTCCACGTACTGAATCGGCTCCTAAATGTCTAATACCATTCATTATATAACGTGAAACAATACCATGATCCTCTTCCGCTTTCTTGGAGGCTTCATAAACTCCTTCAATGAAAGAATGATAAGTCATTCCTTTTTTTTTAGCATGAGTTGAGGAAATCATTGCTTCAACATAAAGAACATTATTAGCAGCACAGTCTTTTAAATATTCATACGTTAATTCAAAATAATCTTCTGGTGTATGTATGACAGAAGTTACAATGTCGTACTTCTTTATAAAATCATAAAAATCATCCCATTGATAAGCATATTTTGATCCAAATATTTCTTCAGGTATTTCGTGGTTATTTCTTTTGGCAAATTTTTTACATAAGTCAGGTGTGATAGTTGCCTCTAAATGAACATGAATTTCTGCTTTTTTAATTGTGTTAAAAATATTCATATAATTAAAATTACCTATATAATAATAATATGGAAGCAAGGATAAACAGAAGAAGCTTTGTTTTTGGGGCAAGTTGCTCTTTGTGTGGTTCAGTTATTTTACCATCTTGTACGCAAGTACCATTAACGAATAGAAGTCAGTTAAATTTATATGATAGTAACCTACCTATAATTTTAATGGGTGGCGGTGTTCTCGGTACTCCGAAAATTTATCCTAATGAAAGATCTTTAAATCAAGAAGTTGAAAAAACATATTCTAAATTTTTATCCAAGGCTAAAGAAGATAAAATTCTTTTAGATAATACAGATGA
>CACONS010000040.1 GCA_902628645.1 uncultured Alphaproteobacteria bacterium | reverse complement strand
ATAGCAAATAAAAATAATGTTAAAATTTCACGCATAGGAAAAATCATTAGTGAAAAAGGAATTCATTTCGATTCATATTTAGACATGAAGAACATCAAGAAATTTGATCATTTCTCCTAAAAACTTGATTTTTTCTATAGTTTCTGACATATCACCAAAAATTTTAAGGAGTTTTCAATGACAACACTGCAGATATTAATTGTTTTATGCGGTCTAGCAGCCGTTCTTTATGGTCTAGTTACATCTAGACAAATTTTATCACTTGGTTCTGGAAATGATAAAATGCAAGAAATCGCTAGTGCTATTCAAGAAGGCGCTCGGGCTTACTTAAATAGGCAGTATATGACTATCGCTATTGTAGGTGTTGTTATTTTTGCTTTGATATGGATAGTATTTGACTTAGCTTCCGGTATCGGATTTTTAATTGGAGCATTTTTTTCAGGTGCCGCAGGTTATGTTGGCATGAATATATCTGTTAGATCAAATGTTCGTACAACTCATGCAGCAAGTAAAAGTCTCGCTGAAGGTTTATCAGTATCATTTAAAGCAGGTGCAGTGACTGGAATGCTAGTTGCAGGATTTGCACTACTTTCAATAGCAATTTTTTACTTTGTTTTGCATAACTCTGGATCATTTCCTGGTAGAGAAATTGTTGCTCCTTTAGTTTCGTTAGGATTTGGTGCATCATTGATCTCAATTTTTGCAAGATTAGGTGGAGGTATCTTTACTAAAGGTGCTGATGTTGGAGCAGATTTGGTGGGTAAAGTAGAAGCTGGTATTCCCGAGGATGATCCCAGAAATCCAGCAGTAATAGCAGATAACGTTGGAGATAATGTGGGTGATTGTGCAGGTATGGCAGCAGATCTTTTTGAGACTTATGTTGTTACCGTTGTAGCTACCATGGTTTTGGCATCCATATTTTTTATTGGAAATTCATATACAATGATGATTTTTCCATTAGCCATTGCAGGAGTTTGTGCATTAACCAGTATTATTGGAACTTACTTCGTCAGGCTTGGTAAAAATAATAACATTATGGCAGCCCTTTATAGAGGATTTGCAGTATCAGCTATTTTATCTGCAGTTTTATTATATTTTGTTACTGATTATATAGTTGGTCTAGATAGTGTTTTGGTTGTTGAAGGAACATCTACTAAATTTACTGGAATGTCCCTTTTTATATGTGGTTTACTTGGTTTAATAATTACAGGCTTGATTATTTGGGTAACTGAATATTATACTGGAACTAATTACAGACCTGTGCAAAGTATTGCTCAATCATCAACCACCGGTCATGGAACTAATGTAATACAAGGTCTTGCAATAAGTTTAGAAGCTACGGCTTTACCAGCTCTGATCATTGTCGCAGGAATTATTTCAACTTATTCACTGGCTGGTTTATTTGGTATCGCAATTGCTGTCACAACTATGTTAGCATTAGCTGGTATGGTAGTTGCTTTAGATGCTTATGGCCCTGTAACAGATAATGCTGGTGGTATTGCAGAGATGTCAAATCTAGATGAAAATGTGAGAAAAACAACTGACGCACTTGATGCAGTTGGTAATACTACGAAAGCTGTTACAAAAGGTTATGCAATTGGATCAGCAGGATTAGGTGCTCTTGTTCTATTTGCAGCTTATACAGAAGATCTTGATCATTTTGCAAAAGACTCAAGTAGCCCTCTATACGGAATAGAGGTTTCTTTTGATCTATCTAACCCATATGTTGTAGTTGGGTTGTTACTAGGTGGTTTATTACCTTTCTTATTTGGAGCTTTAAGTATGACTGCAGTTGGTAGGGCAGCTGGTTCTGTTGTTTTAGAAGTAAGAAGACAGTTCAAAGAAATTCCTGGAATTATGGAAGGTAAAGGTAAGCCTGAATATGGCACATGTGTAGATATACTAACTAAATCTGCAATAAAAGAAATGATAATACCATCTATGTTGCCAGTATTATCACCAATAGTTGTTTATTTTGTTATTCTATTTATAGCTGGACAGTCAGCTGCCTTATCATGTTTGGGAGCATTATTACTAGGTGTAATCATAACAGGTCTGTTTGTGGCAATTAGTATGACTGCAGGTGGAGGAGCTTGGGACAATGCCAAAAAAATATATTGAAGATGGCAACCATGGTGGAAAGGGTAGTGAAGCTCACAAGGCAGCAGTTACAGGAGATACTGTCGGTGATCCTTATAAAGATACTGCTGGCCCAGCTGTTAATCCTATGATCAAAATTACAAATATTGTGGCTCTATTACTTTTAGCTGCAATATCTTTATAAAATTAAGGGGTAGTTGGTAATTCCTGCTGAGTTCCAACTCCCCCAAAGACTTTTTCAAGTAGTCCTCTTTTAACTATTTCATTTGATGTTTTATCTTTAGAAAATTTTATATTTTCAATATTGTTTGTATCATATACTTTTGATTCAATTATTTTATCTTTATCATCTAATTTAAAAACAAATACATAGC
>CACONS010000039.1 GCA_902628645.1 uncultured Alphaproteobacteria bacterium | reverse complement strand
TTGATCATTTATCTCTGGTTAAAAAGAAAACAAACTTACCTATTTTAAGAAAAGATTTTATTATTGATAAATATCAAATTTTAGAAAGTAAGATTTATCAAGCAGATTGTATATTATTAATTTTATCAATATTATCAGATGCTCAAGCAATGGAATTTATAAATTATGCAAATGAATTAAAATTAGATTGTATTATAGAGGTTCATGATGAAAAGGAGCTTAAAAGAGCAATTAAACTAGACTACCCTGTCATTGGAATTAATAATAGAAATCTTAAAAGTCTTGAGATTAATTTAAATAACTCAATAAATTTGAATAAAAATTTAACAAATGATTATATTTTAATTGCAGAGAGTGGCATTAAAAATTCTGATGATATAAAAAAATTTAATTCAACAGGGATTTATAATTTTTTAATTGGAGAAAGTTTGTTAAAATCTAAAGATAAAGAAAAGAAAATTGGAGAATTACTGTTAAATGAGTCACATCAATAAAAAAGGAGATCCTTATATAATTGACATATCACATAAAGATGTCACAGAAAGAGTAGCTGTTGCCTCTGGTGAAATTAAATTTGATAAAGAAACATATAAAAAAATAAAATCATTTGAGACAAAAAAAGGGAACCTTGAAAAAACTGCTATAATTGGTGGTATTATGGGGGCAAAAGAAACTTCTAGATTGATACCGCTATGTCATAATATTCCAATCAATCACATAAATATTGAGGTTATAAAAAACGAAAAAAAATTTAGTCTTATTGTTCAAAGTACAGTTAAAACAAACGCAAATACTGGGGTGGAAATGGAGGCATTAACTGCCGTTACAATTAGTTGTCTTACAATTTATGACATGTGTAAGTACTTAAATAAAAAAATTAAAATTCAAAATATACATCTTGTTTCAAAAAAAGGTGGTAAATCTAATATTTAAATAACTGAAAAATATAGATATTTTTTTTGTTCTTGTTTTGATCCTAAAGAACATATATAGAACAATAAATGCTTACTAAAAAACAAAAAGAGCTCTACGATTATTTAAAAAATTATATTTCAAGTAATGAAATCTCCCCTTCTTTTGAGGAGATGAAAAGCGCTGTTAATCTGAAATCAAAGTCAGGTATTCATAGATTAATTACAAGTCTTGAGGAAAGAGGTTTTATTAAAAGATTAAAGCACAAAGCAAGAGCAATGGAAATTATTAATAAGGATAATATTACTGATGAAAAGTCTTTTTCAAATAGCATAAATATCCCATTAATTGGTGCAATAGCTGCAGGTGAAGCAATAGAAGCTATTGAAAATGCTGATGAATTTGTTTCTGTACCATCTTCGATGACATCACCAAATGCTAAATATTTTGGATTAAAAGTAAAAGGTCTATCTATGATAGATAAAGGAATATTTGACGGTGATATTGCTGTGATAAAAAAGACAAATAATGTTGAAAATGGAAAAATTGCAGCTGTTATAACTCAAGATAACGAGGTTACTCTAAAAACTATTAAATTTGATAGAAGCAAGGTCTTATTGATACCTGCTAATCAAAGTTTTCAGACAAAGGAATATGAAGCAGGTGAAATCCAAGTTCAAGGGACTTTATCTGGTATTATAAGAAAATATAATTAATAGTTTATCTTAATTTTAAGATGACATGTTAAAAACACGATTTGCACCCTCTCCTACTGGTAATCTACATCTTGGAGGTGCTAGAACAGCTTTAATTAATTATATTGTAAGCAAAAAATCATTATCATCAAAATTTTATTTGAGAATTGAAGATACAGATCATGAAAGATCAAAACAAGAATATACTGATAACATAACTAATTCTTTAAAATGGCTAGGGCTAAACTGGGATGAAGATATTCAAGTTCAGTCTCAAAGAGTCTCAAGACATCAAAAAATTGCGAAAGAATTAATGAAAAAAAAGAGAGCTTTTAAATGTGTTTGCTCTGAAGAAAAAATTGCTTACCAAAGAAAATTAATTAGAGAAAATAAAAACTATTCTAAAAAAATATGTACTGAATGTAAAAATGATAATGATATTCAAAGTAAAGATAAGGACTTTGTTGTTAGATTAGACGTACCAGATGAAGGAAGTTTAAAAATTAACGATACAATTCAAGGAAACGTTTCAGTAGCAAATTTAGAGTTAGATGATTTTATTTTACTAAGAAAAGATCAATCGCCTACTTATATGTTATCTGTAGTAGTTGATGATCATGATTTAGGAATCAATTACATTATTAGAGGTGATGATCATTTTATTAATACTTTTAGACAATACTACATTTATAAATTTATGAATTGGGATGTACCTCAATATGCTCATATCCCTCTTATTCATGGAGAAGATGGAACAAAATTATCAAAAAGACATGGAGCAGTTAATATTTTAGATTTGAAAAATAATGGATATTTAAAGGAAGCTATTATCAACAATCTTATACTTTTGGGTTGGTCAAATAATAATGAGAAGTCAGAAACTATTGAATTAGAGGAAATAATTAAAAATTTTGAAAT
>CACONS010000038.1 GCA_902628645.1 uncultured Alphaproteobacteria bacterium | reverse complement strand
AAAAAATCCAATAAGCACTGATTTGAACACAATGAGACCATCTACACTTCCAAATTTATTAGAAGCAATAAATCACAATAAAGCTAGAATGTATTTGAGAGCTAAAATATTTGAAGTAGGTCCAAATTTTTCTAAATCATTACCAGACCAACAAGAAAATGTTGCTACTGCTATAGCTTATGGCTCATCTGATGAACAAAACTGGTTATCAAATAAAAAAAATATTGATGTCTTTAGTATAAAAGCTGATTTATTTGCTATTTTAGCCAATTTAAATGTACCTATAGATAATTTGTTATATGAAAAGCTTGAAGGTCAAATCTATCATCCTGGTAAATCATCTTCTTTAAGACTTGGTAAACACAAAATAGCTAACTTTGGAGAATTGCATCCAATTTTATTAAAAACAATGGATGTTGATTTCAAGGTATTCGGTTTTGAAATATATTTGGAGAATATCTCACAATTTCAAGAAAATAAATCTTCCTCTAGAGGTGGTTTTGCTAATAATCCTTATCAAATGGTTGAAAGAGATTTTGCTTTTCTGTTTCCAAAAGAAATTAAAGCTGGTGAGATAATTAATAAAGTAAAAAAAATAGATAAAAACATAATTCAAAACGTAACAATATTTGATGTTTACGATGGTGATAAACTTCCAGAAAATAAAAAAAGTATTGCATTTAGAGTATTACTGCAACCTCAAGATAAAACATTCAACGATCAAGAAATTGAGGAATTATCAAATAAAATAATTGACGAGATATCTAAATCGCTTGATGCTTCTATAAGAAACTAATGACAGAACTTAGTTCTATTCGTAATTTCTCAATTGTTGCTCATATAGATCATGGAAAATCAACTTTAGCCGATAGACTAATACAATTTTGTGGAGGTTTAACAGATAGAGAGATGAAAGAGCAAGTTCTAGATTCAATGGAATTAGAAAGAGAAAGAGGCATTACAATAAAGGCTCAAACAGTTAGACTTTCTTATAAATCAAATGATGGCAAGACATACATACTTAACATTATGGATACTCCAGGTCATGTTGATTTCTCATATGAAGTATCAAGATCTTTAGCAGCATGTGAGGGATCTTTACTGATAGTTGATTCTACACAGGGTGTTGAGGCACAAACATTAGCTAATGCGTATCAGGCAATTAATAATGATCATGAAATTTTACCTGTCCTAAATAAAATTGATCTTCCTTCTTCTGAGCCAGATAAAATTAAATCACAAATTGAAGATGTACTTGGTATTGAAACAGACAATGCTTCTCTTGTGTCAGCAAAAACAGGTTTAGGTATAGAAGATTTATTAAATAAAATCATAACAGTTCTTCCATCCCCATCAGGTGAAATAAGCAAAGAACTCAAATGTATGCTAGTTGACAGTTGGTATGACAGTTATCTCGGTGTCGTCGTACTTGTAAGAGTAATAAATGGTAAGCTAAAAAAAGGTCAGAAAATTAGATTTATGGCAACAGGTGCTACATACACAATTGATAGAGTAGGTATATTTTCTCCTAAAGCAACCGAAGTTGATACACTTGGACCAGGTGAAATTGGTTTTATAAATTCTGGTATTAAAAGTGTTTCCGATTGTAAAGTTGGTGATACAATAACAGATGATAAACTTCCAACTGATCAAGTCCTCCCAGGTTTTAAACCATCCCAACCCGTAGTTTTTTGTGGAATGTTTCCAGTCGACTCAGATGACTATGAACATATGCGAGATAGTATGTCTAAACTTGCTCTTAATGACTCAAGTTTTTCTTATGAACCAGAAGTAAGTCCTGCTTTAGGTTATGGTTTTCGTTGTGGCTTCTTAGGTTTATTGCATTTAGAAATTATTAGAGATCGTTTTGAAAGAGAATTTAATTTAGAACTTGTAACTACTGCACCATCAGTCGTTTACAAAATTTTAATGAAAGATGGATCAACTATAAATCTTCATAATCCTACTGACATGCCGGATCCAGTAAAAGTTGAAAATATTTCTGAACCTTGGATTAAGGCTACAATAATAGTACCTGAAGAATTTTTAGGATCAGTACTAGAGTTATGCACTTCTAAAAGAGGTATTCAGCTAAATATGAGTTATGCTGGAAATAGACCTTTAGTTGAATATAAACTTCCACTAAATGAAGTCGTTTTTGATTTTTATGATAGATTAAAATCAATTACCAAAGGGTATGCAAGTTTTGATTATGAAATTACAGGTTATGAAGTTAATAATTTAGTCAAAGTAGGTATACTTATAAATGGAGATCCAGTCGACGCACTATCTTTAATTGTTCACAAAGATAGATCTGAGCAAAGAGGTAGAGCACTTTGTGAAAGATTAAAAGATTTAATTCCTAGACAACAATTCAAAGTCGCAATTCAAGCAGCAATAGGCGGTAAAGTAATTGCCCGTGAAACAGTAGCTTCATTTAGAAAAGATGTAACTCAAAAGCTTTATGGTGGAGATGTAACAAGAAAAAACAAACTTTTAGATAAGCAAAAAAAGGGTAAAAAAAGAATGAGGCAATTTGGAAAAGTTGATATCCCACAAAATAC
>CACONS010000037.1 GCA_902628645.1 uncultured Alphaproteobacteria bacterium | reverse complement strand
AAACCTCCAGTGGCAATTGTAATAAATATAAGAATAACTGACATAAAAATATAAAATTCTGATGTAAATGGCTTTGACATAAAATTGATATTTGACGAGTATCTGTAATCCATAGCTATCCACAAAAGAATTGAAAATATTATTAAAGCATTAAGAAGATGAAATGTAAGCCTATATGGACTAACATAAGGATTTTCACTTAAACCACTCTTAACCATCCACCAACCTACAAATGCTTGAAACAATCCAAAAATAAATACCACACCTAATCTAATATAGAGTGAAGATCGGATCTGTTTTCTAAGACTAAAATAAATCAAAGGAATTATGAATACTACTCCAATTGCTCTTGCAAATATTCTATGAAACCACTCCCACCAAAAAATATATTTAAATTCATCAAGCGTCATATTTTTATTTACTATTTTGTACTCTGGAGTTTGTTTATACATCTCAAAAACAATCATCCATTTTTCCAATCCAATTGGAGGAACAATGCCTAATATTGGTCTCCAGTCTGTCATTGATAAGCCTGAGTCAGTTAGTCTCGTCAATCCTCCAATTACTATTATTAACAGAACCATTGCTGTAATGGTTAATAACCATGTAAATATTGCTGGGTTGTAATAATTAGAAGACTTAGTGTAATTCATAAAATCATATATAATCTCTAGAAATAATAAAAAAAGTTGTTATTTTTTTAATATGATTGAAAAAACAGATGTAGTAATAATAGGCGCAGGCCCAGTCGGTCTTTTTGCAGTATTTGAATTGGGTCTTTTAAACATAAATTGTCATTTAATAGATAATCTTGATAAAGTTGGTGGGCAATGTGCAGAATTATACCCTGAAAAACCGATTTACGATATACCTTCAAGGCCAGTAGTTACTGGTCAAGAATTGACAGATGAATTAATAAAACAAATAAAAAAGAAATTTTCTATAAAACTTGTGATGTTAGTAACTATACTAGTGTGAAAGATACTATAGCATTTATAGAAAATGATATATCAAAAATTGATATTGCTTTACTAAATGCTGCTGCTTACTCACCCAATAGAACTCAAGAATTTGATATTGAAAATTATAATTTACTCATAGAAGTTAATCTAAATGGCACAATAAACTGCATAGATGTTCTTAAAAATTATATGCAAGGTAGAAATAATTTAATTTCAGTAGTTTCATCACCTGTAGGTTTTAGAGGAATGCCTACTGCTGGTGCCTATGGAATGACAAAAGCCGCTCAATTAAACTTAGTTGAAAGCTTGTATTTTGATTTCAAAAAATTAAATATTAATATCTCAGTTATTAATCCGGGATTTATCGATACTGAGTCAACTAAACTAAATTCATTTAAAATGCCTTTTTTAAAATCTGCAACATATGCTGCAGAAAAAATATTTAAGGGATTGACTGGTAAGTATAGATTTGAAATTTATTTTCCATTTTTTCTTGTATTTTCTGTAAAAATTATGAGGTTTTTACCTTTAAAAATTTATTCATTTATTTGGAAAAAATTAGGTAATTTTTAGTTTAATTCGCCAATATATATTCCAAGACCTTTAGCTACTTTAATCAAAGGATCATTTTTTTGAACAGTTTTTGAATACCCTGCAACTTGACTAAGCATCAAATCTTGAACTCCTCTATCCTTCCATACTACTACCCTATTAAATTTTTTCTTTGCAATTAAATCAACCGCATAAACTCCAAATGCACTAGCAATTAAACGATCTCTATGAGTTGGCTGAGCACCTCTTTGAACATGTCCAAGAACAGTCACTCTTGTTTCGGAATTTGTTATTTTATATATTTCATCTCCTAGATAATTTCCTATTCCTCCAAGACGCACTTCCCCATCGACATATTTGACGGTTGCTTTTTTTCCATTTTCTTTTTTTACAGCTTCTGCAACTACAATTAATGCATGATTTCTGCCCTTAGATCTAAGTTTTTCAATATGATTAGCTATTGATTTTATAGAATATTGTATCTCAGGAATTAAAATAACATCTGCTCCTCCAGCAATTCCTGCATTTAAAGCTATGTGACCTGCATCTCTACCCATTACTTCCAAAATCATCGCTCTTCTATGGCTAGCTGCAGTTGGTTGAAGCATATCTAATGCATTTGTTGCTACGTCAACCGCGGTATCATAACCTATAGATAATTCATTATGTTTAACATCATTGTCAATTGTCTTTGGAATGCCAACAAAATTAATATTCCCTTTTTTTGTGATACTCTGAAGAATTTTTAGACTTCCGTCTCCACCAATACCTATTAAAGCATCTATTCCTATTTTTTTAAAACCCTCTATAACCAAATCCGATGTATCGATTTTTTTTCCATTTCTTATAATTGTTTTAAAAGGGTTTCCTTTATTATTTGAGCCTAAAAAGGTGCCACCCATGCGCATTAAATTACCCTCAAAATTTTGAGGGTCTAATTTAACAATATCTAATGGATCTTTGAGTAATCCTAAGGTACCGTCTTTAATTCCGTAAACTTCCCAATCATATTTATTGTGTGCCCTTAAAGTAACAGCTCTAATGACTGCATTTAAACCTGCACAATCTCCACCACTAGTTAATATTGCTATTTTTTTTACCACAGGAAGTTTATA
>CACONS010000036.1 GCA_902628645.1 uncultured Alphaproteobacteria bacterium | reverse complement strand
AAGGAATAGATTTAAAGGATAAAAACAAAATATTTGATAGGTTTTATACAGACAGAACATATGACAGAGATCAACATTCAGGTCTTGGTCTTTCTATATCTTATGAGATAATAAATTCTTTCAATGGCTCAATTGAATTAACAGAAAGTGACAATTTAGACTTTCGAGGTGCTTGTTTTCTGATTAAATTACCATTAAAAAGCAACGATAATCATAAAAGGACACAATCATGAGCGAAGATTTTAAGGTTAAAGATATTAGTTTGGCTGATTTTGGTGATAAAGAAATCGCAATAGCTGAAACAGAAATGCCAGGTCTAATGGCATTAAGAGAAGAGTACGGAGACTCTAAACCCCTAGATGGAGCAAGAATTGTAGGTTGTTTACACATGACAATACAAACTGCAGTTTTAATTGAAACTTTGGTTTATCTAGGTGCTACTGTACGATGGAGTTCGTGTAACATTTTTTCTACTCAAGACCATGCTGCTGCTGCAATAGCTGCTAAGGGCATTCCTGTATTCGCTTGGAAAGGAATGACAGAAGAAGAATTTTGGTGGTGTATTGAAAAAACACTGGAAGGGCCTGATGGTTGGAAACCAAATATGATTTTAGATGATGGCGGAGATGCAACAAAAATAATTCACGAAAAGTACCCAAAAATGTTGGAGGAAATTTTAGGTTTATCTGAAGAAACTACCACTGGTGTCCATCGTTTGAAAGAAATGGAAAAAAATGGAACACTAAAGGTGCCAGCAATAAATGTTAATGACTCAGTCACTAAGTCTAAATTTGATAACTTATATGGATGTAAGGAAAGTTTAGTAGACGGAATAAGAAGAGGTACAGACGTAATGATGGCGGGTAAAGTAGCTGTTGTTGCTGGTTATGGAGATGTTGGAAAAGGTTCAGCTGCAAGCTTAAGAGGAGCAGGTGCAAGAGTTTGTGTGACTGAGATAGATCCTATAAATGCCCTACAAGCTGCAATGGAAGGATATGAAGTTGTTACAATGGATGACGCTTGTAAGTACGGTGATATTTTTGTTACAGCTACAGGTAATCTTGATGTCATAACTCAAGATCATATGAGGCAAATGAGAGACAGAGCAATTGTTTGTAATATTGGACATTTTGATAATGAAATTCAAACAGAAGCTCTCCAGAATTATAAATCTGATGAGATCAAGCCACAGGTGAGAGAAGTAGAATTTCCTGATGGTAAGAAAATATTATTACTATCAGAAGGAAGACTTGTTAATTTAGGTAATGCTACAGGTCATCCAAGTTTTGTAATGAGTGCATCATTCACTAATCAGGTTTTAGCACAAATTGAGCTTTGGAAAAATTCTAAAGATTATGAGAATAAAGTTTATGTTTTACCCAAACACCTTGATGAAAAAGTTGCATCTCTGCACTTAAAAAAAGTTGGAGCAAAACTTACAGAATTAACTGATAAACAAGCAGATTATATAGGTGTAAGTAAGCAAGGCCCATTTAAAGATAATACATATAGATATTAGGAGTTAATATGAATAGATCTTATTTATTTACTAGTGAGTCAGTTTCTGAAGGCCATCCAGATAAAGTTTGTGATAGAATTTCAGATATGGTTGTTGATACTTATTTATCATCTGGCGATCCACAAACACGAGTAGCTTGTGAAACTTTAACTACAACAAATAAAGTAGTTCTAGCAGGTGAGGTGAGGGGGCCATCGGTATCAAAGGATCAGATCATATCTCAAGTTAGAGATTGTATCAAAGATATTGGTTATGAGCAGGAGGGTTTCCATTGGCAAAATTGTGATGTTGAAAGCTTTCTACATGAACAATCTGCAGATATTGCTATGGGCGTTGACTCTGGAAGTAATAAGGATGAAGGAGCAGGAGATCAAGGCATTATGTTTGGTTATGCCTGTAAGGATACTGAATCATTAATGCCGGCACCAATTCATTATTCTCATCAGATTTTGTACAAAATGGCAAAAGCTCGTAAAGACGGATCAGCTTCTGGTTTGGAGCCTGACTCAAAAAGCCAAGTTACAATGCTATATGAAAATGGGAAGCCAACCAAAGTTACATCTTTGGTAATTTCTTCTCAGCACAAAGAAGGTTTGTCTCCTGAGGATGTGAAAGAAATTGTAAAACCCTATGTTTATGAATGTATTCCTAATGAGTTATTAGAAGGTCTTAAAGAAGAAGAATTTTATGTTAACCCAACAGGAAACTTTGTAATTGGAGGTCCTGACGGTGACTCTGGTTTGACTGGTCGAAAAATAATAGTTGATACATATGGTGGAGCAGCACCTCACGGGGGAGGAGCATTCTCAGGAAAGGATCCATCTAAAGTTGATAGGTCGGCAGCATATGCAGCTAGGTACTTGGCAAAAAATGTTGTTGCAGCTGATCTTGCTGATGAATGTACCATACAGTTATCCTATGCAATAGGAGTTTCAAAACCTTTATCGGTATATGTAAATACTAATGGAACAAACAAAGTCGATGAACAGAAAATTGAAAAATCTGTACAAGATTTATTTGATCTAAGCCCAAGAGGAATAAGAGAACATTTGAGACTAACAAATGCAATTTATGTCCCAACCTCTGCTTACGGCCATTTTGGTAGAGAACCAACTGACAAGGGACATTTTACTTGGGAAAAAACTGATTTAGTGGAAGCTCTAAAAGGTATTGCATAACAAAATTTGCAAAAATTAAGTAATCAAATTCTAGATCTTCGTGAA
>CACONS010000035.1 GCA_902628645.1 uncultured Alphaproteobacteria bacterium | reverse complement strand
TATTGCATCAATTATTAATGATGTATTTGAATCAATAAAATTCCATTTTGAATCTTTACTTTTTCTATCCCTTTTTCTTGTTCTAATAATATATCCATCAAAATCACTAAATTTCTTTATAATTAGCCTATTATCTTTATATCCCTCCAAGAGAAAGCATTCAAAATTATTTTTTATCAATAATTTCTTTAAAATATCATAATTAAGAAGTTGTTTATGATCTTGTGCGTCAGCTCCTATACCTTCTATATTTACATTCTGTATATATTCATCGTGTGGATTATAACCATCAGGTACTGCTATTCTTAATTTTCCACCTTTTTTCAAATAAATATTTGAGTAATTTAATGTACTGTCCAATTCTTCAAATGTGAGGTGCTCAAATACATGCTCAGATAGTAAATTTGAAATTGTTTCTTTATTTTTAAATATTTTTTTCCAATGATTTACGTTTCTAATGTCAAACCATTGCTCATTTGTAGAATACCAACCATGTTGAGAGGTTGTGGCGGCTCCAAGTATAATTTTTAAATTCTTATTATTGAATACAGCAACTTTTAATTTAAGAAACCTATAATTATATAAAATAAATTTATATAATTTATATAGAATATTTTTTATTCCATATTTAATATCTTTTAATATCATGTTTTAATCTCCTAAATGAAGTTCTTTGTAAATGTCTCAAAGAATAGATTGGTTTAATAATTAATAAAATTAGGAAAATATACAGTAAACTTAAGTATTTTTTTTGAAAATAATTATATCTTAATTTAGTCCATAATTTTGAATAAATATACATTGATTTTTTTTTTAGAGTTTTAGCATTTTTATCAATAATTTTAATCTCAGAATGATAATTAGCCTCAGGTGATTTATCATTACCAAATGAATAATATTGTTCAAAAAGTATTGATTGAGTTCCAATTAAATAACCACCATTTTGTGTAAGTCTAATTGATATATCCGCATCTTCAACTCTTCTTAAACTATCATCAAAAGAGCCAATTTCTTTTAGAGTCTTAGTTAAAGCCATTAAAGAACTGGCTGGTGTCCCAGATCCATAATCTAATTGATTATATTTTTTATTAAATGTTAAAAATTCAAGCAAGTAATCTCCAGGTGGAAAAATTTTATTTGCTCCAATTGCTTTAAAATCAAAGGAATAATTTTTTTTATAAATTTTTTTACCAGAAGCAAAACAAAATATTTTATCATTTTTTAAATCTTTTATTGTTTGAGATAATATTTTTTGTTGTTCACTAAGTCTATTAGGGTAACTAAAATCATCGTCATCAAAAAAAGCTATATATTTACCGTTAGAGTTGTTTATTATTGTATTTCTTGTACCGGCGGGACCTTTGTTAGTTTTATGACAAATAATTTTAAAATCTAAATTATTTTTTCTTTTATAATTATTAATTATGTTCAAGGACTCATCTGAAGAACAATCATCAACTATTAAAATTTCTGTTTTCTCATAATCTTGAGATGATGCACTTTTTAAAGCTCTTTCGATTGTAGCTTGAGCATTATAGCATGTTATTCCAATTGTGATGAGTTCCATTAGTAATTTCTAGTTAAACTAATTTTAAATAAATTATATAAATTTGAATAAGATCTAAAAAATCTTTTTATAATTAATTTAGGATGGATAACTATCAGAGTTACTATGGAAATAAATACTTTTAAATATTTTTTTTTAAATATATTATCTTTTATTAAAATAATTTTCTTTTCAAAGATAAATCTTCGATCGTTTTTTTTATATATTATATCGATATATTTTTCATATAACAAATTAAAGTAGAATATCTCTGAAGAGAAATTTTTATAATTTTTTTTGTATAAATATTGATCTAGTAATACTTTTTTTATACCTACAAAGTGAAAATCGTTGAGTGCTGCACGTATATTTAAATCAGTATCTTCCAATCTTCGAAATTTTTCATCAAAACATTTAATAAATCTTAAATCTTCGGTCTTTGCCATTAAAGAATTTGTTGGACATGATCCATTAAATTCTTTTTTAATTGACCCAAATAAAATAATTTCTGCTAAATTTGATCCATTAGGACATAACACATTTTCATTAATACCAAGAGGATGTAGTATTTTTTTATTGTTGTCCTCATAAATTTGTTTTCTAGAAGAATAACAAAGAACTTTTAAATTTTCTCCATATTCTTTTTTATAATTTATTATTCTTGATATTTGATGATACACTCTTTCAGGGTAGCTGTAATCATCATCATCAAAAAAAATAACATACTTAGATCTAGTTAATTTAATTAATTTATTTCTGCAATACGCTACACCTTTGTTTACTTTATTTTTAAAAATTTTAATTTTTTTATTATTTTTTGCAATGTTTCGAATTATTTCATAAGAATTATCATTAGAGTTGTCATCAATTATAATTATTTCATTAATAATTACACTTTGATTTAATGCTGAATTAATTGCTCTTGAGATGTATTTCTCTGAATTAAAAGAAGTAATACAAATAGCTATAGTAGGAATATTAATATCATTTGTAATTCTCAATTAAATTTCTCCATTTAATTCTATCATCTTCTTTATTGATTGATTTAATTAATTTATAAGAATTTTTACCAAGTTGAATACAGAATTCTTTGTCATCAATTAATTTATACAAATATTTAGCTAACAATACAGATTGTAAGTCTGTATCTACTAAGTAGCCATTATAATCGTTTTTAACAAAATAACCCATACCTTGACAATCTTTTAGCGCAATAATAGGCAAACCATAACTCATAGCTTCAATTAGTGAATTAGAAACACCTTCCCATTTGGAAGGTATTACAAAAAGGTCAGAATCACTATAAAAATGAAACAAATCATTTGTTTTAGGTTTAATTATTTTAACAATTGATTGTAAATTAAGTTTATTTATTAGATTTAAATTAACTTGAT
>CACONS010000034.1 GCA_902628645.1 uncultured Alphaproteobacteria bacterium | reverse complement strand
TCAAGTATTAAAGCAATATGGTTTAAGTTATTACTCAATCTTATACTTTCAAAATATCAGTTTTTTTTGCTTCTAATATTTTGTCAATTTTTTCAATATTACTATCTGTTGTTTTTTGAATTTCATTTATTGTTTTTTTTAATTCGTCCTCTGAAAGGTTGGAATTCTTCTTTTCACTTTTCGATATTTCAATAAAATCTCTTCTAATATTTCTTATGGTAACTTTGGCATTTTCTGCAAACTCTGAAGCTATTTTTATTATTTCCTTTCTTCTTTCCTCACTTAATTTTGGTATTGGTAACCTAATAATTTGACCATCTGTTAAAGGATTAATGCCTAGGTTTGAGTCTAATATTGCATTTTCAATTAATTTTAATAGTGAGGTATCCCACACTTGTATTGTTATTGTACTGGCATCTTGAACAGATATATTCCCCAACTGATTTAAGGGTGTTTTAGATCCATACGCTTCAACAAATATATTATCAAGCATTGATGGGTTTGCTCTTGATGTTCTTAATGTATTTAACTCCTTTTCATAATAAGAAATTGCTGAATTCATTTTATTTTCTAAATCACTCATATGTTAGCTTATTTTACTATATGATCCTTTTTGATTCAAAACATTAATTAGCGAGTTTTTTTTAAAAATATTAGTTATAAAAATAGGTATTTTTGTATCTTTTGCTAAACTAATAGCAGTTAAATCCATAACTTTTAAATTTTTATTAATAACTTGATTATATGATATTTTTTTTATTAATTTAGCATTTTTATATTTTATTGGATCTTTATCATAAATACCATTTACTTTAGTTGCCTTTATAATTAATTTACAATCTAATTCAGATGCTCTTAAAGTTGCAGCAGTATCAGTAGAGAAAAAAGGGTTTCCAGTTCCGGCAGCAAAAATAACAATTCTATTTCTTTCTAAATGCCTTATTGCTCTTCTTCTTATGTAAGGTTCAGCTATTTGAGACATTGTGATAGCTGATTGAACTCTTGTTGGCACATTAATTTTTTCTAAACTGCTTTGTAAAGAAAGAGCATTCATTACAGTGGCTAACATACCCATATAATCAGAAGTTGAGCGGTCAATACCTTCTGATGCTCCTTTAATTCCTCTAAAAATATTTCCACCACCAATAATTAGGCAAATTTGATATTTTTTTTTAAACACATTTTTTATTTCATTAGAAATTTGATTTATAGTTGAAACATCAATTCCGTAATTAGATGATCCCATTAGCGACTCACCAGAGATTTTTAATAGAATTCTATTATCCATTTTATAGAGTAATTAGTTCGAAGGAAATTAGTTTAAATTCATACTTGGAAAAACCATTTATTACTTCTTTGATTGATTTATCTTGATCTAAAATAAAAGATTGATTTAATAAAGTTACCTCACTATAAAATTTTTTCATTTTTCCTTCCAAAATTTTATCAACTATATTAGAAGGTTTTCCAGAATTAAGTATTAATTCCTTTTGAATTTTCTCTTCTTTTAAAATTATCTCTTTATCTAAATCAGCAATATCTAATGACTCAGGTTTCATTGCAGCTATATGCATGCATAAATTTTTTGATAGCGTTTCAACTTCATTTGAATAATTATTAGTTGAATATTCTAAAAATGAAATTATCTTACCAATATTTTCTCTATAACTATTATGAATATAAAAAGCATAATTAGAATTTTTATTTTCTTTTATTATCAAATCATTTAGGATTAAATTTTCCCCAATTTTAGCTATCATTGAATTAAAATAATCTTTAACTGATCCTTGTTCATAATCTAAATTTAAAAATTCTTCTTTTTGTATAATAGTATTGTTTTCCAAAACTAACTCGCCTAAGCTATCTAAAAAATCTAAGAATGCATCACTTTTTGCAGCAAAATCAGTTTCACTATTAACTTTTATAAGAACCGTAATACTATTATTTGAATAAATTGCTACTGCA
The DNA here is from genome assembly GCA_902628645.1 of uncultured Alphaproteobacteria bacterium. Classification (GTDB taxonomy): domain Bacteria; phylum Pseudomonadota; class Alphaproteobacteria; order HIMB59; genus CACPNW01. The sequence continues at coordinate 1,126 of CACONS010000034.1, read as the reverse complement.
CCCTCATTAGCTGCTCGATCAGTTTTTTTTGATGCTTTAGCCAATCCTTTTTTCCTTAATGCCTCTACTGATTTCTCAATATCATTATTATTTTCTTCTAAGGATTTTTTACAATCTAAAAAACCAGCACCTGTTTTATTTCTTAATTCTTTAATGAGTTCGGTTATATTCGTCATTACTTGTCGTCCTTATTTAAACTCTCATTAATAATCTCTTCTTTATTTTGATTAGATTGATCTTGAAAATTAGTAGCATCTTTAATAGTTTCCATAAAATAATTTTTATAAAGATTAATTGACCTGAGAGCATCATCGTTTCCTGGTATGATGTAGTCGATATTTTCTGGATCAGCATTTGAATCAACAATTGCAACTACAGGAATATTTAGTTTTGTAGCTTCACGAACTGCAATTTTGTCTTTGATTACATCAAAAACTATTAATAAATCTGGTTTTCCATTAAGGGTTTTAATTCCACCTATATTTAAATCAAGTTTTTGTTTTTCTCTTGAAATATCTAATAATTCTTTTTTTGATAAATTTTTAGATGACTCATTATCTTTTAAAAACAACTCAATATCATCTAATCTTTTAATAGAATTTGAAATTGTTTTCCAGTTAGTAAGAGTGCCGCCTAACCATCTTTTATTTACATAAAAATCATTATTAATAAGTGCCAATTCTTTAACTACTTCACTGCATTGTTTTTTTGTTCCAACAAAAAGAATTTTTCCTGATTTTGAAACTGTTTCATGTATTTTTACTAGTGCTAAATTTAATAACTCTAATGTAATTCGTAAATCAAAGATATGAATGTTATTTCTAACACCATAAATATATTCTTTCATTTTTGGATTCCATCTTCTTACATTATGGCCAAAGTGGACGCCTGACTCTAAAAGATCTTCAATTTTAACTTCTGGTAAATTCATATTAACTCCCGGTTTAACCTCCACAGAAACAAAAACACCGGTTTTTTCTGTGTGCTAGATTTAATCCAGGAGTTTATTATTATAATCAGTTATTTTTTCAAGATATTTCTAGAGAATAATCCAAAATTTTAGATTTATTTAATTCATCTAGTTTTTTATATGATTTAATTGAATATTTGTTAAAATCGAAGTTTA
>CACONS010000033.1 GCA_902628645.1 uncultured Alphaproteobacteria bacterium | reverse complement strand
CATCAAATATTTTAGGAAAAGGTTTGGCAATATCTTTACCAATGCCACTTTTATTAAGAGGTGTGCCACAGAATAATAATTTTTTTCCATCACCAGATTTTGTTGAAAAAAATTTAATAGACCAAATTTATAATGAATTTAAAGGTGAACATAATGAACTAATTAAATCTACACTTGATACAATTAGACAAAGACCATTGTCTATGCAAATAGCTACTGACTCAGATGATAGAAAAAAACTTGCGCTTGAAGCTGCTAAACAATTAAAAGATCCAAGTGGTCCTCGAGTTGCTGTATTTGATTTAGATGGTTTTGACACTCATACTGCTCAAGGAGGTGTTGATGGTGCGCATGCAGATGAACTAGAGGAGGTAAATAAAATTGTTACAATTTTACATGAAAATCTTGGTCAAGCTTTTGATAATACACTAATTTTAACTTTAACAGAATTTGGACGAACTATTAAACAAAATGGAGGCTATGGCACTGAGCACGGATATGGAAGCGCAATATTAATGGCTGGAGGCTTGCTAAAAAAATCTCAAGTTTATACAGATTGGCCTGGTCTTAAAAAGAAAGAATTATTTGAAGGAAGAGATCTAAATTCGACTATTGACTCAAGGGCTGTTTATAATTCTGCAATGTCTGTTTGTTTTAACCAAGATCCAGAATTTTTACGTAAAGAAGTTTTTTGGGGAGACACACTTCCTGATTTGTCTCAAGAATTGTTTAAGATTTAGAAATAAATAATTTTTTTAGTAATTTCATGCTAAACAAGAATATGGTTTCAGAAAATTTTGATACTTTATTTAAGGCTGCAAAAAAAGTTAGAGAGCAAGCTCATGTGCCTTATTCACATTTTAAAGTAGGAGCAGCTTTTTTAACAGAAGATAATAAAATTATTACTGGTTGTAATGTTGAAAATGCAGCCTATCCCCAATCCCAGTGTGCCGAAGCAACAGCAATTGGAAATATGATATCTAATGGAAACAAAAAAATTTTAGAAGTTGTGGTTATAGGTTCAGGTGAATTATTATGCTCACCTTGTGGCGGTTGTAGACAGAGGCTAAGAGAATTTGCTGCTTTAGATACTAAAATTCATATGTGTAACGAAAATGGTCATATGAAAACATCTACACTCGAAGAATTACTTCCAGACTCTTTTGGCCCAGAGAATCTTTAATGTTACCCTCAGCAAAAAAATTTTTAGAAATAACAAATAATACTTCACCTGATATTGCTGTAATTTTAGGAAGTGGACTAACAAATTTTTTTGAAGAAAAAGATGTTCAAGAATCAATCTCATATGAACAGTTATCTGATTTTCCACAGCCAACTGTAAAAGGTCATGCTGGTAAATTAGTTTTAGGAAAAATAAATACTTTAAATGTTGTTTGTATGTATGGAAGATCACATATTTATGAGGGCCACAATCCTCAAAGCTTAGCTTTACCTATAAGAGTTTTAAAGGACATTGGATGTAAGTTACTAATAGTTACAAATGCAGCAGGTAGTTTAGATGAAGCTATGCCTGCAGGTAGTTTAATGGTTATTAAAGATCACATAAATTGGAGCGGTTTTAATCCACTTATTGGACCCAATGCTGAAGAGTATGGCCCTCGCTTTCATGACATGAGTGACGGGTATCATAAGTTTTATAGAGATCAGTTAATTCAAGTTGCTAAAAAAATAGATCAAAAAATTTATGAAGGTATTTACTGTATGTACTCAGGACCAAATTTTGAAACACCTGCTGAAATCAATGCCTTAAAAGTGATAGGTGGAAATGCTGTTGGTATGTCTACAGTACCAGAGGTTTTAGTTGCTAATCATTGCGGACTTCCTGTTATTGGTATCAGTGTAATTACCAACTTAGCTGCTGGTATGAATAAAACAAAATTAAGTCATCAAGAAACTTTAGAGAATGCAAGTTTAGCAGAGAACAATGTTTTAAATTTAATTAAACAATTTATACAAGAAGTCCAATTCGATGATACCTCAAGAGATAATTAGAAAAAAAAGAGATAATCAAGATCTGTCAAAAGAAGATATCAACTTTTTTGTCGACGGTTTAACAAATGGATCTTTTTCAGATGCACAAATTGCAGCAATGAGCATGGCAATATTTTCAAATGGAATGACTCCTGAAGAAACTGTGTGTTTAACTGAGGCTATGACGAACTCAGGTGATACACTGAATTGGTCTGAGATTGTAGATAATGAGTTAGTTTGTGATAAGCACTCAACTGGTGGTGTTGGAGATAAGACGAGCATTATTTTAGCACCAATACTTGCAGCCTGTGGACTTTATGTGCCAATGATTTCTGGTAGAGGTTTGGGTCATACGGGTGGCACACTAGATAAATTTGATTCAATACCTGGATACAATACAAAACCTGATTTAGAGACTTTTAAAAAAGTTGTAAAAGATATTGGTTGTGCAATTATCGGCCAAACCTCTAACTTAGCACCAGCTGATAAAAAATTATATTCAATAAGGGATGTTGTAGGTACAGTAGAATCTTTACCCTTAATAACATCATCTATTCTTTCAAAAAAAATTGCAAGCGGTCTTTCATCTTTAGTACTTGATGTAAAAGTTGGTAATGGATCTTTTAATAGTACTATTGATATAGCAAGAGATTTATCCAACTCCTTAGTAAGAGTCGCTAAAGGAGCTGGTTTACATTGCGAAGCTATATTAACAGATATGAATCAGGTTTTAGGTAAAAGTGCTGGTCATACGCTAGAGATATTAGAATGCATAAAATATATTAAAAATGATCTTAAAGATTACAGATTAGAGAAGATCACCAATGAATTAATATCTTCGCTATTAGTAAACATTTATAAAATTTCTAAAGAAGAAGCATATAATAAAATTAATACGGTTATTAATAATGGACTAGCTGCAGAAAAATTTGAAATGATGGTTGCAGCCTTGGGTGGACCAAAAAATATTTTATCATCTTTTGAAAAAGATTTAATAAATACCTATGTTCGAAAAGATGTATTTTGTAATAAGGAAGGTTGGATAGAAAAAATTCATACCAGAGAATTAGGCCTTATACTTATTGAACTGGGAGGAGGAAGAAAACAGGTTACAGATAAAATAGATTATGGAGTTGGATACGATAATGTTCTCAATATAGGCGATGAAGTAAATTCTTCAACAGCTCTGTTAAGTTTATACTCAAGTAAAAATATAGATGATAATTTAATAGATAAAATAAAAGGTTGTTTCATTATTTCAGATAAAAAAACTCAGAAACTATCTGAAATATTTGAAACCATAAATTAATGAGCACCCAAACTGAAATTAATCAAGCACTTGTGCAATATTTACA
>CACONS010000032.1 GCA_902628645.1 uncultured Alphaproteobacteria bacterium | reverse complement strand
TTTTCTATGCCAATAAAGTTACGTTGTAATTTTTTTGCTACAACAGCTGTTGTCCCACTTCCAGAAAAAGGATCAAGAACAAGATCACCCTTATTTGTTGAGGCTAATAGAATTCGGTAGAGTAAAGCTTCTGGTTTTTGTGTTGGGTGTGATCGTTGATTGTTATCTTTACGTAATCGTTCTTTGCCTGAACAAATAGGAATATACCAGTCACTGCGCATTTGTTTTCCTTCATTTAGTTCTTTGAGATTTTGATAGTTGAATGTGTACTTTGCTTCTCTTGATGTTGTGCACCATAACAGCGTTTCATGTGCATTTGTAAAACGTGTACCACGAAAATTGGGCATGGGATTTGTTTTATGCCAAATGATATCATTTAAAATCCATAAACCCTCATCTTGAATTGTGCAACCTACACGTAAAATATTATGATAACTTCCTATAACCCAAAGAGCTCCACCTTTTTTTAAAACTCTTTTACATTCACTAAGCCACGCATTCGTAAATTGATCATATTCTTTGTACGTACTAAATTTATCCCAATCTTGTGTTACAGCTTCAACAGTTGTTTGATCAGGTCTATATAATGTATCTTTTAATTGAAGATTGTATGGTGGATCAGCAAATATAAGATCAACAGAATGATTCTTCATTTTTTTCATTTCCTTAATGGAGTCGCCTAAAATGATCTGATTTTTCTTCATATTTGATAAAAAGAATCTTTAAGCAGATATGGAATCAGGTCAATTGAGTTATCAACAGGAGGAATTTTTAGGTAGGGATAACCTTAAAATTTGGCTAAAAACGTAAAAAAGGGGTCCGAAGACCCCTCAAATAGGTTCATCAAATGGGAGGAATGATGAATAATTTTTTAAATAGTGTTTGTCGCATCTTTTTAAAGCATAATATTATAATATTTGGTATGCATTATTTGCATGGAAAATTTGAGTAATTTATTTATTTAATATTGATTTAATAGGTTCAAAAGATTTTCGGTGAAATTGAGTAACACCGTGCTCATGTATTGCATCAATATGTTTTTTAGTTCCGTATCCAGCATTTTTTTTCCAACCATAAAATGTAAACTTATTATCAAGTATACTCATCAGTCGATCACGGTGAACTTTTGCAATAATAGATGCACTTGCAATCGACAAAGATTTTTTATCGCCACTTATAATAGATTTTTCATTTCGATAATTTAATGAAAAATTTCCATCAATAATAAGATGGGGATTTTCAAGATTAAATTTATCTACTACCCTCTTCATCGATAATTTTGTTGCTTCCAAAATATTAATTGAATCTATTTCTTCTACACTCGCATAACCTAAATGATATTGAAGTTTTTCTTCTTTTTGTAATTTTTTAAAAAATAAAAATAATTTTTCTCTTTGTTTTGCTGTATGTTTTTTTGAATCCGTTATGGGTATTTCTGATTCTAAATCATTATAATTAGAAAAATAGCATCCACAACTCACCACAGGACCTGCTAATGGACCTCTGCCAACTTCATCTAAACCAATTACAGGCCCATCTATTGATTTCTCTATAGAAAAATCAGTCACTATTTTTCATTTAATCTTGGCATGATCTCGACAAAATTACAGGGTTTATGTCTTATGTCTAATTGATATTGTAAAATTTCATCCCAGCCATCCTTGCATGCACCTGTTGATCCTGGCAAACAAAAAACATACGTACTATTTATTAAGGCTGCTACTGCTCGTGATTGAATTGCTGATGTTCCAATTTTTTCAAAACTAACTTGGCGAAATAATTCTCCAAATCCATCGATATGTTTACTAGCAATAGCCTTAACAGCTTCTGGTGTTGTGTCTCTTCCCGTTAACCCAGTCCCACCAGTTGTAATAATGCAATCAATCTCATCTTCTTTTGACATAGTATCTAACGTATCTTGTATTTTAGATACATCATCTGGGATAATTGTACGTTTAATCATTTTATGGCCAGCATCACTAATACGTTTTTCTAATGTATCACCAGACGTATCATTTTCTTTAGTTCTTGAATCTGAAATTGTAATAACAGCAATATTTATCGGAACAAAATCTAGAGAAGTGTCAATTGGCATAACCCATTAATAAAGTGGATCATTTCCATTTGCCAGCATTTTTAGGGAACGCATTTCCTTATTATTTTTATTTTGATAAATCCAATATTTTGTTAAGATCTTTTCAATGAACCACCTGGTTTCTCTTGAAGGAATACTTTCCATAAAAAAGAGTGAGTCCTCCATATAGTTTGTTTCATTTTTCCATTTTTGTAAATTTCCTGGACCGCCATTATAGGCTGCTGCTAGAAATATGAGATTTCTTGAAACTTGCTCTAGATCAAGAAGATACGTTATATATTCTTGCCCAACCTCTAAATTTATTTCTGGATTTTTAAGAATGTTACTATTGCTTCTTTTTACGTCTTTACTTTTAGTAATAAATTTTGCCGTTGAAGGTAATACCTGCATTAAACCTATTGCACCGTCTTTACTTTTTGCCTTTATATTAAACATAGATTCCTGATGCATAAAGGCGTGAAGTAATTCTTTTTCTAATTTATACCCATCGCGAGGCTTCCAAACACTAGTAGGGTAGTAGAGGTATGTCGGAACATCCATACCAAAATTTTCTAGCTTATTGACAATTTTTAATTGTGTATAAGCAAGATCAAAATTTTCAGCAATTTGAATAGACTCCTTTGCTATTTCTCTATTTAAAATAGAATTGATATGGACAATTTCCTTTTCTAATTCGTCAGCAAATCCAACTTGTATCAGTGTCTGTATTCTTTTTCCTGCTGGTATATTTAAAATAGTACTATTATTTTTATTAAGATCAGTATGCTCTACCCATTCTATTTTTTCATCTACACCTAATATCTCTAGTGCAAGCATTCCATAAAAACTATTTGGATTATTTGATGCTCTTTTTAACCAAAAATTAATATCATCATATCTACCAAGTTTTGCATCCTCTGGGTTATCTGTCCATACATGTGAAACTTCTACATCTTGAATTCCTAGAGTGTTTTTTGGTTGTTTTGAAATGTAATCAATAATTGCTGCGTAAGGACATTTTGCTAATGCTTCTGCATTATATCGACCGTTAATAATTATACTCCATGAGTAAGGATGCCCATTTCCTTCCGTCATTCCTAGCATGGCTAATTTGATTTTTTTATTTTGTATAGGAAACTCAGTCATCTTAAATATCACTTACCACGCTGTCCATCCACCATCAACTATAAGTGAATGACCTGTCATATAACTTGAGGCATCAGATAAAAGAAAAATTGTTGGTTTTGCTGTTTCGATAGGTTTACCAAAACGTTTCAACATTGTAGAATTTTTTAAATTGTTCAAAAATGTTTTATTATTGTTTGCAGCCTTATTTATATTTGGAAAAGGTCCTGGAACAATT
>CACONS010000031.1 GCA_902628645.1 uncultured Alphaproteobacteria bacterium | reverse complement strand
TAGAAAAAATGCTAAATTAACTTACTCAATTAAAAATAAAAAAAAATATACAATAAGAAATAAATTTATTAGAAAAGTAGTTGATACTTCAGGAGCTGGGGATGGATTTAATGCTGCTTACTTATCAAATTTTATTATTCATAATGATCCAGCTTTAGCTCTAAAAGAAGCAAGTCTTCTGGGCTCGAAGATAATCATGCAAAAAGGAGCAATAGTTGATGTTAAATAGCGGATTACAATTAAAACTAAAACAACAAAAAATTTTACCAATTCTTAATACTACAACTTTAAGCAATGATATTGATCGCTTAAGCAAATATTTAGAGAAAAATAGATCTATTCGATATATTGAAGTAACACTGAGAGAAAATGAATCTTTTGATATAGCGCTGGGATTGAAAAAACATTTCACTAAACATGATTTTGGCCTGGGTTCAGTTTTAAAAAAAGAAGATTTTATTAAGGGTCAAGATCATAATTTTAGTTTTTTTGTTTCTCCTGGAATTGTTAATGAGATTTTAGAAATTAATAATTTCTCATACATTCCTGGAGCCGAAACAGTTAGTGAGTTTATACATCTTAATAAAAAAGGTTATAAAATAATAAAATTTTTTCCAGCAAATTTAAATGGAGAGGAAAAAAAATTACAATCAATTGAAAACATTCTAAAGGATATAAAATTTATTCCAACAGGTGGGGTCAATAAAGATAATATCAATAAATATCTAGATTTAAAAAATGTTTTATGTATTGGAACGTCTAATTTTGAAAAATTTTAATTTACTTTTGTCATAGTACAAAGAATTTCAAAAGCAATTGTTGCTCCTACTAATGAAGTCATATTATTTACATCAAATGGTGGTGATACCTCTACAACATCACCTCCTACAAAATTGATTTTGTTTAGTGCTCTTATAATAGTTTGTGCCTCTCTCACATTAAAGCCTCCAACCTCGGGAGTTCCAGTACCTGGAGCGAAAGTTGGGTCTATTCCATCAATATCAAATGTAAAATAAGTATCTATGTTAGCTAGAACTTCATAAATTTTTTTAATACATTTATTAAATCCCATTTCATAATAATCATCTATAGTAATAATAGTTACACCTTGTTCTCTAGCCCAACTCAAATCGTCAGGATCATATAAAGCACCACGAAGACCAAGAATTACGTATTTTTTTGGATCTATGAGATTTTCCTCTATAGCTCTTCTAAATGGTGTGCCATGAGTATATTTAAATCCTCCAAAATATGTGTCCCAAGTATCAGAATGAGAATCAAACTGAAATAAGCCTATTGGTTTTTCCTTTGCAATACCCCTCAAAATTGGAAGAGTAATTAAATGATCACCACCAATCGATAATGGAATTGTTTTAGAGGAATGAATATTTGAGTAAAATTTTTCAATTTTATCTAAGCTATCATTCAAGTCTGCTGGGTTTACAGGGCAATCACCAATATCTGCAATATTAAATTTATCGTAAGGACTCTTAAGTGAAACAGGGTGATAAAGTCTTACAAGTGATGATGCATTCCTAATTTCTCTAGGACCATGTCTTGCACCTGGTCTATTGGTTGTTCCTCCATCCCAAGGTACTCCAGAAATACAGTAATCTAGTTTGTTTAAATCTTTCACTATTGGTAATCGAAAGAATGTAGCGACATCTGCAAAGCGAGGAGTTTGCATACTAGATAGAGGTTTAATTTGAGTCATAAAAGTATCTTATGATATATAGAATTTGATTATACAAGATAAATAAGTATGGATTACAATAAATTTCCAAAGCCAGAAAATGATGGAAAAGCGGATCATTTTCTAAATATGTTTTTGCCAGATATTTCTCTTAAAAATCAACAAGGAAATCTGTTAAAAATAAAGAGGTCCGATACATTTAGATTAATTTTATATTTTTATCCAATGACAGGAAGTCCGAATAAAAATTTACCTCCAAATTGGAACCAAACACCAGGCGCTATAGGCTGTACTGCGGAAACTTGTAGTTTTAGAGATAATTATGAGGAATTAATTAAACTTAACGCACTTCCTATTGGTATATCTACTCAAACAACTGATGATATTAAAGAAATGACAGATAGATTAATGATTCCATATGATGTCTTGAGTGATTCACAAAATATTTTATTAAATACTTTAAAAATGCCTTATTTTGTAATTGAAAATAAACTTTATTTTAAAAGATTAACTCTTATTGTGGAAAAAAATATTGTTAAAAAAGTATTCTACCCTATTTTTCCTCCTAACAAACATATAAATGAAGTTTTAGAATGGTTAAAAGAAAATTAGTTATCTATGTATTTTCTATTTTTTTGTTACTTCCCAATCTATCTTTTGCCAATCCAAATATAGATCAGTGGTTGGAGTCAGAGAAATCATATAAAGATCTAATTAATGAGGGATTTGAAGTCAAAAGCTATGCAATTAGCGATATAGAAGTTGGAGATGGTTTAACAATAATTTTATTCGTTACTGTCCTACAAAAGGATCAAAAATTATATGAATGTCAGGAGTATCAAACTATTAATGAAAATGTTGAGACATTAGATATGAATTTAATTTGTAAGCAACTAGTCCAACCTTACGAAAGAGGTATTGGAACTTAAGATTTGTAAATATTTAAAAAAAACCATTGTAGTGCAATTAAAGTAAGACCATTCAAAATCTCTTTTTTTTCCATCTTCTCTCTGACTTGTTCAAAAGTATAACTGTTGACTAAAATATCCTCATTTTCATTATCTAAACCTCTTATAGACTCTTTGTCTGGTGCAATAACCTCTGCTAAAAAAAGATGATAAAAAGACTCTGAAGAACCAGGTGCTGGAAAGTATCCTTGAATTGATCTAAGGTTTTTTACTTTACATCCTGTTTCTTCTAAGCATTCTCTGTTAGCTGCGTCTTCTGGAGTTTCACCTGGATCTATTATCCCAGCAACTATTTCATCTAGATAATTATTGCTTTCTCTAGAAATTGTTCCTGGTCGGAACTGTTGAATCAAAACTATTTTTTTATTTTCAGGATCATAAGGCAAGACGGCAGACACTTGAGCTCCTCCAAATAATTCCCTTTTTATTTCATTACTCCAGCTTCCATCATATTTTTTATATTTAAGTGTAATTTCATTCATTTTAAAAAAACCATTATGAACATTTTTTTTATTTAAAATTTTGAATTTTGAGCTCATAAAAATTGATATATTTTATATTACATATATATTTAAATAATGGAAAAAGTTTTATTCGGTGCTGGTTGCTTCTGGGGTGTGGAAGAAACATTTTGTAAAACACCAGGAGTTCATAATACTTTGGTTGGATACTCAGGAGGCCATACTATCAACCCTACCTACGAGAGTGTCTGCCAAGGTAATACAAATCATACTGAAGTAGTTCTAGTTGAATATGATAATTCAAAAATTACATTCGAAGAACTGTTACAAGTTTTCTGGAAATGCCATGATCCTTCTACGCTAAATAGGCAAGGTCCAGATATTGGAACACAATATAGATCAGCCATTTACTACTACGATGAAAATCAAAAGAATATTTCCCTTAACTCTAAAGAAAAATATGCAAAAGCCTCTGGATTAAGTATAGTTACAGAAATTTTAGAAGCAAAAGAATTTTATAAGGCTGAGGAATATCATCAAAAATATATTCAAAAAACTGGTTTGCACTGCGCAATTTAATTTAAATATTTTATTTTAAAAATGACTGATGATTTTTATTATGCATTCTTAACTGGTTGGTTAATCCTACTAATATTTTGGAGCACAATTGTTTTTTTTATTTTTTTAAGAAAACCGCCAAAATCCAAGTTAACTAAAAGTTTTACAATTAAATCT
>CACONS010000030.1 GCA_902628645.1 uncultured Alphaproteobacteria bacterium | reverse complement strand
TAAAAACAACACCCCTACCAATATTTTGAGTTATTCTAAATGGCTCTCTCCATCTTGACTCCCATTTGTCAATTGCTTGAACAAAATTATTTTTCCACATATGTCCATAGAATGGAGTTTCGAAAGTAACTCCTCTTTTTGGATTTGCAATATGTTCTGGTTTTTTAAAAGTCATTTTTGGTTCACCATATATATCTAGGTAATTAATTAATAATTTACCTGAAGCTTTTTCAGAAGAAGAAATAACAATACCTATTTGTGCAATAGGATTAGAAAATGTATCAGGGACATTCCATTCAATATTTTTTGTTTCATTATTTTGAAAGTAGAAATCTTCTGAATTTAACTTAATTAGTTTATCTTTTTCTCCCCAATATTTAACAAATAAATTTACAATAATATCTTTATTTGAGTTTGAAATTAATTCAGTTTTTATTTTTTGACCTGAATAAACAATTGGGCAAGAAATAAAGTCATAGTGAAAAAATCTATCTCTTGCTAGCCCTTGAAGTTTTGTTAAGTCCTCAGGAAAAAAAGTATCAACATAGCATTCACTAGAAAAGCCAGTAGATAAATCATTGAATTTAATTTCAAGAGCTCGTTCACCAATATCTGAAATGTATTTAGTGTTTGATATGTAAGTAGAAGGATTGTTATCATCTAAATTATTTACCTTCCATGATTGAGTTGAGCCAGGAAGATTAAAGTGATATCTTGCTCCATTTTTTACAATTAGATTTCCATAGCCTTCTAAATTTCTAGCTGTATTAATTATTTTATAAGACTCTGTGAGGGCATCTGTTATTGTTTCGCCTCCAACTGCAGTTGGGCAATAAATAGTATCATTAATAGGTGATAAATAATCAGGACCTGTGTTTAGACCAGCTAAGCCGTTTTTTATACCAAGAATACATCCCACATTTCCCGAGTTACAGTCAGTATCCCAACCTGCCGTATTAACAATCATTAAAGTTTTTTGAAAATCATCATCTCCAAATAGTAATGACATAATTATAAGTGCGTGATTTGGCACCATATGACAATTTCCTAAGTACTTGTCATACCCATATTTTCCTGCAATTTTTTCTCTTGCTTGTTCCCAATCAATATTTCCACCACTCCAATCCTGAATATCAGAAATTAATTTAAAAATTGTTGAGTCTTTTGGAATAAATCTTTTTGATTCATTTATGATTTTGCTAATATCATTTTCAACGAACGCTAAGGACTCCATAGCAGCAATCATTTGAGCTCCATAAACTGCTTCACCATCATGACTAACACTTCCAGCCTCCTTTGCTAATTTAACAGCTTGCTCAGGATTTCCAGGAGACACTAAAGCCCATCCGTCTATAAATATTTGTGCACCAATTTGTTCTGCTACTGTTTTTCCATTCATTGCAATTGAACCGCTTTCAGGAGCGTGAATACCTTGTTTTAAATTTTGATACGCAGTATCTTCAGTTGAATTGCCCTTACCACCCCACCATAAAATAGTTCTATCTTCGATTAAGTTGTTAAGCCATGTCTGACCAATTTGTTTTGCTGAAATATTTTTATCATAATTAAAATCTTTTAGAGCTCTTAAAAAAGTAAAAGTTCCAGTTATGTCGTCATCTGTAACACAAATTGGTTGATGAAGTTTATCATTAACATAATAGTTTATTGGCCCTAGCTCATCCATTATTCTTTCATATGTCCAACCCTCAAAAGGTCTTCCCAAATAAACTCCAATAATTTTTCCTAAAACACCAGCATATACTTGCTCTTCATATTTTTTATCTAATTCCATTCCATTATCCTTTCGAAGCACCGCTTGTTAGTCCAGCAATAAATCTTCTTTGAAAAAACATAAACAAAATTACGATTGGAGCCATCATCATTACTGCTGAAGCATTGACTAAACCCCAATTATTTTCAAATCTACTTTGAAAAGCAAAAAGAATTGTTGCTATTGGTTTTTTTGTATCATCATGAACAAAAGTTAAGGCAAATAAAAATTCATTCCATACAGCTAATCCAACAACTAAACCTGTTGTTAAAAAAACCGGCCATGAAATAGGCAATGCAATTCTATAAAAAAGTTGTAGAGTGTTAGCACCATCAATTTTTGCTGCATCAAATAACTCATCTGGTAACTGAATCATATAAGAACGAATTAAAAAAGTTGCAAAAGGTGCGTTTAAACCAGCATAAATAATTATTAATCCAATATGAGTATTCATCAAACCTAATTCTTTCCACATTAAGAATAGAGGTAGAATGAACATTTGAGCTGGTATTGAAACTCCAACTAATAAATAAACTAAAAATGCGTTTGAGCCACGGGGGTAAAGTTTCGCCAGACTAAATCCTGCCAATCCTGAAACTGTTAAGTTTAAAATTAATGTTCCAATAACTAATTTTGTAGAATTTAAAAATATTTGTGCATATTCACCTATAAACCAAGCATCGACAAAATTTGCAAATCTAATAGTAATTGGAAAACCAAGAGGATTTATTCCAAATTCTTCTTGTGGTTTTATAGAATTAAAAAAGAGAAGCATTATTGGCAAAATGCATGTTAATGCCAAAATTGTTAAAATTGTATAATTGGAAATTAATTCTGATTTTCTATATTTTGCAACAATCATATTTCCCAACCAAGCTTTCTAAGCACTCCAAAAATACTTACAATAAATATAGTATAGATGAACATCAGTGTTCCTATAGCCGATGAGTAACCAACATTAAATCGATCAAAAGCTTGAGAATATAAATTAGTTGCTAAAACTTCTGAAGAATAAGCTGGTCCTCCTTGAGTTAATATCCATACGTAATCAAATGTTGGAATAGACCATATGATTATTATCATTATTGAAAAAATAAATATCGGCCTTATTAAAGGCAAGGTTACAAATCTAAATTTTTGAAACTTTGTTGCTCCTTCAATATCTGCAGCTTCGTATAAACTATTATCAACTTGGTACATACCTGTTATGTATATGACTACAAGAAATCCCCAAAAATGCCAACCATCAACGAACGCTACAGCATAAAGTGAAGTTTCTTTAACTGTAAAAGGAGAAACGGCAGGAATAAAATCTATTCCTTTACTGTTTAACCATGCAGGCAATCCGTAAAGAGGGTGAAAAATAAATTTCCAAATTTGGCAACTAATAATACTTGCTAACATATAAGGAAAGAAAAAGCATAAACGAAAGAGCATTTGCCCTTTTGTAATTCCAGTAAGTAAATATGCACAAGTTAATGCCAATGCAATTGGAACGGTTAAAAATAAACAAGTCCAAATTATATTATGCCAAACAGCCTTTTTAAAATAACGATCATCAAATAATTCGTAAAAATTTTCTAATCCTACGTAGTTAATTTTTCCAAACCCATTCCAATCAGTTAAACATAAAGCGAGACTGAGTAATGATGGCAAAGCTACCACCATAAAGTGTATAGCTAAAACAGGTATGATAAAATACCATGCTATAGAGTTTTTACTAAAAAAAATATTCATAATCTTAGAAATGGATATAGCGAGGCAATGCCTCGCTATAGTTTAGATTTATTTATCTAGCTCCAACAGGTAAAAGTTCACCTTTTTTTCTAGCTTTATCCCATAGTTTTTGGTGATCATACATGTAATCCTCTACTGTAATGTCACCAGCCCAAACTACTTCCATGTCTTTCCAGATATGAACTCCAGGGTCAGCTGGCCAAAAAGTCCAAGTAGTATATCCATAATTTCCTTTGCCAGTAGCATCTGCAAAATCAACTAAATATCTTTTAACCTGAGGACTTACATCATCCCTTATATCACTAGCAGAAAAATATAATGGAACAACAAACTCTCCAAAATTAAAATCTGCAGCCATATCAAGTACAACTTTTTTGTTACTAAAAATAAAGTCTAGAACTTTAGCTGCTGCATCTGGATTTTCTGAAGATGCATTTATTGACATTGTAGTACCTAAAGCAAGTAAATATGCTGGATCAGCTCCGCCGTCTCTTAAAACAGGGAAAGGTGCCCAATCCCATTCATCTGAAGAATCAGCAAAACCTGCTGCTGTAGCACCAAATGTCCAAGTACCAATTGTCATCATAGCTGCACCTCTGCCAGCAAACATTGCATGGAAATCATCCCATCCTAAAGCATAATAGTTTTCTAAACTACCAGACCAATATCCATCATCTACCATGTGCTTTCTAAGTAATTCAACCGCACCAACAAACTCAGGATCTGTCCAATCTTTTTCACCAATTAACGCTTTGTAAACGTTATCTGGTCCCGCAAAACTATTCAGATACATCCCTGCTAGGTGTTCATGAGTTGGTTGCCAACCAGTAGATCCGTAAGCAAATACGTTCATACCAGCAGCTTTTATTTTACTAGCAACATCCTCGTACTCACCAAGAGTAGTAGGAACGCTCCAACCATTTTCCTCAAACAATGTTTTGTTATATAGCATAATCATTGTTTCAAAAGTTTTTGGAGCTGAGTAAAATTCTCCATTAAAAACTCCAGCTTGGTAAGACCAAGGTAAAAGTTTTTCTTCCCAGCCATATTGGCTTGAATATCCTTCCATAGATTGGAGAAGTCCAGCTTCTTGATATTCTTTAACATAAGATGGGCCTGGTGTTTCAACTATATCCGGACCTTCTCCAGAAAGCATAGCTGTTCTAAGTATATCATTCAATCCTTCTTTAAACTCCATAACTAGTTCAATTTCATTTTGTGAAGCATTAAATGCATCAACGAGTTTAGACTGAAAAACAGGATCTCTATCTGCATTTGTTTCTGCCCACCAAACTACTTTTTCCTTTGCGTATGAAGCAAAAGAAAGTGAAGTTAGAATGGTAGTTAAAAAATAAATTATTAATTTATTCATTTTCTTTCCTCCCTAAAGATAAAATTTTATCTAAATTTTACTAAAGATTATCAATTACAAATATAAA
>CACONS010000029.1 GCA_902628645.1 uncultured Alphaproteobacteria bacterium | reverse complement strand
GTTCTCTTCCAAATTTTGTAGTTATACCATTTGAGTTAGTTACAATGGACAATATTGATCAATATATGGGTCAAAACTAAACTCATTTAAACTTAATAATACCTCACAAATAATTCTTGTGAGGTATTTAAAAATATATGAAAGAAATAGATAAAAAAATAATTCTAAAAACAGAGGGACTAAGTAAACATTACGGAGGAGTAAAAGCATTAGATAATGCTGATTTTACTCTTCAAAATGGAGAGCATATTGCTATAGTTGGTGATAATGGAGCAGGTAAATCTACATTTATTAGACAAATAACTGGAGTCGAGATACCAACATCTGGTAAAATTTATTTTGATGGAAATCTAGTAAATTTTAAAACACCCTCAGACGCGAAAAATGCAGGCATTGAAGCAGTTTATCAAAATCTTGCTCTGGCGGATGATTTAGATGTTCCTTCAAATATTTTTTTGGGTCAAGAAGAAACATATTTTAATTTAGGTCCTTTTAGTTTTTTAAATGCAAAAAAAATGTATGATAAGTCTATTGAAGTTTTATCTAAAACTGGGATAAAAATTCCAGATATAAATATAGCTATGAGTAATATGTCTGGCGGACAAAGACAGTGCGTAGCAATAAGTCGTTCTGCAGGTTTCGCATCAAAATTAATTATTATGGATGAGCCTACAGCAGCATTAGGTGTTCAAGAAACTGAACAAGTTGAAAATATTATAAAAAATTTAAAAGATCGTGGGATTCCTTTGATTATGATAAGTCACAATTTAAGGCAAGTATTTGATTTAGTTGATAAAATATGGGTTTTTCGTCAAGGAAAAATTGTTGGATCGGTGGATGCCTCAACTACAAATAGTAACGAAGTAGTATCACTTATCACTGGGATACAACAAAAAGTAGGGGAAGAAGCAAGTTTCATATGAAAATTTTGTATCTTATTATTAAATGAATAAAAATGTGAATAATTTCAAGGCAAATTATAAAAAATTACCACCGGAATTTAATATTTTTTTAGTTTTATTAGGTCTTGCTCTTTTGTTCGAGATCTTGGGTTGGATATTTATTGGTCAAAGCTTTGTTGCAAATAAAAGAAGATTAATCATAATGATTCTTCAAGTTTCAGTTATAGGAATTATTGCTGTCGGCGTAACCCAAGTAATTATTATGGCTGGTATAGATCTATCAGGCGGTTCTTTAGTTGCACTATCAGCAATTGTTGCGGCAAGTCTTGCACAAAATTCATCATATACAAAAGCAGTCTATCCTCATCTTACTGATTTACCTTATATCATTCCTGTTCTTGCTGGAGTAGCTTGTGGTTTATTTGCAGGATTTCTAAGCGGTAATATTATTGCCAGGACAGGTATTCCACCTTTTATTGCAACATTAGGTATGCTAGTTTCTGCAAGAGGTGCATCAACTTGGTATAATAATGGAATGCCAGTAAGTTTCTTAAATGATGATTTTATCGCACTAGGGCAAGGTGTATGGCCAGTAGTAATTTTTTTATCAGTTGCAGCTTTATTTCATATACTGATGAGATACACTAAATATGGAAAACATACTTATGCAATAGGTTCAAACGAAGAAGCTGCTCGAGTGGCTGGGATAAATATCACAAGGCATAAAATAATTGTTTATTCTATTGCAGGAGGCCTTGCAGGACTTGCAGGTGTAGTAACAGCAGCTAGAGCAATGTCAGCACAAGCAGGAATGGGAATGATGTATGAGTTAGATGCTATTGCAGCAGCAGTCATTGGGGGAACCTCCTTATTTGGTGGAAGAGGAAGAATAGCAGGTACTTTATTTGGTGTTTTAATATTAGGAGTTATTACATCAGGTTTTGTATTTCTTAGAATTGATGCATATTATCAAGAAATGGTTAAAGGAGCAATAATTGTAGGTGCTGTAGTAGTTGATCAAATTAGATACAAAAAGAAGAATACCAAAGATAAAGATATTTAAGAAATCTTAATTAATTTAAACTAATCGTTAAAAATGCTTAAAAGATGATTTTAGTCTCGAAATTTAACTTTTTCAAATTTACCAGTTTGGGCAGAGAGTAATGCTACATCAACTATTTCTGCTACCCTATATCCATCTTTGAAAGTTGCTCCTAGAGGTTCAATTTGTTTATTATTCTGAACTGCCTCAATCATATGATGTGCTTGAAAAGCAAAACAATCTCGCCAACTAATTGGATGTGCACCTTGTAAGCCCACTGGTAAGTAGAATGATCCATAAGGATGGTTACTGGATGTAACACTAAATGTTCTAGGTCCTTTATTTTTTTCAGTTATTGTTAATTCATTTAATCGTTCCATATCAAAAGATATAGTTCCTTTGGTACCATCAATTTCAATACGACCTGTTAGAGCATGTCCTGGAGTAATACGAGAGGCTTCAAATGTTGCAATAGCACCATTTTCAATATTAGCTATCGCACTAAATGAGTCATCATTGATATCTTTATTTCCTTCTGACCAAGTTCTAGTAGTTGCACATACTTCTTCAATCTCGCCAACTAGAAATCTTGCTACGTCAATATGATGTGAACCTAGATCACCACTTGCGCCACCCCCAGCAAGAGCCTTTATAAATCTCCACGTAAGGCTTCCATCTGCTTCTCTCATATCTAACAAGAACTGGCTTCTAAAATGTTGAACTTCACCTATTTCACCTGATTTAATCATTTTATGAGCTAATTGTAATGATGGAATAAAACGGTGAATAAAAGCACACATATGTTTGACATCGGTTTTTTGGACATTTATTAATAAATCTAACGCCTCGTCTGAAGTAGGAGCTAGAGGTTTCTCACAAAATACATGAGCTCCTGCTTGTGCCGCTATTGTTGTTGCTTCAGTGTGAGCTTTGTTTGGTCCTGCATTCCAAAAAATATCTAAATCAGATTTAGTTAAAGCACTTTTGGGATCTTGAAGAACAATATTTTGAAATCCATAACGAGATGCAACTTCTTCTGCTAAATTTTTATTTTCACTATTTTCAAATAAATCTAATAATTTAGGAGTTTGAGACAAATTATGTCTTGATACACTTGCAGAATGTATTGCTAAAGCGTGCATTTGTCCAATAAAACCTGCCCCTAGAATAGATATGTTTGACATTTATTTTTTATCCTCAATTAATAATGTTTTTTCATAAATCATCTTTTAAATTGAAATCCAAGCTCCATCATTTTGATTTGATCTGCTAGCGGCATCATAAAATTTCATTGTTTCTACACCATCATAGATATCTGGAAAATGACCTGAGCTATTTTCAACACCAATTTTTTTACTAATGAATTTATCTGCAAAATCACGATATAAATTTGCAAATGCAAGAACATATCCTTCGGGATGACCTTCTCGTAATCTACAGGCATGATAACCACCAACGCTCATACGTTCAGGAAAACCAGGCGTAATTCGTTGTTCTGCATTACTTGGACTTCGTAAATATAAAGACTCTGGTTGTTCTTGGGACCATTCTAAAGATCCCTTAGTCCCATATATTTTAAATGATAGCCCATGCTCATTTCCTGCAGCTACAAAAGATAGCCACATACGTCCCAAACGACCATTTGAATATTCAAAAACTAGTTGGCCATCATCATATGTTTGTCGACCATAAGTTAATACTCTTAAATTTGCTGAAACTCTTAATGGCTTTTCTAAAGTTACAAAGGTTGCAAGATTATATGCATGAGTTCCTATCTCTCCTAAAATAGTTTCTTTACCCATATATTCAGGTTTGAAACGCCAATGTTTTTTTCTGATATCTTTCTCTTCAACCATAAATGGACCTGAAACAAAATCACATTGTATTTGTCTAATTTGACCAATTGCTCCACTCTTCACCTTTTCCCTTGCTTCTCGAACCATTGGGTAGCCTGTGTAACAGTGTGTGAGAGCAAAGAGACATTTTGATTTTTCAACTATTTGTTTTAATTCAAGCGCTTCAGATAAATTTTTAGTAATAGGTTTTTCACAAATCACAGAAATACCTTTAGCCAAAAAAATTTTAGCGATCTCAAAATGTAGGTGAGGAGGAGTTGCTATGGTTACAACCTCTATTCCATCTTCTCTTTTACTTTCATTTTCAGCCATCATATGAAAATCTTCATATGATCGATCATTATTAATTAAGCATAATTCTGAAGTTTTTTTTGCTATTAGAGGGTCAATTGATAACGCTCCAGCGATTAATTCATATCGATTATCCACTCTAGCACTTAATCGATGAGTTTCTCCAATAAGGGAGTCAATACCTCCGCCAACCATTCCCCATCTTATTCGACGACCAAATTTATTTAGTAAAGAACTACTCATTCGAAATAATAAAAATGTTATACACTCTTAAAAAATTGTTAAAAATATATCAGGTTTAAAGAAGCAATAAAGTAATTTATATTATTCTTTGGTAAAAGAATCTATGAAAATTACATGGTATGGACAGGCAAGTTTTGGTATTGAAAGTTCACATGGCTTAAAAATAGTTACAGATCCATACAACCCAGAGACTGCAGGATTTAAACCTTTCTCTGAGTCAGCTGACATTGTAATTAAATCAAGTAGTAATGATAGCTTCCATGATAACGATCATCTAGTACCAAAAAAAGATGGAGCTGAGGTAATTGATGCACTCCAAGTGGCTTTAGACACTGGATCAATGACGTCCCATGGAATAACTTTTAAAGCTATTGAAGCGATGGAGGATTTGGATCATCCACACCATGATCCTGATCAAAATGCGATGTATCGTTTCATAGTTGATGGGTTTGACATAGGTCATATGGGAGATATGGGAAATAATTTCTCAGATGAACAAATTGTTTTTTTTGAAGGTGTTGACATTTTGCTAAGTCATGCAGGAGGTAAGCCTGTAATTACTTTAGAAGAACTTAATCGTGTTGTAGATAGAGTAAATCCAAAATTAGTCATACCCATGCACTTTAGAACTCTTTGTTATAAACCTTGCGATATGCATTTTATTTCATCTTTTATAGAGTCATTTGGAGAAAAACGTATAGATTTTGCTTGTAATAGTTCAATTATTTTGAGCAGATCTGATCT
>CACONS010000028.1 GCA_902628645.1 uncultured Alphaproteobacteria bacterium | reverse complement strand
GAAGCGTTAAGTAAAAATGGAATATTAGAAGCAAAAAAAGTTAAAGAGTATTTTCAGAATATTGAAAAAGAATTAAAAAAAATTAAAAAATAATAATGTCTACTAGGTCTTTAAGAAATAGACTTGCTGATACAACAAATATTTGGCCAGGGTTTGTTGATGTTTTAGCTACACTATTAATTGTAATTATCTTTGTATTAATGGTCTTTACAGTTTCACAGATATACTTAAGTGATGCTATATCAGGGAGAGATAAAGCACTCCAAGATTTGAGATCACAAATTAATGAACTTTCAAAAATATTAGTTATTGAAACTAAAGACAAAGAAGAAGCTCTTTCAACCCTCTCAGAAACAGAGAAACAACTTGAAGATACGCAATCAAATTTACAAAGTGAACAATTATTAAGTGAACAACTACAAACAGATGTAGCAAAAAAACGGTCAGAAATATTTGTGCAAGAGCAAAATATTATTGCATTATCCGAGCAAATTAGCCGTCTTTTAAAAGAATTAAGAATAGTTGCAAATGCTCTAGAAACGTATGAAGGACAAGAAATTGCTTTACTCGAAACTGACGGTTTAGGTGAAAGGATTAATAAAGCGCTAGCAACAAGGATTGATCAGCTTAAAATACTTAATCAAGAATTAGATAATGCTAATTTTAAACTAATAGAAAGTGAGAAATCTCTTAAAGCAACAATTTCAGAATTAAATGAAAAGAATAATAATTTAATGGCTATCAACGAAAGTTTGGGTTTAGAAGATGGAGGAATTGAAGAGCAATTGTTGGCAATAAAAAACAAAAATGAGGAACTACTAAGTTTAAATAACGAATTAGAGAAAACAAATATTGAATTATCTTTAAGAGATGAAGAATTGCAAAGTCAGATATCTCAATATCAAGAACTAATGAATGATCTTTTAGAAATTAATGATAGTCTTGGCTTAAAAGATGCATCACTTAATGAGCAACTTGATGCAATTAGATTTAAAAATGAAGAACTAGCAAGATTAAATAAAGACTTATTACAGAAAGATAATACTATTTTCAATCTTCGTGGAAAAATTTCTGAATTAAACAATGTACTGTCTTTGTCTGAAGAAAAACAAAAACAGCAACTTGAAAAACTTGAACTCCTCCAAAATCAAATTGTTTCATTAGAAGAAGAGAATCAAGCACAAAAGGAAACGTCACTTGAAGAAATTGAAAAAATGGAAATACAAGCTTCAAAAACATTAGAACAGGTAGAAATTCTTTCTAATCAAATTGATACTTTACAAAAAGAAATAGCTTTACTTAATAGTGCTTTAGAAGCGAGTGAAAGTCAGGCTTTAATTAAGGATTTAGAAATTGAAGTACTTGGTGAAAAATTAAACAAAGCCCTTACATCTAAAGTATTTGAGCTCCAAAAATATAGATCTGAGTTTTTTGGAAAATTACAATCTATTTTAGGTGATAGAAAAGACATTAAAATTGTAGGAGATAGATTTATTTTTGAATCAGAGCTATTATTTGATTCTGCTTCAGCAGATTTGCAACTATCAGGTAAAGAAAAGTTAAGTGAAATTGGTCTTACTTTAAAAGAGACTACTAATGATATCCCCTCAGATATTGACTGGATTATCATGGTAGAAGGACATACTGACAAACGACCTATACAGACAATCAGATATCCATCTAACTGGGAACTATCTTCAGCTAGAGCTAATACAGTTCTAAAACTTCTTCTTGATCTTGGTTTTCCACCAAATAGATTAGCGTCGGCAGGTTATGGAGAATTTTACCCTATTAGTGATGGAGAAACTGAGAGTGATCTGCAGCAAAATAGAAGGATTGAATTAAAACTTACTTCTCGCTAATTTGCCTTAAATTTAACATAAACTGATCATAAAAAATCGATATGAGATATTTAATTTTTTTTACTTTTAGTTTCTTTAGCTCATTATCCGTATTTGCTGCATGTAGTGATCAGCCAGCAAATGAGGTTGATTGGACTAATTGTAATTTTGTAGAAAATCTAGATCTATCTGGTACCGGCCTGGCAAACTCTCAAATGTCAGGAGTTAATTTATCTTTATCTAATTTTGAAAAATCCCAGCTTAATAATTCAAATCTATCTATTGGTAATTTTATCTTCTCAAATTTTAGTAATTCAAATTTATATGCTTCAAATTTACAAGGAGCAAATTGCAATAATGCTAATTTTGACAATGCAAATCTTGCTAAAGTAAACTTCGAAGGGTCAAATCTTTTTGGAGCAACTTTTAAAGGTGCAAATCTCTATGAGGCAAACCTACTTGGCGCTAATATTTCAGGCGCAATGTTTGATGAAGCAAATTTATCGAATGCTATATGGATAGATGGTAAAAAATGTGCTCTTGGATCTATAGGCATTTGCCAATAATTTTTTTATTTCTTTTTATTTATAGTTGCAAAATGTCAGCCGTATCTGAAATACAAAAAAATGATGATAATAAAGTTAATTTTAAGATCTTAGGAAGTAAAAAAATGGTATTCAAATAAATAACTAAAATAATAATTTACTTTTATTAAATTTAATGATTTGACCTTTAAATAATGAGTCAAAATTCTTATTTATATGCTTTTTGTGTAGTTTTTCTTGCTGGAATTTTTTGGAGTTTTGGCGCGTTGACTGTTAGATATATGGTCGATGGCCATCAATATGTTTTTCAATATTTATTTTATAGAGGTTTAACAATTTCAATTATTCTTCTTATATATTTATTTTTTCGTGAAGGATTTGCTTTTTATAAAAATTTTCTCAAAATAGGAACATCATCAATACTTGGTGGATTATTCCTAGCAACAGCTTTTACAGGATTTATTTTTTCTATTACTATGACTACGGCTGCTGTTACATTATTTATGTTAGCAGCTATGCCTTTTATTGCGGCTATTGTTGGTTATTTTGTTCTTGGTGAAATACTTAAAAGATCAACATTAATTGCAATGGTTGTGGCTTTTATAGGTGTTTGTGTGATGATTATTAATGACAGTATTTCAGGAACTGCTTTAGGAGCAATAATAGGATTTATTTCTGCAACTGGTTTTGCTTTGTATACTGTAACAATAAGGTGGAAACCTGAGACACCAAAATTTACAACAGTTGTTTTAGCAGGATTATTTTGTGCAATATTTGCATTCTTTATCTTAGGATTTTCTTTCGAACCTTTTATTTTAATGCCTGAAATAAATAATTATTTAAGTATACTTCATGGATTAATTGTTGCAGCTGGTTTGATACTTTATAGTCTTGGAGCAAAATATTTACCATCGGCTGAGCTTGCACTTTTATCGTTAATGGAAGTTGTTGGAGGTGTTCTTTGGGTATGGCTTCCTATTTTTGGAATTAATGAAGTTCCAAGTACAACTGTAATAATCGGAGGTTTTATAATAACGTTAGCAGTAATTTATTATGGTTTTGCTGCAAGACAGATTGATGTGAATATTAAAACTTAAATATTTACGGTAACTTTATTAATATTTTTTCTTGGTAAATTATTTTTAGACCAAACTGTATCAAGAGCCTTAATCATTTTCTCAATATGTTCTTTTCTATGTTTTGGAGTTACAGTTATTCTTAGTCTTTCTAAACCTTTAGGTACAGTTGGATAAAAAATTGGTTGTGCATAAATACCGTGATCATCAATTAGATCTTTAGATACTTTCTTACATAAAAACGGATCATTGACTAATACTGCTACGATATGAGAATTTGTGTCCAAATAAGGAATTGCTAAGGAATCTAAATTTTCTCTTATTAAAGCAGCATTTTCTTTAATTCTTATTCTTAATTGTTCTGCAAGAGAAACAATATCTATTGCTTTAGCTGCTCCTGCAGCAATTGAAGGACAAATAGAAGTTGTAAAAATAAAGCCTGGTGCAAAACTTCTTATATAATCAATAATTTCTGAACTAGCTGCAATATAGCCTCCCATTTGACCATATGCTTTAGCTAAAGTTCCATTAATAATATCTATTTTATCTTCGACTCCCATTTCTACTGCAATACCTTTACCTTCTTCGCCATAAAGTCCAACTGAATGAACTTCGTCTAAATATGTCATACAGTTATATTTTTTGGCTAATTCTACTATTTTAATTATAGGTGATCTTATACCTTCCATAGAGTATAAACTTTCAAAAACTATTAATTTAGGGTTGTCTGGATTTGCTTCTTTTATTAACTTTTCTAAATGATCGATGTCATTGTGTTTAAATATATGACACTTAGCTCCACTGTTTTTAATACCCTGTATTAAAGATGCGTGATTTAATTCATCAGAAAATATTTCAATATCTTTAATTTTTTTCCCTAGAGTCCATAATGTTGATTGGTTTGCTGTATATGCAGAAGCGAAAACTAATGCTGCTTCCTTATTGTGAACATTTGCAAGCTTCTTTTCAAGTTCGGTATGATAAGTTGATGTTCCTGAAATATTCCTAGTACCACCTGAACCAGATCCATACTCAAGTAGTGTTTTTACTATTTCATTTACCACTTCCGGATGCTGGCTCATATTTAAATAGTCATTTGAGCACCAAACCTCAACTTCTCTTTCTTTATTTTTGAAACTTTCATCTGCATTTGGGAAACTTTTTATAGGTCTGTCTATATTTCTAAAATCTCTATAAAGACCCTGTTCTTTCAGATTTTTTAATTCAGTTTCAAAGAAGTTTTTATATTGCATATTTGTTAGATATCTTACCCTATGTTTAATTGTAAGTGTTTAATTGAATGAATTGTCACACCTTACTTCTACTAAAAGCCATTCTTTTCCAAACTCCATATTTATCTTTAATCATAAATCGATGGTATAATGCTGCTGCTATATGAAGTGAGAAAAGAACTGTTAAAATGAGTGCTGAATAGTAGTGTATAGTCAGAGCTTGAGGGTATAAAAAAAAGTTTTCTTCAATTAAGGGTGGTATTTTTATTAATCCCAAGAGATGAACATCTCCTCCTTCTAGCCACGTCATATAAGTACCTTGTAAAGGAATAAAAATAACTAAACCATAAAGTGTAAAATGGACTAAATTCGAAACCAATTTATGAAATAATGGAATATTTTCGTATTTTGGATGAGTATTAAATATGTATTTCCACATTAATCTAAGCACAACCAAACTAAAGACCAATGTGCCAAAAAATTTATGTGTAATAATAAAACCCATTTTAAGAGGAGAAAATTCCATATTATGAAGGCTAATCCCTGTTGCAACTTGCCAAAAAAGAAGAAGTGCTAATGACCAATGAAAAAGCTTTGCAACTAAGCCCCAAGAAGATTTTGTACCTTTAAATTCAACCATTACTAATTTTATTATATAGTGCTATCTAAATAAATATAATCCATGAAAATTAGAGTTTTATCGAGAAAAAGTGACTTAGCAATTATTCAAGCACGTGAGTTTTCTGACTACTTAGTATCAAAGTATCCATTTGTAGAAATAGAATTTTTAACAAGAAGTACCTCTGGAGATAAAGATCTAAAGACCCCTCTTTCTGAAATGTCAACTGAAGGAGTTTTTACTAATGATTTAAGGG
>CACONS010000027.1 GCA_902628645.1 uncultured Alphaproteobacteria bacterium | reverse complement strand
TTTAATCATAAATAATTACATTTGCTATAGCGTATTTTTTTTCATCAGAAAGTGATAATTCAATTTGTATATTTGATGCTTTATTAATCATTTTAAAGATTTCTTTTGCTTTACCATGAAGTTTAATAAAAGGTTTTCCATATTGGTTGTTTGCAACTTCAATATCTTTCCAGAATACACCTCTTGCTAAACCCGTACCTAAAGCTTTAGCGCACGCTTCTTTGGCAGCGTATCTTTTTGCATATGACTCTGTAGAATTTAATCTTTTCTCTGATCTATTTATTTCAGAGTTACTAAAACATCTTTTTTTAAATCTATTTCCATATTTATCAATTACTTCTCTTATCCTATTAATATCAATAATATCAATTCCATTTCCATAAATCATTTTTAACCTTTTAATCTTTCTAAAGAAGAAACTTCTTTTTCCATTCTTAATGCCGCTATAATGTTTTGTAAATGATTAGCGTCTCTTACCTCTATGTCTATTATAATCTCAAAAAAGTCAGGTTTTCTTACTGAAAAAAGAATATTTGAGATATTGCCATTATTTTTAGCAATTACCGTGGTAACCTTTCCAAGACTCCCAGGTTTATTAAATAAAACAACGACAATTCTTGAATTAGATATAGTTTCTAAATTATTTTTATTATCCCAAGAAATGTTTAGCCACCTATCAGGCGCATCTTGATATGAAATAAGAGTCTCACAATCAAGTGTATGAACAGCAACACCTATACCGGCTGTTACAATACCTACTATACTATCTCCTTTTAAAGGAGAACAGCAACCAGCCAGATGATAAGACATTCCAGCGGTCAAACCTTTTAATTTTATAGGGTTTTGAGTATTTTCATTAAATCTAGAGACTGGAATATAATTGTATTCTGGATAAATTTTTTTAATTACTGAAAGTGCAGTAACTTCACCTGAGCCTATTGATGCATAAAGATCTTCTATAGATTTATAATTAAGATCATCGATAATTTTTTTTTCTATATTTTTATTAAATTCATAGTTTTCTTTTTGAAAATAATTTATCAAAATTTCTCTACCAAAAATTATATGCTCTTCTTTTTTTTTAAATCTAAAAAACCTTCTTAGCTGAGATTTGACTTTTGTTGTCACTGCAAATCTTTGCCATAAAGGTGATGGTTGTGATGTTTCTGATATAATAATTTCTATTTGGTCTCCATTCTTTAAAATTGTTTTTAGTGGTTGTAACTTATCATTAATTTTAGCTGCCACACATTTATCACCTATTTGACTATGTATAGCATATGCAAAATCAATAGGAGTTGCATTCTTGGGTAACTCTACAAGATCTCCTTTAGGAGTAAAAACAAAAATGTCGTTCTGAAATACTTTCAATTTTGAATTTTGAATTAACTCATCTTGCGAAACTGAAGAGTTCATAGAGTCAACTAGATCATAAACCCATTTATATTCTCTTGCATCTTTTTCTTTTATTTTTTTTGGATCTTTATATTTCCAGTGTGATGCAACACCAAAATCTGCAATTTGATCCATTATATTTGAGCGAAATTGAATTTCTATTTTTTTATTTTTTGGCCCCATTACTGATGTATGTAGAGCTCTATATCCATTTGATTTAGGCGCAGAAATAAAATCTTTAAATCTGCCTTGAATATATGGGTATTGTCTATGGATTATACCTAAGCATCTATAGCATTCTCTTGTTGAATTAGTAATAACTCTAAATGCCATAATATCTGATAGTTGTTCAAAAGAAATATTTTTATTTTTGATTTTGTTCCAAATTGAATATGGAGACTTAATTCTACCTTCTACTTTACAGAATAAATCCTCTTGAAAAAAAATATTTTTCAACTCATATCTAATTTCATCAACTATGTTATCATCCTTTGATTTTAAATATTCTAATCTTTCTATAATTGTTTTTTTTGCATCAGGATTTATTACCTCAAACGAAATATCTTCTAATTCATCCTGCCATTCTTTCATGCCTAATCTTTGCGCTAAAGGGGCAAAAACTTCCAATGTTTCTAAAGCTATTTTAGTTTTTTTATTTTCATCTTTTATAAATTGAATAGTTCTCATATTATGTAATCTATCAGCTAGTTTTACTAAAATTACTCTTAAGTCTTTTGTAGTAGCTAAGATTAATTTTTTATAATTTTCACCAAATTTTTGATTTTTAACCTTTAATGAATATTTATTTATTTTTGTTAATCCTTCAACAAGTTCAACTATTTGATTTCCAAAATTTTTATGAATCTCGTCAATATTTAACTTAGTATCTTCCAAGGTATCATGGAGTAGACCTGCAACAATAGAGTCTGCATCTAATTTTATAGAAGTCAAAATTTTAGCAACTTCTAATGGATGAGTAATAAACGGATCACCTGATTTTCTAAGTTGATTACTATGAGCTTCTTCACTTAGCTTTAACGCATGTCTTACTTTATCTTTCTCTTCAGTTGTGAGATAAGAAATTATAAATTCTATTTCTTTGTGAATTTCTTTAAACATAAATAATATTTAAATTATTTATTTAAATTTAAATTTTATTTTATTAAGTATTTTGGACTTTATCTTCATCTGA
The DNA here is from genome assembly GCA_902628645.1 of uncultured Alphaproteobacteria bacterium. Classification (GTDB taxonomy): domain Bacteria; phylum Pseudomonadota; class Alphaproteobacteria; order HIMB59; genus CACPNW01. The sequence continues at coordinate 3,152 of CACONS010000027.1, read as the reverse complement.
TGAATTTTCTAAATTATCTTGTGAAGTTTCAATTGAAGTTTCTTCTAGAGGCTGATTAACATCTTGATCATTATGATGATTTTGAACAGTGTCTAAATTGTTAGTTTCTAACTCATTTCTTTCAGATTTAAGGTCATCACTACCATTTTCTATTTCATTAATTTCCTCATCTTCAGTAAAAGTATTGGTTTGATATTCTTGGATTAAATCATTTTTTAATTGTTCTATTGTAAGAGTTTCTTCTGCTATCTCTCTAAGTGCAATTACTGTATTTTTATCGTTATCAATTTCTACAGTCGGATTTTCTCCTGAATACAATTTTCTTGCTCTATTAGAGGCTACTAATACTAATTCAAATCTACTTGGAAATTTGTCAATACAATCTTCAACTGTTATTCTTGCCATAAAGGGCTTATAGTCATCAATTTTTAAAAGTAAATAGTTAATTATTTTTAAGCAATCTTTGCTTTTTAATATTCCAATCCCTTTGTTTTATTGACTCTCTTTTATCAATTTTTTTCTTACCCTTTGCAATTCCACAAGATAACTTTGCGAAACCTTTGTCTGAGAAATATAAAGATAGTGGTATTATTGTATATCCACCTTGTTTAATTGATCCTGATATTTTGTAAAATTCTCTCTTTGAAACTAATAATTTTCTGTTTCTACTTGGATCATAATTATAGTCTGTCGAATTTTGATATTTTTTTATAAAAGAATTAGAAAGCCAAAGCTCACCATTTTGTTCTATAATATATGAACCTCGGATTGAACCTGTGTTTATACGCAAAGATTTGACTTCAGATCCTGTTAATACAATACCTGCCTCTATTTTATTTGATATTACAAAGTTATAATTAGCGCTGTTGTTAGCGGCAATAATTTTCATTTACAAAAGTTGTAGTTCTTGAAGACAATTTTTAACTACTTTTTTAGTATTTTCATTAATTTCTGATAATGGTAGCCTTGTATTGCCATTACACAAACCTAATAGTGATGCGGCGTATTTAACTGGACCAGGACTTGATTCAATAAATAAAGCATTATGTAAAGATGACAATTTTAGATTAATTTCTTGAGCTTTTAAAATATTTGACTCCTTCCATGCAGAATGCATTTCTGAACATAATTTCGGAGCTACATTTGCTGTCACTGAAATACAACCGTGTCCACCTTGGGCTAAATATGCTAAGGCAGTTCCATCTTCTCCAGAAAGATAACAAAATTCATTTTGCATTTTTTTCCTTGTAAGTAATGGTCTAAATAAATCATTAGTCGCATCTTTGACACCTATGATATTGTTAATTTTTGATAACTCGATCATAGTTTCAATACTCATATCAACAATAGATCTTCCAGGTATGTTATAAATAATTATTGGTATATTGGTTTTTTCAGCAATTGTTTTGAAATGTTCATATAATCCAGATTGCGTTGGCTTGTTGTAATATGGTGTTACAATAAGAGCGGCATCAGCACCTGAATTTTCTGCATGATCTGTATATTCTAAAGCTTCTAACGTATTATTAGACCCAGTGCCTGCTATCACAGGAAGCCTTTTATCAGCAATTCTAATTGTTTCTTCAATTATTTTTTTATGTTCCTCATGAGAAAGAGTTGGTGACTCACCAGTTGTTCCACAAGGAACAAGTCCATGAGAACCATTATCTATTAAGTAGTTTAGTACTTTAGTTAATGAATCATAATCAACTTTATCTTCAACAAATGGTGTAATAACTGCTGGTATACTTCCTTTAAACATTTCTATATGGCGGAGAGAGAGGGATTCGAACCCTCGGAAGGAATTACTTCCTTCGCAGGTTTAGCAAACCTGTGGTTTAAGCCACTCACCCATCTCTCCTGTTTGTAATTAATCATCCGTTTCTCATAAACATAGTTTTAGTTATCATGTTATTCTATCAAATATTAAAGGTCAACTATCCTAATTCATTAATATATATAACATAGGATAAGTTAGGATAAAATATATATGTCTATGTAAATTAAACACCAAATGAGGTCCCTGAGAGATTGGATATTAATCATTATTTTAAAAAAGGTGATCTATCTGAAAAAAATCTTGGACCTTAATTATTTCCATTTGCGGCTTTCCTGGAAATTCAAGAAGATTACCATATTCCCAAGTTTCATAAGCCTTTTTGACTGCCTTGATAAACTTTGTATTCTTGCTACTAGGCGTGTTTTCTAATTTTGATTTCAAATGATCTTGTCGGACAAGATTCATATGCATCATGGCTAGTTCATTTTCTTTAAAAAAATAAAAGTTTGGATCTGATGTAATTAATCTTCGTGTTGGATCAACGTTAGCATTGAAAGGAGCGCCAAAAGCTAATTTTGTGGTGTGATTAATTCTAGTAAAAAAACACACATCTGTAGTATCTCGAAGCTTTGAACGATATATAGGCCTTTTGATATGCAGGAAAGTTGGAACAACAGCGCAGGATATAGAATTACTGATCAAGAAACGTTTGGCTTGATTGAGTTGATAAGAAAAATAGTACTCATCGGCATCCATTGTAGCGAAATAGTCGATGCCATTATCTCTGGCAGAGTTAAATCCAATTACACGTTTTTGATATTCATTTAGCTGAGGCGCTTGGTTAGTTGGAGTGTATTCAATTATCTCGTTCACTAAACCCGAGGTTCGAATTTCTTTCAAAACTTCAAAAAGTTTCTCTGAAGCATTACTATAATTGTTTGAAACATATTGTACTACAAGGTTGATATAGTCAACGCTATCTCTTATACTTTTTATAGACGGGATTAAATGCTCCTCTCCATTAAATATATTATAAGAGACACCAAAGCGCACCACATACCTCCAAAATTGATTAGATCCAGCGGCCTAGCTAGTTCGTAATCTGTTATAAATAATAGATGAGGAAGTGTAAAGCTTGAAACAAGTATTCATTTTTGATTCTAAATACTGAGTTTAATTATTAAAGTCCCATGATAAATAAAATTCTATGACAATAGAAAAGATATAAAAATATAATAAAATTTTAATTTTAATTAAGTCTAAAATTTTTTTTTAAATGCTAGTGTATTAAACTGATTTAAAATAACTAGCTTTGATTAAAAAAAATTCACTCTTTGAAAAAACCAATACAGCCCAATACAAGATATTATAA
>CACONS010000026.1 GCA_902628645.1 uncultured Alphaproteobacteria bacterium | reverse complement strand
AAGATATAGATAAATCAGAAGAGGCAATTAAAAACTCAAGTATATTTCTAACTCAATTAGAGGCTCCAAAGGATGTTGTTACCTATGCATTAAAAAAAGCACATAGTTTAAATGTAAAAACAATTTTAAATCCTGCGCCAGCAGCTGAAATAGATGAATCTTTATTTTCAATTATTGATTATTTTACACCAAATGAAACGGAAGCAAGTTTTTATGTAGATCATAATGTTGAGACACATGAAGATGCTGAAAAAGCTGCAATGCAATTATTAGAAAAAGGAATTAAAAATGTCGTTATTACTCTTGGAGAAAAGGGAGCTTTCTTTGCTAATAGTGATGAAAAATTTTCTTTACCTATAGCTAATCTTTCAAATCCAGTAGTGGATACTACTGGTGCAGGAGACGCTTTTAATGCAGGTTTTGCTGCAGCACTTACCGAAGGCCAAAATATTAAAGATGCGCTAAAATTTGCTAGCGCCACAGCTGGCTTATCAACAACAAAAATAGGTACGGCAAATTCCATGCCTTCTCGAGAGGAAATTGATAATCTTCTATAATTATTGTATAATAGAATTATTATGCAATTATTTTTAGAAAGACTGATGTATTTTTGGGCTGGGATTACAGCAATTGGTCTTTTAATTGCTGTAGCTTACTGGGCAATCGCAACTATAATTTATGTAGCTTTTATCTCTCTTTTTGTCGCAATAGCAGCTACTCTTTTCTACCATTTTTATTGGTCCAAAAGAGATAATTAATAGTCTATAAATACCAATAAGGTTATTTATCAGTGTCAAAATATATATTTTATGATTTAGAAACATCAGGAAGAGGTAAGAAAGAATATCCAACTGCTTTTGGTACCACTCCAAAATGGGAGCAGATAATGCAAATTGCTGCAATAGTTACTGACTCTAAGTTTAATCAAACAAATCAAAATATGAATGAGTTCTGCAGACCTCGAACATCAGTAATTTCTCAACCTGGTGCATTAATAACAACACTTAAAGGTATGAGAGAGGCACTTGATGCCCCACAATCATCTTACGAATTAATGAAAAAAATTAATGAAACTTTTGATGAATGGAAGAAAGATGATCCAAGCTCTACTTTTATAGGACACAACATAATAGAGTTCGATGAATCAGTTCTCGAATACAATTTATTTAGCCATATGTTTTATCCTTATGTAACAAGAAAGAGTAGGGGCGATACATTAAATTTAGCTAGAGGTTTATATGCTATTAATCCTTCAAGCATTAAAACACCTCTTACTGACAGAGGTAATCCAAGTTTTAAATTAGAAAAAATTGCGGAGATGAATAATTTACCTGTTGAGTTTGCTCACGATGCATTTTCAGATGTTAAGACATCAATTGCCCTGACAAAATTTATAAACGAAGCAGATACAGCTAATTGGAGTCAACTTCAAATGACAATGAGTAAAGAAGATGCCATTGAATATATAAACAAAAATAAAGGTTTTTGTTTTATGACTAGTTTTGGTGGAAGAATTAAGCTTCAAGCATTGTCGATGGTATGCGAGTCACAATATAATGGTTGGTTTCACACAATTGATTTAGCTCATGATCCGACACCATTACTAGAAGCAAACTCAGAAGAATTTAAAAAACTTATCAAAAGAAAAAATAGATATGTTATTACTAATCAGCATCCTATTATTCTACCAGGTAAGATTGCTTCTAATTATGAACCATACGATGAGATTGGTTCTGATGTACTCAATGAAAGAGCAAAAATAGTTTTCAAAAATAAAGATTTAGCAGACAAGTTTAAACTTATGGAAATTGATAGACGTATTGAAAAAGAGGATGAAAAATCGCAAGATAATCTATTTCCTGAAAGTGCAGCAAATGCATTTCTTGATTTTAAACAATCAACGGAAATAGCTAAATTTCATGAACAGAATGACTGGAATGAAAAATATAAAATTGCTCTTTCAATTAAAGAGCCAAGAGCAAACTTTATTTTAAAAAGACTTATATTTGATGAAAGTCCAAAAACTCTAACAAAAGAAGATTTTAAAATGGTACACCGAGAATTACATGAAAGGTTAGTTATTAATCAAGAAAGACCTTTTACAACGATACCAGAAGCAATGTCTCAAACTGACACCGAATTAGTTAAAATGGAAGAAAGTGATGATGAAAATAAAGACCAAAAAATGCAAATTTTAAAAGATTACAACGTCTATTTAAATTTTATGGAGAAATATTTTTCTAATAAAAATGCTGAACCTCTTCCAAGTGGTAAAGAACTGAGCAAAATAATCTTTGGTTAATGTTTGAGCTTCAATATTTTATTATTGGTATTGTTCAAGGCTTTACTGAATTTTTACCAATTAGTTCTTCTGGGCATTTGGTTCTTGTATCAGAATTAACGAGTTGGAAAGATCAAGGTCTCTTTACTGATGTTGCTGTTCATGTTGGAACTTTATTAGCTGTTATAATTTATTTAAGATCTCATATAACATCTTTAATTAAGAGTTTTTTCTCTTTCCAGCTTACTCAAAATGATAATTTAATTAAAATTATTATTGCAACAATACCTGCGGTTATAGTGGGTTTTTTTATTTTTGATTTTGTTCAATTATATTTCCGAGATATTAAAATTGTTGCAGTGACAAGTGTTGTATTTGCAGCACTATTATTTGTAGCAGATCATTTTAAGATGAAAATATCTTCCTGGGAGAATATGAGTTATGTGCAGGCCTTTATCATTGGTGTATTTCAAGTTTTAGCTTTTATACCTGGGGCAAGCAGAGCAGGTGTTACAATTACTGGAGCACGTTTCCTAGGATTTGATAGATCTTCTGCAGCAATATTTTCTATGCTTTTATCCATTCCCATTATTTTAGCATCTCTATTTTTAACAAGTTTAGATTTTATGAGTAGTACTGAGGTAAATATAAATTTATACCAATCATTATTTGCAGCATTTGTTGCATGTATTACTGCACTATTATCAATTAACATCATGATGCGAATAATTCAAAGTTCAACCTTTAATATTTTTATTATTTATAGAGTTTTACTAGGATTTATCTTATTATATTTTTATGCATAAAATATCTGGTGTCTTTAGTGCTGCACTAACACCTGTCAAAAATGATTTATCGATCAACAAAGATCTCTACCTTCGTCATTGCCAATATTTAATGAGACAAGGACATGACGGCCTTGCAATATTTGGTACTACTGGAGAAGCTAATAGTTTCTCAGTTCAAGAAAAAAAAGATCATCTAGATTTTTTAGTATCAAATCGTATAGACCCTAATATCCTAATCCCAGGAACTGGATCTTCCTCTTTGAATGACGCAATTGATATGACTAAACATGCTGCCAGTCACAAAGTAAGAGCTGTTCTTTTACTTCCTCCCTTTTATTATAAGAATGTTACAAATGAAGGTGTCATAAATTATTATCGTAATATTATTGAAAGAGTAGGTGAGAGTGATTTACAATATGTTTTGTATCATATTCCTCAAAATTCATATGTATCAATTGATTTTAAGATGATTGAAATTTTATTAAAACTTTATCCAAATAACGTCGTGGGATTAAAGGACTCAAGTGGGGACAGCGATAGAATGATGAAAGTGATAAAATATTTCAATGATTTTGCTGTATTTTGCGGTCATGACAGTTTAGCATTAAATATTTGTAAGCGAGGAGGAGCTGGAGCAATAACAGCTGGCACTAATGTATGTGGTAAATTACTTAGCTTTATCTTAAAAAATCATAAAAATGAGAGCAGCATAAAAAATTTTGCTGATTTACAAAATCTACTGCAACAAATTCGTCAAGTTATCACTTCACACGAGCCAATAAGTTTAATGAAAGCATATTTTTCAATTGTTGATAATATTCCTGATTGGAATATTGTTTTACCTCCACTTAAAAAAATAGAAGATCCTGCGAATGAAAAGTTAGTATTAATTTTAAAAGAATTAATAAAAAAAATAGATCCGTTAATAGCGAATACGTGAGTTAAAATATTTCTTTGCTTGAGTTGCAATCAAATTTTGAACTGGCTTTAAAAAGACTGCAAAACCAATACAATCAGTAAAGAAACCAGGAGTTATTAAAAGTAATCCTGATACTAATAAGAAAATACCCCCCTTTATTTCTTCAGTCGGCATTACACCCTGTGACAAATTTCGTTGTGCATCAAACAGTAATTTAATCCCCTGTCTTCGAACAAGAAATATTCCAACTAAAGCAGTAGTTAGTATAATTGCAATAGTATTTAAAATTCCTATATTGGAACCTATTGTTATAAAAATACTTATTTCGATTATTGGGATTATAATAAAAGCTAGGAAAATCACTAGCGTACTATACCAGTTTTTTCATCCTCAATGTTTTTTTCTATTTTATTCTCAAATTCTCTTAATCTTTTATAGACACTAGCTAATTCAATAATTGTAGGCCATGCTCTAAATAAATATTGTAGAGATCCTTCAACTCTTCCAAAAGCTCTTATAATTTGTTGCATAACTCCAAGTGTCATGACACCTGCAACAATGGCTGGTGCTAAGAATATGTAAGCGGCAAGAACATTAGCTTGTAAATACGCAAGTCTACCAATGCTAAAATAAAGATAATAAAGATAACTTTTAAAATGAATTTGTCTAACACCCTGGAAAAGTTCTTCTAATGATTTAGGTCTAATGCTTCCATCATCTTCAGCAATAACTAAAATTTTTCTATAGGCAGCTTCCTTTTTTTGAAGATCATATTCAATACCAACTAATCTTAATATCCATGCAAGTACAATCATTAAAATTGTACCTCCTACTGCCCAAATAAAAGCTCCAGAAACTAGACCATACTGCCAATCACCAAACCATAAAATTGGAATTCCAACTGAAAGAGTCATTAAAAGGGGGAAGAATTCGACTAGTACAAGAACGGATTCAATTAGGCTTGTTCCTAGACCTTCCATAATTCTACTAAATTTAATTGTATCTTCTTGAACCCTTTGACTTGCACCTTCTATGGTTCTTGCTTGATCATATACGCTATGGTACCACTCAACCATCGCAGTTCTCCATCTAAACAGAAAATGTGATGTAAGAAAAGAGATCGCTAGTCCTAATGCAATTGAAATAGCAGCTAATTGAGCAAAGCTAAAAAGAGCTCCCATGTATTCTTGCATAGTTATAGCATTTGGTGTTCCAAGTGCTTTTTGAATCATGTCATAAAATTCGCCAAACCATTCATTTATTTGTACATCAATCTGAACCTGAACCCATATAGATGTAAGAATTACAACTGAGCCTACATAAGCCCAAACATACCATTTTGGTTCAGTGAAAAATTTAAACATTGTTTATATATATGTCGAATTAGTGTTTAAAAAAGAAGGGTATTAATTATTTCTTTTTTTGACGCTTTTTGTTTCTTCTATATTTAGAGCCTCTTTTACGTCTACCTCTATGTTTTTTTGGATATCCCATAATGTAGATACGGTATACAAAAATAAAAAATTAAGTCAAAGACTAATAATGCCAATCTTTAGCTTCATTAAATAAAAAATCTCTAAAAACTTCAAGTCTCCTATCATTTTTAAAAGATTCAGAATAAACAAAATATGTTTGATACGATGGGCCTTCTAAATTTGGAAGCACTTGTACAAGTTGAGGTTTATCAGCAACCATATAATCAGGTAAAGATGCTAATCCACCACCTTTTTCAATTGCTAGTGACATCGCATAAATACTGTTTACTCTAAATTTTGGTCTTCTTTTTGTACCTTCTTTTCCAATTTTTAATATCCAATCAATATTAGAAATAGGGGAAGGTAAACCAGCTCCAAAACAAATTAGATCATGTTTATCTAAATCATTAACATTTCTTGGAATTCCATTTTTTTGAAGATAATCTGATGATCCATAAATATGATTGTGAAAGTTAACAAATTTCTTGAAAATTAAATTAGCTTGTGTCGGCTTTTTTACTCTCACTGCAACATCAGCAACTCTTGCGCCTAAATCAACCTCTTCATCACTCATAATTAAATTTACATCGATTTCTGGATATTGATTTACAAACTTATTTATTCTTGGTGTTAACCAGGTTGAACCAAATCCAACTGTTGTACTGATTGTCAATTTTCCAACAGGTTTTGTTTTTTTATCTAATAATTTTTTTTCAAAATCAGAAATTGAAAAATTAATTTGATTTACAGTATTAAGCAAATTTTCACCTTGCTCTGTTAATCTCACACCTTTTTGATGTCTTATAAACAAAGGTGTCTTTAAATCGTATTCAAGATCTTGTATTTGTCTACTAAGTGCAGATTGACTGATATTTAGTTTAGCACTTGCCTTAGAAATACTTCTTGAGATTGCAATTTCGTAAAATGATTTTAATTTATCCCAGTCCATTATCTCAAGGAATTTATAATTTCATTATAGTTATTTTTATTTTGAGATAATAGATAAGATCCTACCGCTAATACATCAGCTCCATTATCTTTACATATTTTTGCATTTTCATTATTTATTCCACCATCAACAGCTATCTCATAGTTATAATTATCATTTTTTCTAATTTCATCTAAATCTTTAATTTTTTTTACTTGATCATGCATAAATTTTTGACCACCAAAACCAGGTATGACAGTCATAACTATTATTTGTTGCACTTTACTAAATAAATGATCAATATCTGCAATATTTACCTTAGGGTGAATTGCAATTCCTGCTTTAATTTTAGCATCACATATTATTTTAATTATTTCTTCTGGGTTATCATCAGCTTCAGGATGAAAAGTAATGATATCTGATCCAGCTTCAATAAATTCATTAATATATTGTTTAACTGGTTTAATCATAAGATGCACATCTAAAATTTTAGAAGTAACTTTTTTTAATGATTTAACAATATTTGGTCCAAAAGTAATATTGGGAACATAGTGACCATCCATAATATCTATATGAATATAGTCAGCACCATTTTGATCTAAAGATCTAACTTCTTCTTCTAATTGAAGAATATCCGCTGATAATATTGATGGTGATATTTTTATCATTTATAAATAGATATATAATATATAAATAAACATTCATAATGAATTCTATCACAGAAAAACCTTGGGGATCATTTGAGATACTAAAGTCGGGTAAAAAATTCCTAGTAAAAAAAATTTTTGTAAAACCAGGAGGAGTTTTATCTCTTCAAAGTCATGAACATAGATCTGAGCATTGGATTGTAGCTGAAGGAGAGGCTGAAGTCACAATTGAGAAAAAAGTAATTAATTTAAAAGAAAATGAGAACATTTTTATTCCTAAAGGTGCAATTC
>CACONS010000025.1 GCA_902628645.1 uncultured Alphaproteobacteria bacterium | reverse complement strand
AGCTTTGTTAATATTTTCTTTTAATATAAAATAAGAAAAAACTAGGACAAGAACGGGTGCTAGAGATCCAATCGTATGGGCATCTGCTAGAGCTAAATGTCTAAAAGATAGTACAAAAAAACACGATTCACAAACTGATAGAACACATCTAGTAATTTGTATCTTATAATTATTTGAAATATAAAATTTTTTAACCTTATTTTTTTTGGCAATAAAAAAAGAAAATATAAAACAGAAAGCAAACTTAACAAATAATAGTACGAAAACAGAGTGATACTGAACTGCTGTTTTTTGAATTGTATCTAAGATGCCAAAAGATAAATAAGTCAAAAGAGTTAAAAATATTCCATAGGAATATGGATTTGATTTAATATTCATTAAAGATTTTTAAAGATATTATTGTAAAAATCTTTTTTAATATTCATATCAGCATCTAAAATTTGCATCATTAAAACTGCAGATAAATTATTTTTTGGATCAGCTAAGAAGTAAGTAGCTGCATATCCTGACCATCCAAATTCTCCCAACGAACCAAACTTATTTTGAGGAGTATTATTCATTAATACTCTAAATCCTAAACCCCAACCATATCCGTTTAAATCATTTTCATAATTTTCATCTTTGATTGTATTAATTGATGTGATTTCAATAGGAAATAGCTCTTTATTTAATGAATTATTTCTTATTAATTCTAAATTTTCAGAATTTATCAAATCTTTTCCATTTTTATTTTTACCAGTAAGAAGCATTGTCGCAAATTTTTCATAATCTTCAGCTGTTGAGAATAATCCATGTCCTCCTCTAGAATAATTTTTATTATTTGTTTGATACCCATATAAAATTAATTTTCTTTTATCATAATTTAAATTAGTTAATTTTAATTTATCATTATTATATTCAAACGTTTCAACTAGCTGTTTATTTCTATTTTCATCTATATAAAAATTTGTATCTTTCATTTCTAAAGGTAAAAAAATATTTTCTTTTAAAACATTTATAACCTTGTCTTTTGTTACAACTTCTATAATTCTAGCTAAAATATCTATAGATATAGAATAATGCCATTTTGAGCCTGGCTCAAAAAGCAAAGGTAATTCTATTATTTTACTGATTTCCTCCTCTAAACTCGAGGATGGTGAATGAAATAAGTTCCTATCCTCATATTCTTTAGCTAAAGAATTATCAGAACTATTGTACGTAAAACCTGCAGTATGTTGTAAAAGTTGTCTGACTGTAGGAATATTATCTACAGGTTTTGTATCACTTAACTTACTATTGAAAGTGTTTAGTTTTTTTAAATTTTTAAAATCAGGTAAATATTTATCTATTGTATCATCAAGAGATAAGAAATTTTTTTCAATTAATTGTATTGCTGCAAACCCAATAATAGGCTTAGTCATTGACCAAATTCTATAATATGAGTTTTTACTTAGCTTTTCTTTTAAATCTAAATCTCTGTAACCAATTGCTTCATGATAAATATTATTATTATTATTTATTATCCATTCTGCTCCATTACATCTTCCAGCATCAATGTGTTTTTGAAAATCTAATTTAATATTATCCATAACTGGATTAAATTAGACTCTTTATTTTTTCTACTAGTTCTGAATTAATTTTTCTTGGGCCTTTATCAAGCCTATTTGTATGTCTTCGTTGACCAGGTAAACGCACACCTTCTAAGGATGTCATTTGATCAAAAAATTTCTCAGCATGTTCATTCCAATTTTTTCCTGCAATAAGCTCAGGGGACAAAGCCATAATAAATTCACCACCCCTTGCAGGACCACCATCATTGTTATCTTCCTCTTTAGCTTCAAAGCTAAATAGATCTCCTACTAGACCAGCAGCAAGTAACTCAATCATCATTGCTATTGCAGAACCCTTATAGTCACCAAATGTCAGAAGAACTCCACCGTTAGCAATTTGAGATGGATCATCAGTTTTTTCACCATCCTTATTTAAACCTGTTCCATAAGGAACTTTATGACCATCGCGTGCCGCAACCTGAACTTCTCCCATTGCCATTGTAGAAGTTGCCATATCATAGACTACTGGGGTATTATTTTTTCTCGGCCAAGCAAATGATATTGGATTAGTTCCAAATAATGGTTTTTTTGCACCAGCTGGAGCCACACTTGGCTTGTATGCAGTACAAGCAATTCCAATTAAATTATTTTCAGCTAATGCTTCAGTTTCATGCCATAGTGCCGCAAAATGATGAGTGTTAGTTATAGTTAAAACACCAACTCCATGTTTATTTGTTGTATTTATCAATTCAGGTAAACCAACTTTTATTCCTACAGGAGCAAAACCATAATTACCTTCTACACGAATTGCATTTTGTGTAAGAAAAGTATTTGTAGGTCTTGATTCTCCATTAACTTTTTTACTTTTAAGAGAAGCTACATATCCAGGAATTCGAAATAATCCATGTGAGACACTTCCATCTCTTTCAGCGTGTGAAACTGTAGTAGCTACAGAATCTGCATTAAAATGATCGCATCCATTGTTTGATAATGCTTTATATGCTAGATCATATATATTTTCTAACTCTAGTGGCGTTGTATTCATTTACTTTTATTAAATATTTAATATTATTAATAAATGGATAGAGGATTATTAGACAATTTGAAAGAGCTTTTACAAGAAAGAATATCATTTTCAGAAAGTGTACGAAATAATCATGCAAAAGGAGAAGATGCTTATGATCCTATTCTACCTAGAGCTGTTTTGTTTCCAAATAATAATGAAGAACTCTCAAAAATACTAAAGATTTGTAATGAATTTAAAGTACCTGTAACTGCCTATGGTACCGGTACATCTTTAGAAGGTCATGTTGTTGGAAATGATGAAGGTTTTACAATTTCAATGGAAAATTTTAACAAAATTATTTCTATTAATGAAGCAGACTTTGATTGTCGTGTACAAGCAAATGTATCGAGAGAACAACTAAATGAATCTTTAAAAGATAAGGGAGTATTTTTTCCAATAGATCCAGGCGCAAATGCTTCTCTTGGAGGTATGGCGGCTTGTTCTGCTTCAGGAACAATGGCAGTAAGATATGGAACAATGCGAACTACTGTGCTTGGTTTAACTGTCGTATTGGCAAATGGCGATATAATTAAAACAGGAAGTAGAGCAAAAAAAACTTCTGCAGGATACAATTTGACAAACCTTTTTGTCGGTTCAGAAGGAACACTCGGAATAATTACTGAAGTTCATCTAAGGTTATCTCCTATACCTGAAAGTATCATGAGTGCTGTTTGTCAATTTCCAGATCTAGACTCTGCAGTTTTAACAGCACAAGAAATTATTCAATATGGTGTCCCAATTGCAAGAGTAGAATTATTAAATAAAGATCAAATGGATATAAGTATTCAATATTCTAAGCTAGAAAATTTAGAAAGTTTACCAACACTATTCTATGAGTTCCATGGTAGCGAGATTTCAAATAAAGAATCAATTGATGTAGTAGAAGAAATTTCCAAAAATAATAATGGTAATGAGTTTAAGTGGGCAGCAAATACAGAAGAAAGAAATAAAATCTGGAAAGCAAGACATAATGTTTATTATTCTGTCAAAGCTCAAGGCGATGATGTTAGAGTATATGCAACAGATGTTTGTGTTCCTATTTCCAATATAGTTGAATGTATAAAATTTGCGGAAAATGAACTACAAGAAACTGGATTAAAAGCACCAATGGTTGGTCATGTAGGTGATGGTAATTTTCATGTAACTATTGTCTATGATCCTAATAAAAAAAATGAGTACAAATATATAAGAGAATTTAGTAATAAATTAATTGATAAAGCACTAGAAATGGATGGAACTATAACAGGTGAACATGGTATTGGACTTCAAAAAAAAGAATATTTACTAAAACAACATCCAGATAATATTCCTCTCATGAAATTAATTAAGAGAAGTTTTGATCCAAATAATATTTTAAATCCTGGTAAGGTTTTTGATGTATAAATATGAACATTTCTTGTAAAAATATTTTATTTTAAATAATATTGTTTATGGATTTTTTAGTGACTGTGTCTTTTAACTTCAGAGCCTCTTTTTCCAACCAGAAAATCTAAATCTGCTCCTTTATCAGCTTGCATTACGTGTTCTATATACATTTTTTGATATCCACCCGATATTTTGGGCAGAATTGGAGTATAATTTTTTAAACGATTTTCAATTGTTTTATCATCTACTTTTAAATTCATTGTACCTTCGTTAACGTCAATTTCAATTTCATCACCGTTTTGTACTGCTGCTAAAGGTCCTAGAACTGCAGCTTCTGGAGCTGTGTGCAATATCACTGTGCCATATGCTGTTCCACTCATTCTTGCATCAGATATTCTAATCATATCGCGAACACCTTTTTTTAAAAGTTTTTGAGGAAGGCGCATATTTCCTACTTCAGCCATACCAGGATAACCTTTTGGTCCACAGTTTTTTAAAACTAATATTGAATTTTCATCAACTTCTAAATTAGGATCATCAATCTTTTCATGGAACTCTTCTACACTTTCAAAGACTACAGCTTTTCCAGTATGTTTCATTAATTCTGGCGATGCAGCTGATGGTTTAATAATTGCACCATTTGGAGCAATATTGCCTCTAAGAATTTTAATTCCTCCATTTTTTGTTAATGGATTTTCAAATTCTTTTATAACGTCATTGTTCCAACATTTAGCATTAATATTATTCTCAGCTATAGTTTTTCCATTAACAGTCATCTCGTTTTCTTCTAATAATTTTTTTTCCATTAGTCTTTTTATGACTACAGGAACACCGCCTGCATAATAGAAATCCTCCATTAAATATTTTCCAGAAGGTTGTAGATTTACTAATGTTGGAATACCATCTCCACATTTATTCCAATCCTCTAAATCTAAATCTATTTCCATTCGACCTGCAATTGCGGCCAGATGAATAACTGCATTTGTGGAGCCTCCTATAGCTCCATTGACCTTTATTGCATTTTCAAAAGATTTTTTTGTTACAATTTTTGACATGATCATATTTTCCTTGACCATTTCGACAATTCTTTTTCCAGACATATGAGATAAAGCATATCGTCTAGAGTCAACTGCAGGTATAGCAGCATTACCAGGTAGTGACATGCCTAGTGCTTCAACCATTGATCCCATTGTAGATGCTGTTCCCATAGTCATACAATTACCTTTTGATCTGCTCATTGATATTTCAGCATTTATAAAATCTTCCTCTGTTATTACTCCTGCATTTAAATCAGCATCAAGTTTCCAAACACCTGTACCAGAACCAATAATTTCACCTTGATGATGACCATTTAACATTGGTCCTCCAGAAATACCTATAGTCGGCAAGTCTACACTAGCAGCACCCATCATCAATGAAGGAGTTGTTTTATCACATCCCATTAAAAGTACGACTCCATCTATTGGGTTTCCCCTTATAGCTTCTTCAACATCCATACTTGCTAAGTTTCTAAATAACATCGCGGTTGGTCTAAGATTTGATTCACTTGCAGAAAAAACAGGGAACTCTAGAGGAAAACCACCAGCTTCGTACACACCTTTTTTTACTGACTCTGCTATCTCTCTAAAATGTCCGTTACAAGGAGTTAATTCAGACCAAGTATTGCAAATTCCAATAACTGGACGACCATCAAATAAATGGTTTGGGTGTCCTTGATTTCTCATCCACCCTCTATGTATGAAAGTATCTCTTCTATGAGATTTAGAGTTATACCAGTCAGATGATCTAAATTTGTTTTTTTTATTCACTAATAAAAGTTTTATCTAATTAAAGTAAAAAATCAAATTTTAAATTTATTATCTTCTAAACCAGAAGTGTTTAGATTTAATGCAAATAAACTACCGTCATATTTATGTTTACCTTCATTAAACGCAGTAGTGATATAGAGAGTTTTTAGATCACTTCCTCCAAATACACAATTTGTAACATTTTCTACAGGCAATTCATAAATCTGATCAATTTTGCCATTGGGATCAATTCTTACTACACACGATCCACCCCAACGACAGTTCCATATATATCCCTCACTATCAATCGTAGAGCCATCTGGTAGACCACGTTCAAAATCAAAAAAAACTTTTTTATCTGATAAAGAGCCGTTATCTAAATTAAAATTATATTCAAGTAATGAACCGTTTGTTGTATCAGCAAAATAAAATTTTGAGTTATCAGGACTCCAAATAAATGTGTTAGGAATGCCAAGATTCTTTTCTACAATATTTAATTGATTATTTGATAAGCAATATAAACTTCCAGATTTAGTATTTAAAGGTTTAGGACTGCCATCTAAATTGAAATTGTTTTGCATTGTACCAAACCACAATCTACCTTTAGCATCAGAAGCTCCATCATTAGACCTATTTGTAGAAATATTATTTTCTACATTTATTAATCTTTCATATTTTTTTGTTTGAAGGTTAAATTTGTTAACACCATTGTTTGACACTAAAGCAATTTCATTTTTTGAAATTATAGATGATGCTGTTACAAATTCTGGTAAATCATAGGTTTCTAATTTTTCAGTTTGTAGGTTTAATCTCAATAATACCGATTTTGGTTTAATATCAAGCCAAAATAAGCTTCCATCAATTGAAGACCAAGTTATTCCTTCTCCTAAACTATTTTTAACATCCTGGAATAATTCAACATTACTCATAGTTAATAACAATATAATAAAATTAGAAATATATGAAGTTAAGATTAGAGATAATGAGCTTTATCTTTAATGCGAGCCATTACTTCTTTTGTAGCTTCTTCTGACCCATCATGAAAAGTTCCCATGAGTTTATCTAAAAAACTTGTGTTACCACCAGAGTAATTACATTCAAAATATTTGTGATGGATGTAATGCATATAGTCTCCAGTTGGAATCGCTACACCATTTTTAAAAGTCATTTTTTCATATCCTGTATGTCCTGGTGTAGGAGCTAAACCTGCATGAAAAACATGATACATTGCAACTAAAGGATGAGAAGGAATAATCCAATGAATAAGAATACCTGAGAAATAAAGTATATGTTCTATTGGATGCATAGACATGCCCGACCAGGCTCCTGTGTTGGTATTACGATGATGAACTTTATGAGCTATTTTGTAAAGAGGTCCCCAATGTAATAATCTATGTGTTAAATAAAAATGTGCATCTCTGATAAAAGGAACAAGGAAAAACATGAAACAACAATATATTGGATAAATTTCCCAACTAACGTAAGGAATTAATTGATTTGCAAATGCCCAAAATGTAATTACTTCATAAGCTGTCCAAAATGGGATAGCGCTACAAAAAGTATAGAATAAATTATCTTTTGTTTGATCGTTAAATAAAAACTTTTTATGCTTTTCTAAAGGTCTGGGATTATATTTAAAAGAAGTTCCTTGGGTTTTTAATTTTAGGTGAAAAAAACCTGTCCATACAAGTATGATTGCTGCATTTCTGAAAAAAATATAAGATATCCAGCCAACTTCAAAAGTCTTCATAGTTTCCAATGAAGGTGTTAGAAATAAATAGGTTGCTACTGTTATTGCACCAAAAACAAATGTCCATGGAAAGAATATTCCTGGAAATTTAAAAAAATATTTAAACAATTTTATTGGATTATAAAAAATTTCTCTAGG
>CACONS010000024.1 GCA_902628645.1 uncultured Alphaproteobacteria bacterium | reverse complement strand
CACCAGAATAGCCAGTTGCCATTGAACGTTTTACAAATAAAACGCTTTGAGACTTTTCTACATCTAAAATAGGCATACCAAAAATAGGAGAGGACTCATCCGTTTTCGCAGCAGGATTTGTTACATCATTTGCCCCAATAACAAAAGAAACCTCTGTCATTGGAAAGTCATGATTAATTTCATCTAGTTCTAAAACTTCTTCATAAGGAACATTAGCTTCAGCTAGTAAAACATTCATATGACCTGGCATTCTTCCAGCAACTGGGTGTATTGCATATCTTACCTCTATTCCTTCTTTTTTTAATATGTCACCCATTTCTCTTAAAGCATGTTGAGCCTGCGCTACAGCCATTCCATATCCTGGTACAATAATTACGGAGTCTGCGTTTTTCATTATATATGCAGCATCTTCTGCATTACCTTGTTTAACAATTTTGTCTGAGTTATCCTTACTAGCACTAGTGTCTTGCTCACCACCAAAACCTCCTAGAACGACATTAATAATGGATCTATTCATCCCTTTACTCATTATATAACTCAATATTGCACCAGATGCCCCAACAAGAGCACCAGTTATAATTAAGAGATTATTACTTAATGTAAATCCTATGCCACAAGCCGCCCAACCTGAATAAGAGTTTAACATAGAAACAACAACTGGCATGTCAGCTCCACCAATAGGAATCACTACAAGAAATCCTAGTAATATTGAAACAATAACTATTGTCCAAAAGATTGTTGGAGATTGATTAATTACAAATAATACAATCAAGAAAATAATTAGAATGAAAATTATTGCATTTATAAGATGCTGGAACTTAAATACTATTGGCTTTCCTGAAATTGTACCTTGTAATTTTCCAAAAGCTAAAACTGAACCAGAAAAAGTGATGGCTCCAATAAATGTTCCTATACTCATTTCAACTAAACTAGCAGTTTTAATCGAACCAACTTTTCCAATACTAAAAGCTACTGGATCATAGAATGCAGCAGCAGCAACAAATACAGCAGCTAAACCTACTAAGCTATGAAAAGCCGCTACCAATTGAGGTAATGCTGTCATCTCAATTCTAAGAGCAATAAATGAACCTATGGCACCACCAATAAGTATTGCGGCTCCAATTTCATAATAGCTTAAAACAGATTTAAACATTAGTGTTGTGAACACCGCTATAATCATTCCAATGATACCAAAAATATTACCCATTCTTGAAGATTCGGGGTGAGATAAACCTCTTAGAGCAAAGATAAATAATAATGCAGAAATTAAATATAATATTGCAACCATGTTAGAAGACATTATTCTTTTTCCTTTGTTTTTTTTGTTTTTTTCTTAAACATCGAGAGCATTCGATATGTTACTAAGAAACCTCCAAAAATATTAACTGAAGCTAATACAACACCAATTAATCCAAATATTTTTGAAGTATCAAAACCTTGAGGTCCAGCTGCCAGTATTGCCCCAACTATAATTACACTTGATATTGCATTTGTGACACCCATCAAAGGACTATGTAAAGCAGGAGTAACTGACCAAACTACATAATAGCCAATAATACAAGCTAAGAAAAATACTGTTAGTCCAATAACAAAGACTTCTGAAGAATGTGCTTCCATATTACTTAAATTGCTCCAATCTTACATCTCCGTCATGCGTTAGCAAAACAGAATTAATTATTTCATCATCAAAATCAAAATTTATTTTTTTATTTTCTTTGTCTATTAATAAACTTAAGAAGTTAAATATATTTTTAGCATATAGTGCAGAGGCATCTTTAGCCACTCTTCCGGGAACATTTCCATAGCCAACGATTTTTACTCCATTATGCACTACTATTTCATTCATTTTACTTAAAGGACAATTACCACCTGCTTCTACAGCCAAATCAATTACTACTGATCCTGGTATCATTGAAGAAACCATTTCTTCTGTGATTAAAACTGGTGCTTTTTTTCCAGGAATAAGAGCTGTACAAATTACTATATCTTGTTTTGAAACTGTTTCAGCTATCAATTGAGCTTGTTTTTTCTTATAATCTTCACTCATTTCCTTTGCATAACCACCTGCGGTTTCAGCATTTTGAGAGTCATCATCTTCAACCATTATGAATTTTCCACCAAGACTTTCAACTTGTTCCTTAGTTGCCGCTCTTACATCAGTAGCAGACACTACTGCTCCAAGTCTTTTTGCTGTTGCTATAGCTTGTAAACCTGCAACTCCTACACCAAGTATCATAACTTTTGCTGGATTTACCCTTCCGGCTGCAGTCATCATCATTGGAAAAGCTTTTCCAAATTGCTCTGCTGCATCGATTACACTTCTATATCCAGCTAAATTAGCTTGAGATGATAGAACGTCCATACTTTGCGCTCTACTTATTCTAGGAATTAATTCCATACAGCACGATGATATTTTGTTTTTATTTAAATTAGAAAATTCAGTTTTATTTTCATATGGATTTAAAATTCCAATAAGTAATGAATTACTTTTTAAGTTTTTTATATCGTCAGTGCTTGGCATTCTAACACATAAACAAACATCAGCCTTCAAGCATTCAGATCTAGTAACAATTTTTGCTCCAGCTTCTTCATAATTTGAATTTTGATAACCTGATGTTTCACCCGCTCTATTTTCAATTATAACTTCAAAACCTAGTCTAGAAAAAAGCTTTACAGATTCAGGGGAAATAGAGACTCTTGTCTCATTGTTATCATTTTCTTTAATAGCAGATAAGAGCATGGCTTCTTATATTGATAGGTTCGCTAAATTTAAAGCTTTTTGTTGGTTTTTCATTAATTTTTTTGAATCAAAATCTTTAATGAGCTCATGGAAAATTCTGTACCAATTAACTTCTGCTTTTAAATGCATAAATACTGAACCTAGTCCTACTGCTGCTCTATCCATGAACACAAATTCTTTTGGAGGTTTAACACCGCCTAGTTTTTTAAGTTCCTGATGAACTTCAGAAGCAATTTGTGCTCCATATATACCACTGTCACTTTCTTGTATTTTTTGAACTTTGTCTTCCATCAAAGGTGAATATAAAAACCCTGCCCATTTATTTAATACTTTTAATTTCTCTTTAGTAATATCTGTAAACCCCCATTGCTCATAAGCATGAACTGCCTTTGAATTATCATTTTCTTGAAGAGCAAAGTATAAATCAATTACACCTTGAATGAAATTACCATTAAAAATTCTCATACAACCAAAGTCATATATATTAATACTAAGGTCTTTTTTTTGAACAGAATAATTTCCTAAATGTGGATCTCCGTGAAGCACTCCGTATTCAAAAAATGGCTTATACCAGGCTTTATACATATTAGCTGCTAATGTATTTCTTGTTTCTTTAGCAGATTTTTTAAAATTCAAAATAGGTTCACCATCTAGCCAGCTCATAGTTAGCAATCTCTTTGTAGATAATTTATCATAGGTTTTTGGAACATGAACAAAATTTATATTTGAAAATATATTTCTAAATATAGCCATTAATTTTTTTTCTCTTTCGTAATCTAGCTCCTCTTTAAGTCTGTCAGTAATTTCTTTGTATACTTCATCAGTTTTGATCGCTTTATTATAGGACTGATAAATTGAAAAAATCATTTTTAATTGTGAAAGATCAGCACTAACTGCTGAAGCCATGTCTGGGTATTGGAGTTTGCAAGCTACTATATCATCATTTTTTATTTTAGCTTTATGAACTTGTCCAAGAGAAGCTGCTCTTGTTGCTTCTTTATCAAACTCAATAAAATTTTTTTGCCAGTCCTGTTTTAATTCTGCAGCCATTCTTCTTTTAACAAATAACCATCCCATCGGTGGAGCATTAGACTGTAAATGCATAAGTTCTTGCGCGTACTCATCAGGAAGTAAGTCAGGTATAGTTGCTGATAATTGTGCCACTTTCATTAATGGCCCTTTAATACTTCCAAGAGCAGCTCTTATTTCTGAAGCATGTTTTTCTTTATCTAACTTAACGCCTAAATATCTTTGACTTGCAAGTTTAGTGGCTAATTTTCCAACAACACCGCCAACTTTGGCATACCTGGTAAGTTGTTTAGTTAGAGACTTTGCTTCTTTATCTTTCATCAATTTTATTCTTCTAATTGGTCAATCAAATTCTCAATAACATTAACTCCTTTTTGCCAGAAATCTTTTTTCTTCGGATTTAATCCAAAAGGCTTCAATAGTTTATCATATGTATCACTACCACCGCTCTCTAACAATGTAATGTATTTGTCTTCAAATTTAGGGAGTTTGCTTTCGTAAACATTAAAAAGAGAATTAACAAGACAATCACCAAAAGCATATGCATAAACATAAAATGGTGAATGAATAAAATGGGGTATGTAGCTCCAGAAATATTTGTAATCATCATTAAATTTTATTGATGGTCCTAAGCTTTTCTTTTGAACATCGATCCAAATTTCACAAATCTCATCAACACTTAATTCTTTAATTTTTCTTTGATGATGAATACGTTTTTCAAATTCAAAGAATGCAATCTGCCTTACAACAGTGTTTAGCATATCTTCGACTTTGTTTGCTAAAAGCCCCTTACGTTCATTTTCTTTTGTCGTAATAGATAAAAGAGATTTAAAAGTTAACATTTCCCCAAAAACACTTGCTGTTTCAGCAAGGGTTAATGGAGTTGAAGAATTAAAATAAGTTTGTTTTTGTCCAGCTAAATATTGATGGATTCCATGTCCTAGTTCATGAGCAAGAGTAGCTATATCTCTTGCTTTGCCTTGATAATTAACAAGTATGAATGGATGAACTGATGGGACAGTAGAAGCAGCGAAAGCACCAGGAGATTTTCCTGATTTTACTGGAGCGTGTATCCATGAATTATCAAAAAATTTATTTACAATATTTCCTGCTCTTTTATCAAAATTTGAATAAGCATTAGTTACAATTTGTCTTGCATCTTTCCAGGAATAAATACTCTGTGATTGGAAAGGAAGAGGTGCATTTCTGTCCCAATACATTAAAGATTTCTTTTTTAGCCATTTAGATTTTATTTTATAATAACGATGAGCAATTTTTGGATAATTTTCTATTATTGTGTCACTTAAAGCTTCTACAACTTCATCTTCAACAACATTAGATAAATTTCTTGAACTGACTGGATTTGGCAATCCTCTCCATTTATCATTGATTGATTTGTCTTTTGCAAGATTATTAGTAATAGATGTAAATAAAGTAATGTTATTTTTTAAAACAGCAGATACTACCTCAGCTGATTTTTTACGATTTGCTTCTTTTTTATCAGAAAGTAAATTAAAAATTTCAGCACTAGATAAATTTTTTCCCTTAAAAGGAAATTTAAGTGAGGCAATTGTATCATCAAATAGTCTAACCCAGGCCGATCTAGAAGTAATACTTTTTTCTTGAAGTAATTTTTCTGTTTTAACATCCAATTGATAAGGTTTAAATTTTCGAATATTTTTTATCCAGTTTTTATAAATCTTTAGTTTTTTATCAGCATAAATTTTTTTTAAATTTTTTTCAGAAATTTCATTAATTTCAAGACTAAAGAAGACAATTGAGGAGGCAATATTTGTTAATTGCTCCTGCATTTGTTGATAAAAAATTTTATTCTTTTCATTGTTTCCATCCTCAGCAACTAATAAATGTGCATAAGACATAATTCTATCTATTTTTGTATCAATATCCTCTAACTCTATAATGGCTTTTAAAAGTTGATTGGAACTAATCTTGGTGATTTTGGATGCGTATTTTTTCTCAAATTTCTTAGCCGATATTCTGAGCTTATTTAAATCATTATTAAGCTTCCTCGCTTTTGGCGATTCATACAAATCCTTTAAATTCCAAATTGGTAATTTGCCAAGGGTATTTTTTGTTGAATTTTGATAATTTTTTTGTTTCATATTATACTATTTCGATATAGGTCTAATATCTGAGCTTTGTAGGGAGGATAGAAAGCATGATTATTAATTTTGACGAGTTTAATAGCATACCGGGTATATTTTATCATCAAGCAAATAATTTAAAAGATCAACCATATTTGTGGAAGAAAGAGAATGATAAATATGTTTCTTTAAGTTGGTCACAAGTAAAAGAACAAGTCGAAAGTTTAGCAACATACTTAAAAGATCTGGGTATTTTAGAAGGAGATAGAGTATTAATTTTATCTGAAAATAGACCTGAATGGCAAATCACTGATTTAGCAATAATGTCCATTGGGGCAATTTCTGTTCCTGCTTATACAACGAGTACAACCAATGACTATAAATATATTATTGAGCATTCAGGAGCTAGATGTGCAATAGTATCATCACATGAGTTAATGAAAAAAGTTCTACCTGCTATTGAAAAAATTTCACATTGTCAGAACGTAATTAAAATTAATGATGATAATGAAACTTATACAGAAGTTGTAAATATTTTATCATACAACAAAATTATAAATGACAACTTATCAAAAAGTAAAAGTTCCAATGAAATAGAAGAATTATCAAAAAATTTTAAAAGAAAAGATACAGCATGTATTATTTATACATCTGGTACTGGAGGAAATCCTAAGGGAGTAATGTTAAGTCATGGAGCTATGCTAAGAAACTGCGCCTCCTGTGATAAATTACTTGAAAGTCTTACCAGTGATTTAACAAAAGAAATTAGATATTTATCATGGTTACCATTGTCTCATTCCTATGAGCATACTTTACAATTCCTAGAAATGGGGCAAGGAGCACAAATCTATTACGCTGAAAGTATTGATAAATTATTAGTAAATATGGCAGAGGCAGCTCCACATTTTATGACAGCTGTTCCAAGGTTTTATGACTCCTTACACACACGTATTTCACAAGGTCTAAAAAACCAAAGTAAATTAAGTCAACGCTTCTTTGCAATTACATTAAATCTAGGAAAGAAAAAATATTTTGGTGAGCAGATGAGCTTCACTGAAAGATTTATGAATGGATTGATGGATAGGATAGTAAGAAAAAAAGTTAAGAAAAGATTTGGCGGAAGTCTCAGAGCGTTGATATCTGGAGGCGCAGCACTAAATTTTGAAGTTGGATTATACCTAAGCGCCCTTGGCCTTCCACTACTTCAAGGCTACGGACAAACTGAAACGGCTCCTGTTATTTCTGCAAACCCTCCTGAAAAAATTAAATTAGATACTGTCGGAAAAGTTCTTCAAGGAAATGAAGTGAAAATTTCTGAAGATGGAGAAATTTTAGCTCGTGGCGAATTAATTATGAATGGTTATTGGAATGATCCTGAGTCAACTAATAAAACTATAATTGATGGGTGGGTTCATACAGGTGATATTGGTGAATTTGATGATGAAGATTATTTAAAAATAACGGATAGGAAAAAAGATATTATTGTAAATGCTGGTGGAGATAATATTTCTCCTTCAAGAATAGAGGCAAAGCTAGATATTGAACCTGAAATTGCTCAATCAATGTTATATGGAGATTTCAAAAATTACCTGGTTGCAATCCTGGTTCCTAATAAAGATTTAGCTTTAGAATGGGCAAAAGAAAATAATGTTGAGGGCGATTTAAATAAGATAATTCAAGATTCTTCATTTAATAAAAAGATGAAGGAAGTTGTAGATAAAGTCAATAAAAGCCTTTCTAGTATTGAACAAATAAGAAAATTTATTTTAATTGATCACGAGTTTACAATTGAAAACAATATGATGACTCCTTCCAT
>CACONS010000023.1 GCA_902628645.1 uncultured Alphaproteobacteria bacterium | reverse complement strand
AGATCTTTTTTTTATATCGTTATGAACAGGAAGACTTTCAACAACGCTCCAAGTTAATTGTTTATTTTTACTAATGTTGAAACTTTCAATAAATTTTTTCCTTTTCCTGATCTCTACTGAGGACCATTTTTCACCATATTTTATGTGTGCTAATGATGATACAATTCCTTCAACTCCTATCTGTCGAATTTGATCTAATTTTGAAGGGTCATCGTGACCAAACCATCTAAATGAATACAGCATGTGGAATAGTATAATTAATATAAGAATAAATAAATACATTATTTATTTTTGTTGCTTTAGGTTCTAAATCTGCATACATTAAATAAATTTAAGGAGGAATAATGAAAAAATTTATAATACTTATAGTCTCTTTTTTTGCATTACTATCATCACCTGTTTTTGCAGGTGGTCATGGTGTGACTAAAGTAGCTTTAGTACCTGGTGGCCCACACCCTTATTTTGCTGCGTGGGAACAAGCAGGTTTGGATGCTGTTCAAGACTTTGGTCTAGGGAAAGCAGATTACAGAGTTCCTGCAGAGTGGGATCTAAGTCAACAAAACGAGTTAATTGAAAGTTTAGTTGGCCAAGGTTACAATGCAGTACTTGTATTTCCAGGTGATGCAGTTGGTACAAATAAAATATTAGGTGAACTAGATGATGCTGGTATACCGACAGCTGCTTTAGCAGGTTGTGTTGAACAACCAACTCAAGCAAAATTTTGTTTTGGAACTGACACAGGTCACTCAGCTTATCTTGGTACAAAAGAATTAATTAAAGCTTTAGGTGGTAAAGGAAAAATTGCTCACTTCACAGGTTTCTTAGTTGATCCAAATACAACTCTAAGAATCAACGCAGTTGAACAAGCTGTTTCAGAAGCTGGTGGTGGAGTAGAAATTATTCAAGTTATTGCTGATATTGATGCTTATGAACCAGCTGATGAAAAAATTAATGCTTTCATGGCGGCTCAAGGAAGTGAAGTAGATGGTATTGTTACTACTGCTTGGGTTCCTGCAGTTGTTGCAGCACAAGCTTTAACTAATATGGGTGATAAAAGAATTAAAATGGTTGGTATTGATCATGATGAAGTAGTTTTAAAAGCTATTAAAGATGGTTATGTTCATGGAACTATGCTTCAAAACCCATATGGACAAGGTTACATTGGTTCATATGTAATGGACAAAGTTAGACAAGGTTGTGAGTTCAAAGCTGATGCACCTTGGAAATCAACTGCACAAACTGATCAATTTATTGATTCAGGTACTGTATTTGTTGATATTAGCGATGTTGATACATACGTTATGGCTATGAGAGGAATTTCTTTAGAAATTTTAGAAACTTTTGATAGCACATATCTAAACTGTCCAAGTTAAAATAATATGGGGGCTTTAAGCCCCCTTTTTTTATGAATAATAAAATTCCTAATTTTGTAAAAACTAATCAATTTGGTTTACTTATATTAGTAATTGTATTTATTTGTATTTTTTCCTTTTCAACTGACGGATTTACTTCAAGATTTAATATTTATGCTCTCTCAAGAGTAGTTGCTCTTGATATAATGATTGGTTTAGCAATGATGGTAGTTATACTTACTGGAGGTTTAAACCTCTCTCTAGGTGCTTTAGGTGTTTCTGCAGCAATGTTTGGTGGTTGGTGTATGGAAAGTATGGGAATTCCTATTTCTATAACAATTATTTTAGTTTTAGCTTTTGGTTCATTTCTAGGTTGGATTAATGGATTTGTAACTGTCAGAACAGGTGTTCATAGTTTCATTGTTACACTGGCAACAATGAGTATTTATTTTGGCTTCATGACCTTGCTCACTGAAGCAGAAGCATTTAGAAAATTACCAGAAGCTTTTACAGATTTTGGAAGTCTAAAACTTTTCAATAAATATATTTCACCATTACTAATTATCAGTGTGCTAACTTGTTTTGTTCTTTATTATATTTTTAAATACACTGATATTGGACGAAAGCTTATTGCAGCTGGGGCAAATCCTGATGCTGCAGAATTATCAGGTATTTCTGTAGATAGAATGTTTATTTATTGTCATATGCTTTCTGGCTTCTTAGCAGCACTTGCAGGTATTATGTTAACAGCAAGAATTGGTGCTGCAATACCATCTATGGCTGGTCATCTAGGATTTGATTGGTTATTACCTGCTTTTTTAGCTCCAGTATTAGGTGGAACACTTCTTTCTGGAGGCAAGGTTACAGTTTTTGGAACAATGCTAGGAGCAATTCTTGTCACATTAATAAATAATGGATTATACCTAATAGATGTTGGTGAATTTTGGGTAAGATTTTTTCTTGGCATCATATTATTAGGAGCTGTTCTGCTAGATAGAGCTAGAGAATATTTTACTGTTAAAAATTCAATTGTTTCATGAGCGCACTTTTAAAAAAAGATTGGTTTGGTCTTGGTTTAGTTTTAATTTTTGGTTCAATCTTAATTTCATTGTTCAAGCCTGCATTTATTTCTCCATTTAACTTATATGTTTTAATGCTGAGTGTTAGTTTGATGCTCGTTGTAGCAATGTCACAAATGATTATCATTGCAATTGGTCAAATGAACTTATCTGTCGGAGCAATTGGAGGTTTAGTTGCGATTTCATTTACTGGCTTAATGGAAGTTTATAGCATGTCTATTTTACCTGCTGTTCTTATTGGATTATTGATTGGTCTTGCTTGTGGCTTTATAAATGGATACATCACTGTTAAAACTGGAATATCAGCTTTTATTATTACTCTAGCTACACTTTACATTTTTAAAGGAATGAATTTAGGAATAACAGAGGCTCAACCTTTTTATGAAATTCCTGAGGCTGTTAAATTCTTTGGAAACGCAAAGATCTTTGGCCCTATACCTTACTTAGTAATTATACCAATTATTATAACTGTCCTGATGTGGATTTTAATGAACAGAACATCACTTGGAAGATATATGCTGGCATACGGTAATAATGTTCAATCATCAGAATTAATAGGAATATCTTCAACAAAAATAGTTATCTATGCTCATGTTATATCAGGCCTTTTAGCAGCTATCGGTGGAATGTTAGTGGTTTGTAGATTACAACTTGGGACGCCTAATATAGGAGATTCTTGGTTATTACCTTCATTTGCTGCTCCGGTAATTGGAGGCGCTATACTTGCTGGAGGAAAAGTAGATGTTATTGCTACTGCTTTTGGCGTGATATTAGTTTCTATAATCTCTCAAGCTTTAGTAATTTTTAAAATTGATCCTTTTTTTGTTCAAATATTTTTAGGATTTATGATTTTATTAGCAGTATTTATAAATAGATACAGAGAATATAGAGAAGAGAGAAGAACAAAGGTTTTTTCAGATGAGTGATTATATTTTAGAACTCAATAATATTACAAAAAATTTTCCTGGTGTTAAAGCTCTTGATAATGCAAACTTTAAACTCAAAAGAAAATCAATACATGCACTTCTTGGTGAAAATGGAGCGGGTAAATCTACATTAATTAAAATCATTACAGGAGTTTACAATCAGAATGAAGGAAAGCTATTTTTAAATAATCAAGAGAAGTCATTTTCTTCTCCTAATGCAGCAATAAATGCTGGTATCTCAGTTGTACATCAAGAAAGAAATTTAATTAGGAGGTTTTCGGTTGGAGAAAACTTAATGTTAACCAACCTTCCTAAAAATAACTTAGGTTTAATAGATTATAATACTGTTGCAAAAGAATCAAAAAAATGGCTCAATATTATGGAGTTGGATATAGATCCAAATACAATAGTCTCAGACTTAACAGTTGCAAAAATGCAACTGTGTGAAATAGCCAAGGCTTTATCCCTAGAGTCAAAAATACTATTATTAGATGAACCTACTTCATCATTATCTCCTCAAGATACAAAAAACCTATTTGCATTACTTAAACGATTAGTTGCTGAGCAAGACGTAAGTATAGTTTTTGTTAGTCACAAATTAGAGGAAGTATTTGAAATTTGTGATGAAGTTACTGTTTTGAGAGATGGTAAAAATGCTTGCGAGTCTGAACAAATTACTAATCTTAATAGACAGAAACTTGTTAAATTAATGATTGGTAGAGATGAACAAATAATTAAATCTAAGAAAGATGTTAATTTTACGGATGAAAATTTACTAAATCTGCAATCAATAAATACTGATCTTGGCCATAAAAATATTAATTTAAATTTAAAAAAAGGTGAAATACTTGGCTTATATGGTTTAGTTGGTGCAGGAAGAACGGAATTAATAAAATGTGTACTTGGGCTTGATAAAATTAATTCTGGACAGATTTTACTCAACAATAAAGAAATTAAAATTAAATCTCCAAAGGATGCACTGGAAAAATATAAAATTGGATACATAAGTGAAGACAGGAAAAAAGAAGGACTAATTTTAATGCATGATGTTTTATCCAATGCTGGAATAACAGTCTGGTCAAATTTGAAAAAAATATTATCTTTTTTAAATGATAGTATAGTTCACAATAAAGTAGATCCTTATGTGAAACAGCTTGAAGTAAAAACACCTTCATATCAACAAATCGTTTCTAATTTATCTGGAGGTAATCAACAAAAAATTAGTGTAGCTAAATGGCTAGCTTCTGGAACTGATATATTATTTATTGATGAACCTACAGTTGGTATTGATATAAAAACAAAATCTTATCTTCATGAATTAATTATTGAACTGTCTTTAAAAGGTACATCAATAATTTTAATAACTAGTGATATGCCTGAAATGATTAGTTTAGCAGATAGAATTATAACAATGAAAGATTTTAAGGTAGTTGGTGAAACTATAAATAATCATAACTATGAAGAAATGAGCTCATCAATTATGGGAAATATTCATGAATAAAAGACAGCTTGGAAAAACGGATATAAACTTAACAGCTATAGGTTTTGGTGGAGCACCCTTAGGAAATTTATTTGAAAATCTTGATGAACGAAATTGCTATGACATACTTGAAAAAAGCTATGAAAAAGGAATCAATATTTACGACACATCACCTTTGTATGGTTATGGACTAAGCGAACATAGATTAGGAAATTTTTTAAAAACTGTAGATGAAGATAGTTATTTTTTATCAACCAAAGTTGGCAGATACCTTACCCCTGCAAAAAAAGATAATATAGATAGGGGAAGATTTGCAGGAAGTTTAAATTTTTCTCCTAATCTCGATTATTCTTATGATGGGGTTATGAGAGCATTTGAGCAATCATTACTAAGATTAGCTGTTTCAAAAGTAGATATTTGCTTAATACATGACGTAGATCGATTCAATTTTGGAGACGAAGTTGATCATTATTTTAAATTAGCAATGGATGGTGCTTATAAAGCTGTTCAAAAACTAAAAGAAGAAAAAGTAATTAAGGCTATCGGAGTGGGAGTAAATGACTCTGATATATGTGCAAGATTTGCAAATGCAGGTGATTTTGATTGTATGGTTCTTGCAGGAAGATATTCATTATTGGATCAAAATGCTCTTAATGATTTTTTCCCTATTGCAGAAAAAAATAATATAGGAATTATTCTTGCAGGAATTTTCAATTCAGGAATTTTAGCTAAAGGTGTAGGTGAAAATATTACTTATTTTTATGATAAAATTCCAGAAGAAGTTAAAAAACGATACTTAAAAATTGCAAATATTTGTAAAAAATATGATGTGCCTGTTCCAGCAGCAGCAATACAATTTTGTTATACAAATAAGCTTGTCACTTCCATGATATTAGGCATGGACAGACTTGATCAAGTGGAGCAAAACTTAGATTTTTTAAATTTTCCTATCCCTGAAGATTTGTGGAAAGATTTACTAAACGAAAAACTAATTGATGAAAGATGTCCAATATAAAAATAATTGATATTAAAACTCAGGATATTCGTTTTCCAACATCCAAAGATAATTTGGGCACTGATGCTGTCCATGTTGATTGTGACTACTCCGCAACTTATGTCACAATATTTACTGATCAAAAAGATCTAACCGGTATTGGATTAACCTTTACCATTGGAAAAGGTAATGATCTTTGTTGTACTGTCATAGAATATTTTAAAGAATTTATTATTGGAAAAAATATTGAAGAAATAGAAAAGGATATTGCATCCATATGGGAAAAAATCACAAACCACAGTCAATTGAGATGGGTAGGGCCACAAAAAGGTGTAACACATCTTGCAGCTGCAGCTTTTTTTAATGCAATATGGGATTTAATTTCTAAATTTCATAAAAAACCACTTTGGAGATACATAATAGAATTAAATACTAGAGATTTATTAGATAAACTATCATTTTCATATATTGACGATGTGATTACTAAAGATGAAGCGGCTAAAATAATTGATCAAAAAAAACTAAGTTTACCTTCAAGCTTAGACGACTTAAACACTACCATTTTTCCAGCATATACAACTGCAGCTGGTTGGTTAGGATATTCAGATGAAAAAATGAAGAGACTTGTTGAAGAAAATTTAAGTAAAGGTTGGACTCATTTTAAAATGAAAGTTGGTCAAGATATAGAAAGAGATATTCATCGCTGTAAGCTTGTTAGAGATTTAATAGGTCATGAAAATAAATTAATGGTAGATTCCAATCAAATCTGGAGTGTAAATGAAACTATAGAAAATATTGGAAAATTAAAACAATTCGATATTTTATTTTATGAAGAACCAACAAATCCTGATGATGTATTAGGTTTTAAAAAAATTAAAGATGCACATCCAGACGTTAATCTTGCAACTGGAGAAATGATACAAAATAAAGTTATGTTTAAGCAATTTATAGAACACAAATCTTTAGATTATTGCCAAATTGATAGTTGTAGAATTGCAAGTATTAATGAAATTTTACCAGTTCTTTTAATCGCTAGCAAATTTAATACCCCCGTTATTCCTCATGCAGGTGGAGTTGGTTTATGCGAATATGTTCAACATTTAAATCTAATCAACAAGTTTATAATTTCTAATCATGAATTATTATTAAGTGAATATGCAGAAAGTTGCTCTGAACATTTTGAAAATCCAGCAATAATTAAAGATGGTGGATATGTAACTCCTACAAATCCGGGTTATTCTGTAAAAATTAAGGATAGTTCTCTTAACGAATTTGATTATAATAATGGTACTTACTGGAAATAAATGTACGTAGATAGCCATCAACATTTTTGGAAACTTTCGAGAGGAGATTACTCCTGGATGACTCCAGATATGAAAGTTTTATATAAAGATTTTTTTCCAGAAGATCTTGAGCCACTTATAAAACAAAAAAATATTACTAAAACAGTAATTGTTCAAGCTGCTGATACTGTTGCTGAAACAGAATTTACATTAAGTTTAGCCTCAAAATATGAATTTATAGCAGGTGTGGTGGGTTGGGTTGATTTAGAAAGTAACAACGCTAAAGATGATATTGATAAACTTTGTGAGAGTAAATTTTTAAAAGGTTTTAGACCTATGATACATGACATCCAAGATGATGCTTGGATGTTAAATGATAATCTAAAAGAAAATATAAAATATTTAAATGAAAAAAATTTAACTTTTGATGCTTTAGTTAGACCTAATCATCTTCAACATCTCATACAATTTGTTAAAAAATATGATTTCCTTCCAATAGTTATTGATCATATTGCTAAGCCCGTGATTATTAAGGCTGAAATTGATCAATGGAAAAAGGATATGACTGAGCTATCAAAAGCTAGTAATGTTTTTTGTAAATTCTCTGGAATTCTCACAGAAGTTGGTCCAGATTATACAAAAGAACAGCTAGATCCTTATGTTGATTTTATTCTTAATGTTTTTGGATCTGATAAATTAATGTGGGGAAGTGATTGGCCTGTTCTAACAATGGCAGATAATTATTCAAATTGGTTTGATTTAGCAATGAATTATTGCAACTCTTTTTCACATGACGAAAAAAATAAAATATTTTCTCAAAATGCAATTCAATTTTATAATCTTTGAAAGATTATATAAATTTAAACTTTAAAATTAAATGAAAGGAATTTTTTGTAAATGATTAGATTAGGTATGACTCTTGGAGTCAAAGAGGAAAAAATAGAAGAATATAAAAAGCTTCATGCAAATGTTTGGCCTGAAGTTTTAGAAAATTTAACAGAACTTAATTTTAAGAATTATTCTATATATTTGCATAAAAATACTCTTTTTGGATATGTTGAATATCATGGAGACAATCTTGATAGAGATAACAAGTTAATGGCTTCAAACCCTAAAGTTCAAGAGTGGTGGAGTGTTTGTGGACCATGCCAAATTCCAGACCCAAATAGAAAAAAAGGAGAATGGTGGTCTAGTATGGAAGAAGTTTTTCATCACGACTAAAGTTAATTATGAAAACAAAAATTTGCTCAGTTGGCGAATGCATGATTGAAATTGCTAATACGAAGAATAATATTTATCAGCAATCATTTGCAGGCGATACGCTAAATTTTTGTAATTATATTGATAAAAAATATTTTGATGTCTCTTTTCTTACAGCAATTGGTAAAACTAGTTTAAACAGAACAGTTTTGGAATTTATAAATTCTAAAAAAATTTCAA
>CACONS010000022.1 GCA_902628645.1 uncultured Alphaproteobacteria bacterium | reverse complement strand
GCATTGCTCAGGTGCTAATTTTTTATCTTTAACAAAATCTGTGCTTTCTCTAAAATCATAATCAAAAACAACAAATTCTTTATTAGCTGATTTTTCATATTGATCGTTAATATTATGCATTAGTGATTGACCATTCCAATCAATGGGAACCTCACCACCTAGCCATTCTAAAATTGTAGGAGCAACATCTACAGATTCAGTTAAGTGGTTAATTTCCTTCGCACTGTTTTGGGGCACATAAACAAATAACGGAATTCTATAAGAAGAGTCCCACCAACCTAATTTTCCCCATAAATTATTTTCATTAAGCATCTCTCCATGATCACTTGTAAAAATTATCATTGTGTTATCTTCTTGCCCTGATTCTTTAAGAGCATTCAAAATTTTACCAATATTAAAATCTACTTCAGCACACATGGCAAAATAAACACTCATTATATTTTTGATATCTTGATCTGTTAAAAGATTATAATTAATTTCAGAAAAATTTTCTTTCAATAAAAATTTTTTACATAACTCTTCTAGTAAAGGGTGTTTCTTTGATAATTCTTTTAGTGAAATATCACTTTTAGATAAATTAATATTTTCTGGATTAAATTTGCTAAACCATGGATCAGCAACATGAAATGGTGGGTGTGGTTTTAAAAAAGATACATGCATAAAAAATGGATCTTTTACTTTTTTTAAATCGTAAACGACTTTGTCTGCTAAAAATGCTGTATCTGAAAATTCAGTTGGAATATAATATGGCTCATAAATATATGCTTGATCATCTTTAGGCTTTCTTCCTTTATATAAATCTTCTGCTTTATTAATTTTAAAACCATTTTGATTAAGATGATTAGCCCAAGCTTTAGGTTTACCTCCAGGTAAAACACAACCATCGTCAAATCCTTCCATTGGTGACTCGTAAGTAAAATTTTTTTCATCTTTTGGATCTAAGTATCTTGGATCCCATGAGGTGTCCGTGTACCCATAAAGACTTGGTTTGTAATTTAATTTTTGAACTTCTTTAGCGATATTTGTAAATCTTTTATCAAGAGGTGCTCCATTAAAAACTGATCGATGAATAAATGGATACAAACCGGTTAGCATGGTTGTTCTTGAAGGCCCACAAGGAACAATGCCTGCAAAATGGGATTTAAAAACGACACTCTGTTTAGCAAGTTTGTCTAAGTTTGGAGTAAGTGCATATGGATGATTTAGGAAGCTAAAGCAATCAAAGCGCCATTGATCAGCACATATAAAAAGGACAGATTTTTTGGATTTTCCCATAATTACACCTGAATATTAAAGTAATTAATTAATAAGAAATACACAATTTTTTAAGAAAAACTTGAATAAAACTGTCAAATTTTTTTGATAAAAAGTCAAAATTGTTTACAAACAAATACATACGATAAATTTATCTTAATAGGAGAAAATATATGTTAAAAAAAATATTCTTAGCGTTGGTATTTTCTTTCACAACTTTTGTATGGAGTGGAAGCTCTTTTGCAGATGGTCATTGCCAAGGTTCAACAATGAACGATGGACAGACAGGTGGAAAATATCCTCAGCAATATGAATTGTCGGAATATGAAAGTGCAGCAGATTGTACAATGAAATTTTCAGAGAATCCAAGTATTGCTAGCATTAACGCAACGATACAAGGTAACCCAGGAAGCTTACCTCCAGTTGAGGATAGACTACCTGAAGAGCCACTTGTTATAGTCCCATATGATTCAATTGGTAAATATGGAAATACAATTAACTTCTTATCAAATGCAACTGAAGCTGGTACTTCAGACATGCTTTCTACTAGACATGTAAACTTAGTTCGTTTTGCTGATGACTTGTCAACTGTAGTTCCAAATGTTGCTAAAGATTATGAGTGGAATGATGATTTTACTACTTTAACTTTTATGTTACGTAAAGGTCATAAATGGTCAAACGGTGAGCCTTTTGTAGCTAGAGATGTTGAGTTTTGGTACGAAGATTTGATGATGAATACAAATATTCGAGAAAAACCATATCCGTATCTTTTAGTTGGTGGTGAAGCAATGACTGTTGATGTAATTGATGATCAAACAGTAAGATTTAATTTACCATCTCCATTTCCTGGTTTACTTGCTACATTAGCTACTTCTTATAACCAAGCTTTCATGCCTTCTCATTTCCTTGAGCAATTTCATCCAGAAATAGACTCAAATGCTGATGCGAATGCACAAGCTCTAGGTTTTGCAGATGGCTGGGATGCGTTAGCAGCTTATTATGGTAACTCAGGTTGGACTGATACTCCAACTCCATTATTAAGAAATCCAGAATTAGTAGATGGATTACCTTATGCAGCTTATCCTTCTTTAGAAGCTTACATGACTATTGAAGATACTACTGAAGGTAGAGTATATGCTGCAAATCCATATTTTTTCCAAGTTGATACAGCTGGGAATCAATTACCATACATTGATTATCAAAATGAGAGATATATCAATGAAAATGAAATAAGATTATTGAAACTTGTTAATGGTGAAGTTGATTATAAATCTCAATCTGTACAACTAGAGTCTGCGCCTCAATTATTAGATGGAGCAGAGTCTGGAGGTTATAATATTCAAATTAACCCAGGTTGTGGAGCAGCACTATTTAGCTTTAACGTTACTCACCCAGACTTAGAAAAACGAAAAGTTTATGGTGATATTCGTTTCCGTCAAGCAATGTCTATTGCTCTTGATAGAAATGAAATTAACGATGTTGCTTATTATGGTATGGGTGTTGTAGAGCAGTTCACAGGTATGTCACCAGCTCCTGATTTCGTACGTGAAGATATGAAAATGTATATGACTCAATATGATCCAGTTGGTGCTAACGCACTTCTAGATGAAGTTGGTCTTAAGGACGTTGATGGTGATGGCTTTAGAGAACTTCCTAACGGAGAACCTTTTGCTATGAACATTGACTATGCTACTCAAGGTATAGGTGGTGTAGAAGTTGAGCTAGTTGCTCGTATGTGGAACGACGTAGGAGTTAAAACTTCTTTTAAAGAGGTAACTCCTGATGAATATCGTGGCTCACAATCTTCAAATGCATTAGATGTTCATGCATGGGATAAAGGTCAACCATTAGCAATTATTGCAGGTGATCCTGAAACATTCAAAGCGCCTTTTGGAAACTACTTTAACCATACGCAAGGAATGTTATGGGCAGCTTACATTGATAGTAATGGTGATGAAGGTGTGGAACCTCCTCAATGGGTTTACGATTTAAGTGATGGTATTGATAAATTTCAATCATATGCTTTAGGTACACCTGAATCAAATGAGTGGGGTGAAAAAATTACAACAATGTTAACAGAGCAAACTTTGTTAATTGGAACTGTAAAAGCACCTTTCCCAACATATCATAGAAATGCTTTGAAAAACTTTACACAATTCAAAACAACTTCTTATGAATATTATAGAACTTATCCATATCTAGCTACTCAGTGGTGGTTAGACGAATAAGTCAACTGTAAATTATACTCAAAAGCGGCAATTTTTTATTGCCGCTTTTCTTTTTTCTACTATTCTTAAAAATCAATTAAGAGAAATCATGCTATGATTAATTTTGTTCAATTTACGTTTACAAGAGCATTTTTAGCTATTGTAACTTTATTAATTGTTTGTTTCATAGTTTTTTCCTTAATGGAATTAGTACCTGGAACATGTGCTGAAAGATACTTAGCTTTTAAAAATACTCAGGGTTCTCAAATTACTTATGAAGATATTGAAGCAGAAAAAATTCGTTTAGGTTTAGATAAACCATTCCTTTATAGATATGGAAAGTGGATTTCTGATATTGTTATCAATCAAGATTTTGGTGATAGTTGTATTCTAAGAATGAATATTAATGAACTTCTTAGTGGGCGATTTACACTTTCTCTAACCATATGTTTAGTAGCATTAATATTTTCATATTTAATTGCTATTCCCGTAGGAATTATTTCAGCCACGACAAAATATGCATCATTAGATAATACTCTAAAGTTTGTTAGTTACCTTGGCATAGCATTACCAAATTTTTTAGTGGCACTTTGTATAATGCTTTTTATGACAATCTATTATGGAGATACTATGACAGGATTATTTTCTCAGGAATATGAAAATGAACCATGGTCTTCAGCAAAGTTAATGGATTTTTTAGGTAGAGCATGGCTGCCTATTTTTGTTTTAGGATGGAATGCAACTGCCTTTGCATTACAAACTGTAAGAGCTTTAATGTTAGATGAAAATGACAAGTTATATGTAATGGCGGCAAGAGCAAGAGGTGTATCAGGGATGAGTTTGCTTTGGCGATATCCAGCAAAGCATTCTTTAGGACCTGTAATAAATTCAATAGGTTTTGATTTAAATAGAATTTTTAGTGCACTTCCAATAGTTGCTTTGATTTTAATTTTGACTGAGGCTGGAGCATTATTAATAGAAGCGCTGGCTAGATCAAATGATCAGCAATTAGCTGGAGCAATAATATTTTTACTTACTGCAACAATAGTTTTTGTTAATTTTGTTACAGATATAATTTTAGCAATAATGGATCCAAGAATAAGAAAAGGAGTTATGGGTGGAGGTTAGTAATCAAAAAAAAGAAGCTTATTATACAGCTACACAGATGCAATTAGTAAGAACACGCTTCTTTGGAAATAGATCGGCCATGATTGCAGGTTCAATATTACTTTTCATGATTGTTTGTAGTCTGTTCTCAG
This sequence comes from uncultured Alphaproteobacteria bacterium, assembly GCA_902628645.1. GTDB lineage: Bacteria > Pseudomonadota > Alphaproteobacteria > HIMB59 > CACPNW01. Next base: position 4,667 of record CACONS010000022.1, on the reverse strand, counting down.
ATTTTTTATCTCCATATGATCCTACAATTAATGGTCGTGACAAAGATTATGAAAATGGAGCACCTCAGGTTCCAATGTTTTGGGATGAAAATGGTTTTTCACCAAGGCCATTTTTACACACTTTAACAAAATATAGAGGAGCTGATACTAATTTTAGATGGGTGTATAAAACTGATACAGAAAAAAGAAGATATGTTTATTTTTTTGTTGAAGGTTGGGAGTATAAAGTTTTTGATTTTAATATAAATCTTCCAGGAAAAATTTTAGATTTTAAAATTCCAGGTTTTACATTCAATACTCATTTATTTGGAGTTGAAGAAGGAGGTATCCATATATTTGGAACAGATAAGGCAGGAAAAGATTTATTTAGTAGAACCTTAAGTGCAATTTATATTTCACTAGCTGTAGGCACACTTGGTGTTTTTATATCATTTGTACTGTCTCTAATTATAGGTGGGATATCTGGTTATTATGGTGGATGGATTGATAGTGTACTTCAAATGTTTACTGATGCAATTCGAACAGTACCACCCATACCTTTATTTATGTGTCTTGCTGCCTTTGCGCCATTAGAATGGAGTTCTGAATTACGTTTCTTTTTTATATCATGTTTGCTTGGATTAATTTCATGGCCAACTCTTGCAAGAAGAGTAAGAACACATCTACTTAGTGAAAGAAGTCAAGAATATATTCTTGCTGCAAAACTTTGTGGAGCATCTTCCACTCATATTATTGTAAGACACTTATTACCAAGTTTCACTAGCTACATTATTGTCGATTTAGTCATTAGTTTTCCATACATGTTATTATCTGAAACGGCTTTAAGTTTTATAGGACTTGGTTTGAGAGAACCAGTAAATTCTCTTGGTGTTCTTTTACAAAACGCAACAAAGGCTGATGTACTTTTAAACTACCAATGGTATTTTATTCCAGTATTTTTCTTAGTCGTATTAATTTTAACATTTGTCTATGTAGGCGATGGATTACGTGACGCAGCAGATCCTCATAAAGTAAAGTAATATGAGCCACTTATTAGAAGTAAAAAATTTAGATGTAAAATTTGATACTGATGAAGGTAGAATTACAGCAGTTGAAAATATTTCATTATCATTAGATCAAGGTAAGGTGCTAGGTATAGTTGGTGAGTCAGGTTCTGGTAAATCAGTTACTGCTAAAGCAATTATGCAATTAAATCCAGGTAATACAAATTACAACGATGATGCAGAAATAATCTTAGATAATGAAAATGTGTTAAGGTTTACTTCAAAAGACGATCTAAAAAAAATAAGAGGTGGAAAAGTATCAATGATTTTTCAAGAACCTATGGCAAGTTTTGCTCCAGCAATTAAAATTGGCGCTCAGATGGTTGAGCAATTATTAATACACAAAGATATTAATAAAAATGAAGCGAAAGAAATTTCAATAAATATGCTTCAAAGAGTTGGAATAGCTGATGCAGAAAAAAGATTTAATCAATATGCATTCGAATTATCTGGAGGTATGCGTCAAAGAGCAATGATTGCAATGGCTTTATCTACTATGCCCAAACTATTATTAGCTGATGAACCTACCACTGCTTTAGATGTTACAATTCAGGCTCAAGTTATCAATTTAATTAAAGATATTATTCAAGAATACCAAATGGGTGTTATTTTTATTACACACGACTTAGGTGTAATAGCTCAAATCGCTGATGATGTTGCAGTTATGTACCTTGGTAGTGTAGTAGAAAAAGGACCAGTAAATAAAATTTTAAAAAATCCAAAGCATCCTTATACAAAAGGTTTGTTGGAAGCACTCCCCGATGTAAATAATCTGGACGCACCCTTAAGACCAATTCCTGGAAATATTCCAAGTCCGTTGGATAGGCCCTCTGCATGTGTCTTTAGAACAAGATGCCCTAATCCATGTGATAATTGTAGGGAGGGTAAAACTGAAATGGGTTTAATGGAAGTTGAGCCAGGACACTGGGTCGATCAATGTTGTATTAATTGTGGTTAGTTATGAGTGAGAATTTAATATCAGTAAATAATGTTTCAGTTAATTTTGATTATCAAGAGAACTTTATTTCAAAAAAACAAAAAATACATGCTGTTAACAATATTAATATAAAAATTAAAAAAGGATCATTTTTTGGATTAGTTGGTGAATCAGGATCTGGAAAAACAACATTAGGAAGAGCAATACTTGGCGCTAATAAAATTAGTTCAGGAAATGTTATTTTTCATGATGATGAAAGAGATTATGATTTAACAAATATCAACAAGCAAGATTTAAAAGAATATAGAAAAAAAGCACAATTAATTTTTCAGGATCCTTACGCAGCTTTAAGCCCAAGAATGACGGTAAGAGATATTATTGCTGAGCCTTTAGAAGTAATGAGAATAACAAATTCAAGGCAAGAAACTGATGATAGAGTTAGAGATATAGCATCAAAATGTAGGTTAAATTTAGAACATTTAAGAAGATTTCCCCATGCTTTTTCAGGTGGCCAAAGACAGCGTATTTCAATAGCAAGAGCCTTAGTAAGTAATCCTAAATTTATTGTTGCAGATGAAAGTGTCGCTGCTTTAGATGTATCAATACAAGCAGATATATTGAATCTTTTAAAACAACTTCAAAATGAACTTAATCTTACTTATTTATTTATCAGCCACGATTTAAGTGTAGTTGCTCACGTCTGTGATATAGTTGCTGTAATGTATTTAGGACATATAGTTGAAATGGCCCCATCAAGAAAATTATTTAAAAATCCTAAACATTCATACACAAAAGCATTACTTTCATCTATTCCATCAATAGATCCAGAAAATAAATCAAAAGCAATAGAACTAAAGGGTGAAATACCAAGTGCTTTAAATCCTCCCTCAGGCTGTGTCTTTAGAACAAGATGTCCAAATCCATGTGATAATTGTAGAAATGGTAATACTGAAATGGGTTTAATAGAGGTTGAGCCAGGACACTGGGTCGATCAATGTTGCGTAAACTGTAGTTGAAGAATAATTTATTAATAGCAGTAATTCTATCTCTCTCAGGTCTATTTTTATTAGATTGTATGGGTATCGCAATTAAGTTTTTACGAAATGACTATCCTGCGGCTCAACTTTCTGTTTTTAGAAATTTATTTGGAATGATTCCTTGTGTTATTGCTCTATATTTTTCACAAGATTGGCATCGTAACGGTAGACAAATAAAAATAACTCAATGGAAGTTAGGATTATTTCGTGGGGTATTTGTAGCGTTAGCGCAATTGTGCTTGTACACTTCTTACGCTTATCTCCCTTTTGCTTTGGTTGCTACCATGGAATACACAGGACCTATGATGGTTACTCTTCTTGCTATTCCTATATTAGGTGAAAAATTTGGTTGGTACAAAATGAGTGCGGTAATTTCTGGTTTTGCAGGTATCGTTTTAATTATGCAACCTTGGTCATCAGATTTTAATTATATGTTATTACTTCCTATCCTTGCTGCTTTCGGATATTCATTGGCAAGGGTAACATCATTAAGTTTTGAAGATCATGTTCCATCACCACTTATTAACTTATATGGTCAAACAGGAACAATAGTAGTTGCATGTATGTTAGTATTATTTTTTGATATGTGGGAAAATTTCAAAAGTATAAATGATTTCTTAGTAGTTTGTGTAATGGGAATAGCAGGAGGATCTGGAACTTTATTGTTAATTTATGGAGCTAGAAAAGCAGAACTTAGTAAAATTATGCCATTTGATTACATTGAGATATTTTTTGCACTTATTTTAGGTTGGATATTTTTTGCAGAATGGCCAGTTGATCAACTTTTTCCAGGCACTTTTTTCATAGTTTTAGGTGGATTAATCATTTATCTTCAACAAAGAAAAAATAATTTTCAAAGATTAAGGAAAACATAATGGAATACAAAGTTACCAAACTTCAAAATGATAAAGGTCTAGATATTGATATAGTTAATATTATTAACTCAAACAATTATAGTTTTAGTTTTTATACTTATGGTGGCTATATAAATGAAGTTTGTATTCCAACCTCTTCTAATGTTTCTGAAACAGAGGATGTATTATTAGGTTATGGTAATTTAGATGATTGCCTTGAAGCTCATGGATATTTCAATTCAATTATTGGAAGAGTTTGTAACAGAATAGGGCAAAGTAAATTTACTCTCAATGGACAAGAATATAATTTATATTCTAATGTAGAGCCCGACCATCTTCATGGTGGAAAGGTAGGTTTTAATAAAAAGATTTGGAAAATAGCTGATATTAAAAAAACAAGTGAAAGTATAAAAGTAGAGCTCACATACCAATCTAAACATTTAGAAGAAAATTATCCAGGCAACTTAAATTGTAAAACTATTTATGAGCTTAATAACAATAACGAAATTCTAATTTCCTTTAATGCTACTTCTGACCAAGATACTATTGTCAATATGACTAATCATAATTATTGGAATTTCCATGGTCATAAAGATAATTACAAAAATATTACTGAACATGTTGTTAGAATATTATCTAATCAAATTTGTGAAACTGATGAGGGATCAATTCCTACAGGTAAATTATTTGATGTAGTTAATACAAAATATGATCTTAATAACTCATTTGAAATAAATAATACTTTTTTAGAAAACGGTGGTATCGATCACAATTATATTCTCAAAGATCATTCTAT
>CACONS010000021.1 GCA_902628645.1 uncultured Alphaproteobacteria bacterium | reverse complement strand
ATGATACTAATAATAAGATTCTAGCATCTAATATTAAAGTATTTGATGTCTATATAATTCCTGAAAAGACAAAAAATATAAATAAATCACTAAACGAATTAGATCAAATAATAAAAATAGAATTTAGTAATAGAAGAAAAATAATAGAATTATCTAAAAAAGTAAAAAAATTTGAAAAAATAAAAGTATTAGAGAACATCAATTGGTCGGAACTTGAAAAAATTGAATCAAATAAACTAAATATTGAAGGAATTTTTATTTCTCAAGATTATATGAGAATTTACCAGCATAATAATACTGTTTCACATTTAATAGGTTATACTAATAAACCCAATCGAGAAGAAGTTGAATTACCTTTTATTGCTAATATGCCTAATCTAGAAATAGGAAAAGATGGTATTGAAAAAAGTTTCAATCCTAATTTAATTGGTAAATCTGGACAAAGAGAGATTGAAGTAAACTCTTATGGAAGAGTAATTCGTGAAATATCTAGGCAAGATAGTCAACAAGGGAATGATATTCAGATTACTATTGATTTGAGAATACAACAATATGCTTTAAAATTATTAAATGAACATAAAGCAGGATCTGCAGTACTTATGGATATTAACAATGGTAACATCTTGTGTATGGCATCCACTCCATCTTATAATCCTAATAAAATTATACAAAAACCGAATAAGGAATATTGGGATGAAATTTTAGAGAATGAACTCTCACCACTCACTTACAGATGTATTCAAGGTTTGTACGCTCCAGGCTCAACTTTTAAAATGGTTGTTGCGATAGCAGGAATAGTCCATGGTGTAATAGGCACAGATACAAAACACTTTTGCAGTGGAAAAATTGGTTTAGGTGATAGACTTTATCATTGTTGGAAAAATAATGGTCATGGATCAATGAATGTAAGTGATGCAATTAAAGAATCATGTGATGTTTTTTTCTATGAAATCTCAAAAAAAATTGGCATAGATAAAATCGCTAGGGTTGCTGAAGATTTTGGTTTAGGAAAAATCTATGATGTTCCTTTGCCTAATCAAAAAAAAGGAATTATTCCATCACGAGAATGGAAAAAGAAAAACTATGGTGAAAGTTGGTATCCTGGAGAGACTTTAATCTCAGCAATCGGCCAAGGTTTTGTATTAACTAATCCACTGCAACTTGCTGTCATGACATCTATAATTGCATCTAATGGAAATAATGTAAAACCAAATATAATTAAACAAAATAATGAAATTGAATTTGAAAAATTTGAAAAATATCAAAACGCGATTAGAATTATTAAAAGTTCAATGTTTAAAGTTGTTAATGAAAGTAAGGGTACAGCATATAACTCGAGATCTGAGTTCGCACCTTTTGCAGGTAAGACAGGCACTTCGCAAGTTAGAAGAATAACTGTGGCGGAGAGAGAAAGTGAAGATTTTAGAAAAAAAGAAGTAGAATGGAAAAAAAGAGATCACGCTTTATTTGTTGGATATATGCCGGTCGAAGAGCCTAAATATGCTGTTTCGGTTGTTATTGAACATGGTGGTTCAGGCGCATCAACTGCAGCACCTATAGCAAAAGAAATTTTTCAATTTACAAAAAATTTAGAAATTTAATGTTAAATAAAATTCAAAATTTAAATTACTTATTGATTTTCTTAGTAATATTAATTTCTTTTATTGGTGCAGCAGGTTTGTATTCTGCTGCAGGAGGATCATACAATCCTTGGGCTTCAAGACATTTAATTAGATTAGTAGTTTTTATATTTTTAGCAATTATGTTAGGTCTAATAAATATTAAATTTATTTATCAATTTGCTTATATCTTTTTCATTTTATCTTTGCTGCTTTTACTATCAGTTGAATTAGTAGGTGTTTTTGGGAAAGGTGCAACTAGATGGATAAATATATTTGGTTTTAGCATCCAACCCTCAGAGTTGATAAAAATAACTATAATACTAGCATTAGCAAGATTTTATCATGATTTAAAATTTGATGAAATTAAGAAAATAAAAAATTTATTTTTTCCAATTTTAATTTTATTTTTACCATTTGCATTAGTCGTTATACAACCAGATCTAGGAACTGCTTTAAGTATAGCAATGCTTGGGGTTCTTATACTATTTGCAAGTGGAATAAGAATTTGGAAGTTTGTATTAGGATTTTTTGTTTTAATTCTATCAATTCCTTTGTCTTTAAATTACTTACAACCATATCAAAAAGATAGAATTTTTTCTTTTTTAAATCCTGAAGCAGATTCTCTTGGAAGAGGATATCAACTTATACAATCGAAAATTGCCTTAGGATCTGGTGGATTAACCGGAAAAGGATTTTTAGAAGGCTCACAATCTTACTTGCAGTATTTACCAGAAAAACAAACTGATTTTATATTTACTTTAATTGGAGAAGAATTTGGTTTTATTGGTACTATTTTTATAATTTTCCTTTTTCTATTATTAATATCAGTGTGTTTTTATGTAAGTATAAAATCAAACCATATATTTGGCAGAATTCTTTCAATAGGTGTTGGCAGTAATTTATTTATTTATGTGATAATGAATATATCTATGGTATCTGGATTAATGCCTGTTGTTGGAATTCCTTTACCTTTAGTTTCTTATGGAGGGTCAGCAATGCTTGCTATAATAATTTCTTTAGGCTTAGTCCTTAATGCAGAACTAAATGGAAATTTAAAAAAATTACATAATGCTTGAAATAAATAATGTTAATAAATTTTTTGGCGGTTTAAAAGCAGTTCATAATGCATCAATGAAAGTAGAAATGGGTTCAATAACAGGTTTAATAGGGCCGAACGGTGCAGGAAAAACAACATTATTTAATACTATTGCTGGGTTATATGATCCTGATGAGGGAAATATAATTCTTAATGATGAAGATATTTCCTTTTTAAAACCACACGAATTGTTTGCAAAAGGAGTTTTAAGAACTTTTCAAATTGCGCATGAATTTTCTACACTAACAGTTTTAGAAAATTTAATGATGGTCCCACCAAATCAATTTGGTGAAAAATTATCATATGCTCTATTAAGTAATGCTAAAGTAAAAAAACAAGAAGAAGAAATAAGAGCAAAAGCAATTGAAGTAATAAATTTTTTAAATCTTGATCATTTAACACAAGAACTCGCAGGCAATTTATCCGGTGGTCAAAAGAAATTACTTGAGTTAGGTAGAACTATGATGGTCGATCCTCAAATAGTTTTGCTTGACGAGGTAGGAGCTGGTGTAAACCGAACACTACTCAACGAGATTACCGATGCAATTTTAAGATTAAATAAAGAAAAAAATTATACGTTTTTTGTTATCGAACATGATATGGACCTTATAGAAAAGATTTGTGATCCTGTCATTGTGATGGCGGAAGGTACAGTTTTATTTAAAGGAAATTTTAATGAAGTTAAAAATAACGATACAGTTATAGAAGCTTATTTAGGTAAAGGTATTAATAAGAATTAGTATTTTATGAATAATTTAATTGGTAAAAATCTAACAGCTGGATATGGAGGGGTTGATATAATAAAAGATATTAACCTAGAAGTTAACGAGGGTGAAATTGTTGTCATAGTTGGTCCAAATGGAGCAGGGAAATCAACAGCAATGAAAGCATTGCTTGGTATGTTAAGTTTGACTTCAGGATCTGTTGAATATTCCAATAAAGAAATTTCTTCAATGTTACCTCAAAATAGAATTAATTTGGGATTAGCATTTGTGCCTCAAACAAACAATGTATTTACTGGTATGACAGTAGAAGAAAACTTAGAAATGGGAGGATTCTTAAGAGAAGATGACATTATTCATACCATTAATGATGTTTATGATTTGTTTCCTATTTTAAAAGAAAAGAGAAATCAAAGTGCTGGAGAATTATCAGGTGGTCAAAGACAACAAGTAGCTTTTGGAAGAGCTCTAATGACTAAACCAAAAATTTTAATGCTAGATGAACCAACGGCAGGTGTATCACCAATAGTAATGGATGAGTTATTTTCAAGAATCATAGAAGTTCGTAAAACAGGTGTTGGTATATTAATGGTTGAACAAAATGCAAAACAAGCACTTGGCATTGCTGATAGAGGGTATGTATTAGTAAATGGAAAAAATAGTAGAGATGGTTCTGGTGAAGAATTGTTAAATAACCCTGCTGTCCGTAAATCTTTTTTAGGTGGTTAATTAGATGATAGATTTTCTAAACTCCTTAGTAGTTCTTTTGAACTTTATCATTATTCCTGGCTTGTCATATGGATCTCAATTAGCACTTGGTGCATTGGGTGTAACTTTTGTTTACGCAATATTACGTTTTGCAAATTTTGCACATGGTGAGATCATGTCATTTGGAGCAATGATCACAATATTATTTACTTGGTTTTTTCAATCTCAAAATATTGGCTTAGGAATTCTCCCAACTGCTTTGCTAGCTTTACCAATAGGGATAATAGCAACAATTATTTTATGTATTATTTCTGATAAATTTGTCTTTCAATATTATAGACATCAAAAAAGTGTACCTGTTGTTTTAGCTATGGTGTCTATTGGTGTTATGTTTGTAGTAAATGCAATTATAAGAATTATTATTGGAACAGAAACGATAAAATTTTCTGATGGTCAGAAATTTATTATGAAGGCCAAACAATTTAAAGTAATGACAGGCTTAAACGAAGGATTAGCTTTAAAGTCATCACAAGTAATAACAATTTTCTTAACCATTATTCTTTTGTCTTTTACTTTTTGGTTTTTACAAAAAACTAAAACTGGAAAATCTATGAGAGCCTTTTCAGATAATGAGGATTTAGCATTATTATCAGGAATTAATCCTGATCGTGTTGTGTTTATAACTTGGATGATAGTGGGTGTTTTAGCCTGTGTTGCTGGAACTTTATATGGTTTAGATAAAAGTTATAAACCTATTATTTATTTGAATTTGGTTCTACCAGTATTTGCGTCAGCAATTGTAGGAGGTATAGGCAATCCTTTTGGTGCTGTAGTAGGAGGATATGTAATTGCCTTTTCAGAAATTATGATAACTTATGCATACAAAAAATTCTTTGTTTATATTTTACCTGGACCATTAGAGCCTTCTGGTTTAGTACAGCTACTTTCTACAGACTATAAATTTGCTGTTTCATTTACAATCTTAGTAATAGTCTTATTAATTCGACCATCGGGAATATTTAAAGGAAGAGTTTTATGATGAAATTTGAAAGATACGAATGGATTGCCATAGCAATTATGATTTCACTTTTCATATTTGTTGGCTTCATTCAAGGTTGGTCAGTTAGTTTAGTTATTCTGAATATGTGTATTATCTCAGCTATAATGACAATGGGAGTTAATATATCTTGGGGTTATGCAGGTGTAATTAATTTTGGTGTCATGGGTTTTTTAGCGATGGGTGGTCTTGCAGCAGTAATAGTCTCGTATCCACCTATAAGAGAAGCATGGCAGGTTGGTGGAACAGGCTTAGGGATCAGTCTAATTTTATTGGCAATGTTAGTGTTTGCCGTCATGTACATAAACAAAGTTGTGATAAAAAAATCTTCAAAATATTGGATCAATGGTATCATTATATTTTTAGGTATTATTATAATTAGATATTTTTATTTAAATGCCACTGCGAATATAGAAGATGTAAACCCAGCACTAGCAGGTTTCTTAGGCGGTCTAGGATTGCCAATAATATTTTCATGGTTTGTTGGCGGCTTATTTGCTGCTGGAGTAGCATTTATTATTGGTAAAGTAGCACTTGGTCTAAGATCAGATTATCTTGCAATTGTAACATTAGGAATATCTGAAATTGTTGTTAGTGTACTAAAACATGAAGAATGGTTATCAAGAGGTGTCAAAAATGTAATTGGTTTAAAACGGCCGGTGCCTTATGAGATCGATCTACAAAATGCTGATTGGTTTATAAATCTTGTTACATACCTAAACACTTCTAAATTAAATAATGTTATTGATATTAACGACAAACAAGAGCTTTTGAATAATCTTATTATTGATGGTTCAGGAATATTTGTAAAACTATCATACGCAATATTATTTTTAATTGTGATGCTTATTATTTTTTATTTTGCGAATAAAGCTCAGCTTTCACCATGGGGAAGAATGATGAGAGCTATTAGAGATAATGAAACTGCTGCTAATGCTATGGGTAAAGATGTTGTCAAACAACACCTAATTATATTTGTAATTGGAGCAGCAATTGTAGGTGTGGCTGGAGCAATGCTTGTCACATTAGATGGCTTGTTTACTCCATCTGGATACAGACCACTTCGATTTACATTTATAATTTGGATAATGGTTATTGTTGGAGGCAGTGGGAACAATTTAGGAGCTATTTTTGGAGGTTTTGTAATTTGGTTTGCTTGGATTGAAGCTGCACCATTAACAACATTTATTATTAATCAACTTACATTAGGTTTAGAACCAACTAATGCTCTTAAAGTTCACTTACTTGATAGTGTTCCTTACTTTAGATATTTATTTATGGGTTTGATTTTATTATTAATTTTACGTTACCGTCCTAAAGGAATAATTCCTGAGAGAGTGAGGCACTCATAAAAAAACCCCGGTTAAACCGGGGTTTTTTAAAAATTATTTAATAAGTATTAAAGAGCACCAACAGTAACGAATTCACCGCCACTAACTTCTAACTCTTTAAATGCACCAGCTGCATCACCAAACGCATTAAATTCTACGTCTGTTGCACCTTGGTAGTCAATATCTTTACCAGCAGCTAACATTTGTAAGCCGTATGATAATTGACCAGGGTTAATTACAATACCTGGAGCATTAGATACTTTACTAATATTATTTAAAATTGATTGTTTATCAGCAGATCCACCAGCTTGAATTGCAAGTGCAATAATAGCTGCAGCATCATAAGACTCTCCAACATATGGAGCACTTCCATCCATGCCATTAGCAGCTGCTAATTCACCAAACTTTGCTGAACCTTTAGAAATTGCACCTGGCATTGAACCAAATGAACCTTCTAAATCTGCACCAATATTATCAACGATTGATTGACCAATCATACCATCTGATAGTACGAATAAATCAAAAGCGCCTGAGTCTAAAGATGCTTCAATCATTCCTTTTCCACCATCATCGATATAACCAATAACTAGCAGAGCGTCTCCACCAGCTGATGCAAGAACACCAACTTCTGAAGAATAATCAGCTTTTCCATCTTCGTGAGATGCAGAAGCAGTAATTGTTCCGCCACCTGAAGCAAATGCTTTTTCAAACACTTCAGCTAGACCTTTTCCATAGTCATTGTTAGTATATGTTACAGCAATACTTTCAATTCCTCTGCTTAAAGCTAGTTTAGCTAATACTTGACCACCTTTTGCATCAGATGGAGCTGTACGCCAGAAAGTTCCATTATCAGGAACACTACTTAAACCTGGTGAAGTTGCAGAAGGAGATACCATTAAGATACCATTTGGTACTGCAACGTTAGCATTAATTGCACCTGTTACACCTGAACAGTCAGCACCCATTATTGCAGTTACACCACTTGCTACTAATCCTTCAGCAGCTGCAGTTGCAGCAGCAGAGTCAACACAAGTTGAGTCAGCTTCAAGAATAGTAATTGATTCACCGCCTAATAGGTTTCCAGAGTTTGATGCTTCATCAAATGCCATTCTCGCACCATCTCTCATAGCAGGAGTTAAAGATTCAATTGGTCCTGTAAAACCAAGGATAATTCCTACTTTAATTTCTGCTAATGCAGCAGTCGATACAGTCGACAAACTTACAATAACAGCTAGAAGTAATTTTTTCATATTTCCTCCAAAAAAGTATACTTTTTATATATCGTACGTCATATACTAGTTCCAAAAATCAATCATGCAGTTTTTTTATAAAAATACCCATGAATTTAGCCAAAAACCATAAATTGACTTCATTTGTCTCACCAGATAAACAGCAAAATTATGACAATTGGAATTCTTGGTGGAGGTGTTTGGGGCAGCGCACTTGCTCGAGTATTAAGTAAAAATAAAGTCATCATTTACGCTAGAGATGAAAAAATTGTTAAATCAATTAATGAACACAAGATTAATCCAAAACTAAAATACAGCTCATTTAACGAAAATGTTACTGCAACTACTTTCTTAAAAGAAATCAAAAACGTAAAATATTTATTTATAACTTTACCAGCACAAAAAATAAGGGAAGTAATTAAAGAATCATCTCTTCATAATAAAAATCATCATATAATTATATGTTCTAAAGGAATTGAAATATCTTCTTCAAAATTTTTAACAGAAGTATTTCAGGAAATGATTCCGTTTAAATCAATTAGTATTTTGTCTGGACCATCTTTTTCAAATGAAGTATCTCAAAGTTTACCAACTGCTGTCACACTTGCAACCAAGAATAAAAAAGACTTTGACATTATTTCTAAGCTTATTCCCAATAAAGAATTTAGAATATATTATTCAGATGATTTAATTGGAACACAAATAGGAGGGGCATTAAAAAATATTTACGCAATAGCTGCTGGTATTGCAGAAGGATTAAATTTAGGTGAGAATGCAAAAAGCGCACTAATCTCAAGATCTTTTGCAGAAATGACGAGATACGCAAAAAAATTTAAAGCTGATAAAAATACATTATTTGGTTTATCTGGATTAGGAGATCTGATTTTGACATGCAGTTCAACAAATTCACGAAATACACAGTTTGGTATTAAGTTAGCTTCATCAAAATATAATAATTTTTTAGATCTTTTACAATCGCAAGAAGTAACCGAGGGCTATTATACTGTCAAAGCAGTCTATAATATTTCAAAAAAGAAAAAAATTGATATGCCTATTATGGAGTCTGTATATAATATACTTTATAAACAACATGATTTAAAAGTAGAGATAAGTAATTTATTGAATAGACCGCTAAAAGACGAAAAAACTTAATTTGATGACATTAAGAACCTTTTATAATTTAGATACAAGTTGGGTTAACAATACACAAATTAACTTAAGTGCTGTTGAACGTCGAACCTCAACCTTAACTAAAAGAAGAACTGTCAAAAAAGAATTTCAAGTTGCTTGGCTATTAAAAGCTATTACTTTAATTGATCTTACTACACTAAGTGGTGATGATACTTTTGGAAAAGTTGAAAGACTATGCAATAAGGCTCTTAACCCTATCGATGATTATATTCTTGAGGATTTAGGTTTAGAAAAAAATGAAGTAAAAGTAGGTGCTGTATGCGTCTATCATCATCTAATAAAAGATTGTACAAAACTTATTCAAAACAAACTACCAATTGCTGCAGTTTCTACAGGATTTCCAGCAGGTTTATCATCATACACCACTAGAAAAAAAGAAATTTCTGATTCTATCAAAGACGGTGCTGATGAAATAGATATTGTTATTAATAGAGGATACGTACTCCAAAATAATTGGAAAAAATTATATGATGAGGTTCGTAGCTTTAAAGAAACAGCAGGTAAAACAAAAATTAAAGCAATTCTTGGCGTAGGCGATCTAGAAACTCTTCGAAATGTAGCAAAAGCTTCTTTAGTTTGCATGATGGCTGGTGCAGATTTTATTAAAACATCAACTGGCAAAGAAAGTATTAATGCTAATCTCAATAATAGTCTCGTTATGTTGAGAATGATTAGAGAGTTTCATACAAAAACTGGAAAAAAAATTGGTTTTAAACCTGCAGGAGGAATATCAACAGCAAAATCAGTCTTAGAATTTTTAATATTGGTTGCTGAAGAGCTAGGATTTGAATGGGTTAATTCTAAGTTATTGCGAATTGGAGCGTCTAGTTTATTAATTGATATAGAAAGACAACTCTATCACTACACTAGTGGCAGGTATGCAAACAAAGAGAAACTTGCAATAGGATAATATGGATAAAGTAATTAAAAATTTTCAAAATATATCTTATGGTCCTGCACCGGAAGACAGCAAAGAAGTTTATAGTTGGATAAAAAATTTAAAAAATCCAAATAATCATTTTATTAATGGTAAATTTGTAAAATCATCTAGCTCAAAAAAATTAAATATAATTAATCCTTCAACAAATAAAAAAATTGCAACATTATCTGTTGCTTCAAAAAAAGATG
>CACONS010000020.1 GCA_902628645.1 uncultured Alphaproteobacteria bacterium | reverse complement strand
CACTAACATACCATTTTGAAAGACAGTTTCTGCAAAAACCTGACAAATTCATTAAATCAATATTTTGTACATCTGTTCTATTTTTTAGATGATGAATCAATCTTTCTGCAACATCAGCAAGTAAATCTCTATCAAAGTTTTTAGTCATATTACGTAAATAAATTATATAAATCTTTTTTTGTGATATATATATAATAATTAATGAAACGTAACAGAAAAGCTAAAATCTTAGCTACCTTAGGACCTGCATCATCAGATAAAAAAATAATAGAAGATTTATTTGTGACTGGATGTGATGTTTTTAGATTAAATTTTTCACATGGTGATTTAGAAACTCATAGAAAAAATTATGAAACTATTAGATCTCTTGAAGAAAAATATAATCATGCATCATGCATATTAGCTGACTTACAAGGGCCCAAGTTAAGAGTGGGTACATTTAAGAATACAAAAGAAAATTTAGTTAAAGGTCAAAATTTTATACTAGATCTTTCAACTGAACCCGGAGATAATAATAGGGTTAACTTTCCCCATGAAGAAATATATGATTTTTTAACACCTAATTCTATTTTATTAGTAAATGATGGAAGGATTAGATTACAAGTTGTTGAACAAAAAAAAGATAGTTTAATTACAGAAGTTTTAAATGATGCTGAAATCTCAAATAATAAAGGTGTCAATATACCTGATGTAATTCTTCCTATAGACGCACTTACCAAAAAAGATAAATCTGATCTTATGAAAGCTTTAGATATGGGAGTTGATTGGGTTGCACTTTCTTTCGTACAACAAGCAGAGGATATTCAAAAACTAAAAAAAATAATTAAAAATAAAGCACTCGTAATGGCAAAAATTGAAAAACCTTCAGCAGTAAAAAATATTGATGATATTATAAATGCTGCAGATGGTATTATGATAGCTAGAGGTGATTTAGGTGTTGAAATGCCAACAGAACAAGTTCCTATAGTTCAAAAAAATATTATAAAAAGATGTAGGCACTTTGGAAAACCAGTTGTCGTTGCTACACAAATGCTTGAAAGTATGATTGAAAATCTTGTGCCAACTAGAGCAGAAGCATCTGATGTTGCTAATGCTATTTATGACGGAACAGATGCTGTAATGTTATCTGGTGAATCTGCCGTTGGAGCTCATCCATTAGAAGTAGTAAGAACTATGAATAAAATAATAGAAAATGTTGAAAATGATAAAAATAATTACGACTTACGAATTATACAAGAAAATGTTGAAGATGTTGATAATACAGATGCAATAACTTTAGCAGCTTACTCAATTGCAAAAAAATCTGATGCAAAAGCAATAATTACATTTTCTGTAAGTGGAAGAACAACGACTAGAATGGCAAGGGAAAGAGCACCAGTTCAAATTGTTGGTTTATCTCCAAATATTAACACTACAAGAAAAATGCAATTATATTGGGGAGTAAACTCCTGCCATACACAAGAAGATGCTCAAAATGCACAAGATATGGTTAATATTGCATGTTCAATTGCTAAAAATAAAAAATTAGTAAAACCAGGAGATAATGTGGTTATTTCGGCTGGTGTTCCATTTGGAAGTGCTGGCACTACTAATCTACTTAGATTAGCTGAAATAATTGCTGATAAAGATCTTAAGTAAGCTTATTACAAGCTTTTTTTATTCTGTTGCAGGCATCTTCTAGAATTGCATCACTAGTTGCATAAGATAATCTAAAATAAGGCGATAACCCAAATGCTGCACCATGAACTCCTGCTACACCTTGATCTTCTAAAAGATATGTCATGAAATCTTCATCATTGGAGATATGTTTTCCATTTGGTATCTTTTTTCCTATTATGCCCTCACAATTTGGATAAACGTAGAAAGCTCCTTCTGGTTTTTGACATGTAATTCCATCAATATCATTTAATTTGTTCAATACTAAATCTCTGCGTTTTAAAAATTTTTTATTATGCTCATGTATAAAATCCTGCGGACCACTAATAGCTTCAACTGCAGCGGCCATTGTGATTGAAGAAGTTGATGTTGTGCTTTGCGATTGTATTTTGTTCATTGCAGCAATAATCTCTTTTGGAGCTCCACAATATCCAAGTCTCCATCCTGTCATGCAATATGATTTTGAAACACCGTTTAGTGTCAGACATCTATCTTTCAGTGAAGGTTCAATAGAAGCAAGAGTGTGAAACTCTACCCCATCGTAAACAATTTTTTCGTATATATCATCACACATTATAAGAACATTAGGATACTTTTTTAAGATAAGTGCTAAGTCTTCTAGCTCTTTTTTTGAATAAACTGATCCAGTTGGATTACTAGGACTATTCAACATTAACCATTTTGTTTTAGGGTTTATATTTTTTTCTAATTGTTCTGGAGTAATTTTAAAATTTTGTGATTGAGGACACTCAACTATCACAGGTGTCCCTTCTGCTAATAAAACAATATCTGGATAACTTACCCAAAAAGGAGCTGTTATAATGACCTCATCTCCTGGATTAATTGTTGCCATCATAGCATTATAGATAATGTGTTTTCCTCCAACACCGCATATGATTTCATCTAATTGATATTCTATATTATTATCTTCTCTAAATTTTTTCTGAATTGCTTTTTGTAATTCTGGTGTACCTTTACCTGGTACATATTTTGTTTTACCCTCTTCCATCGCTTTGCTAGCGGCATCTCTTATATTTTTTGGTGTATTAAAATCTGGCTCACCTGCTGCAAGAACAATTACATCCTTACCCTCGTCCTTCAAAGCTTTGGCTTTGACATTTATACCTACAGTCATTGAAGGTTTTATTTTACTTAGTCTATCTGCAACAAAATTCATTTAAATTATAAAATGTTCAATAATTAGACTAGCACAAGTTAACAACAAAAAAATAGCAAAAATCTTTCTTAATACTAACTTATCTATATTTGATGAAACTTTTGCACCAATTCCAGCAGTAAATATACTAGTTAGCGATATAAAAAAAACTATTATAATATTTACGTAACCAAGAGAATAAATAGGAAGTTCATTTATATTTGACCCAGTATACATAAATGTAAGTGTTCCTGGAAAAGCAATTAAAAAACCAAAAACAGCAGAGGTTCCAACTGCTTCATGAATCTTTTTTGAAAACATTGTTAAAGTTGGAACACTAAAACTACCACCACCAATACCAATTGTTGCAGATAAAAAACCAATAGCAGAGCTTATTGCAAAGTTAATTAAATTAGATGATGGTATATCGTTACTTACAATTATTGGGCTTTGTTGAAACAACATATTTAATGAAATCAAAAATGCTAGTATTACAAAAAGAATTACTAAACTCTGCCCTGAAATAGAACTCGCTGCAATTGAGCCTACAATTGAACCTATTATTATTCCTATTGCCCATTTTTTTACAATTATTAAATTTGTATTTTTAAGTTTTACATGGGATCTTATGGAGGAAATTGAAGTAAAACAAATTACACCAAGAGAAGATGCTACAGCAACATGCATCACAATTTCAGAGCTGTAACCAAGATTAAGTAAAATAAAGTAAGTTACAGGTACAATTATTATTCCACCTCCAACTCCTAATAATCCTGCAATAAAACCAGAGACTAGACCTGTTAATAAAAAAATAAATACTATTGAAGTCAAATAAATTTCCGTATTTTAAGTTTCATTAATGTAGTAAACAATTTAATATAAAAGTAAATAAGACTATGAAACATGTACATTGGATAGGAACTGGACTTTCTTCTATACCAGGAATTAGAAGATTAGCTAAAAATTTAGATAATTTTACAGTATGGAACAGAACCTTGGATAAGGCTATAAAGAGTATTGACCATGTAGATAAAAACAATGTGAACGCTAAACAGTTTGATGTTAATGTATTATTCAACGAAACAAATCCAGGTGATATTGTTATTTCTCAATTACCAGCAAACAAACATTTAGAAATAGCTGAGCTGTGTTTAAAATATAAATGTCATTTTGCTTCTACAAGTTATCTTAATCCAGAAATAAATGTACTAAATACAGATGTTAAAAAAGAAAATTTAGTATTTATCAATGAAGTTGGTTTAGATCCAGGTATCGACCATTTTTTTTCCCATTTACTTGTCAGTGATCTTAAAAAAATCTCGACTGAAAAAACAGAAGTGGTTTATGAATCATATTGTGGCGGTTTTCCAGCAATTCCAAATGATTTTAAATATAAATTTAGTTGGTCTCCAGCTGGAGTAATCAAAGCCTTAAACAATGATGCAAAATATATAACAAAAGGAAAAGTAAATACTGTAACTCCTTACAAATCTATTAGTTCTTATTCAATATCTGATGAAAATTTTGAAGCTTATCCAAACAGAGATTCAACACCATATGTAAGTGAATACTTGTTTGATGAAAAGTGGACAGTCAAAGAGTTCGTAAGAGGAACTTTGCGACTTGATGGTTGGAAAGAGGCATGGCAAGATATTTTTTCGATGCTTGAAAAAAGATCGGATAATATAGAAGCTGAGATCAATGAAAAAAGTGAAGAATTATTAAAAAATAATAAATATCTATCTGAGGAAGAAGATCGCGTTGTACTTTCTGTAAAACTTAAAGCTTTTGAAAATGATAATAAAATTTTTGATAGTTCTTATTTTCTAGATGAAAAAGGAAGTGGTGAAAATACCGCAATGGGTAAACTTGTATCTATTACTTTATCAGCTGCGATTGATCTAATTATGGATAATAAAATTGAGTCTGGTGTTAAAACTGCACCACATAAAACAGAAGATATAATGTATTTTTTTAAAATTTTAAAAGATTATAAAATTAATATCCAACAAGAAAATGGATAATCAATTAACCAATATTGGTATTGTTAGAGAGTCTAGAAATGATGAAAATAGGACTCCTCTAGTCCCAGAACATATTAAAAAATATAAAGAAAGTAATCCAAATATTAATTTCATTATTCAGCCATCAAATGATAGATGTTTTTCTGATGAAGAATATAAATTATCTGGCGCTAAAATTAATGATAATTTAAATGAATGCTCAATAATATTTGGAGTTAAAGAAATTGATTCAAATATTTTAATTAATAATAGGACATATCTTTTTTTTTCTCACACCTTTAAAATTAATAAACAACAAAAAAATATTGAAAAAAATAAGAAAGACTTACTCTTATCAATTTTAAATAAAAAAATTACATTGATTGATTATGAAAATATCAGAAGTAAAAATGGTAATAGGTGTTTAGGTTTTGGAAGATTTGCAGGTATTGTTGGTTGTTATAATACCTTAAATTTATTTCTTAAAGTTCTTGGAAAACAATCTCTTGCTAGTGCCTATAAAATTAATGATTACAAAAGATTAGTACTAAATTTAAAAAACTTATATTTTCCTAAAACTAAAATTCTAGTTACTGGTGATGGTAGAGTTGCAAAAGGAGTAATTGAACTTTTGAATCAAACAAACATTAAAGCAGTATCAAAAAAAGACTTTTTGGAAAAAAAATTTGATCAACCTATTTTTTGTAATTTGGAAACTAGAGATTATGTTACAAATAATTCTTCCACTAATTTTAACCTTGAGCATTTTATTGATAATCCTCAAGATTATTCGAGTTCTGCGTTACAATATTTAAAAGAAACTAATATACTTATAAGTGCACATTACTGGGACCCATCTTCTCCAAAAATATTTGAGAATGAAGACTTAAAAGTTTTACAAAATCTAAAAATTGTTGGCGATATTACTTGTGATATTAATGGTTCTGTCCCAACTACAATACGATCAACAACAATTGAGAAACCAAATTATTGGATTGAAAGATATAATTTAAAAGAAATAGACGAAAATAATGATGGAATTGCTGTTATGGCAGTTGATAATTTACCATCTGAATTGCCACGGGACTCAAGTACAGAATTTAGTGAAGGTATTATCAAAGAAGTTCTTCCTTTTTTATTAAAAGAAGATGATGGAAGAATATTAAATGGAACAATAACAACAGATGGTAGTTTTTTAGAAAAGTACAATTATTTAAATAATTATATTAAAATTAATGATTAAAGCAGAAAAAAAACATCGTCTCTCTCCCGAAATCACAACACCTTTTAAAATTGTCAGTGATTTTAATCCAAGTGGTGATCAACCTGAAGCAATTAAAAGTATTGTTAAAAGTCTAAATGAAGGAGAACAAGAACAAGTTCTTTTAGGTGTCACTGGATCAGGTAAGACCTTTACGATGGCTAAAGTAATTGAAAAAGTACAGAAACCTACTTTAATAATGGCACCAAATAAAACATTAGCAGCACAACTTTATGGCGAAATGAAAAATTTGTTTCCCAATAATGCTGTTGAATATTTTGTTAGTTATTATGATTATTATACTCCAGAAGCATATGTGCCAAGAACTGATACATATATTGAAAAAGAATCTTCAATAAACGAACAAATTGATCGTCTAAGGCATTCAGCTACTAGATCTTTGGTGGAAAGAAGAGATACAATCATAGTAGCGTCAGTTTCTTGTATTTATGGTATTGGATCAGTTGATGCTTATTCTTCAATGTCTTTTACTTTAGATAAAAATCAATCAATAAGTAGAGAGATTATTATCAGAAAGTTGGTAGAACTTTTATACAAACGTCGTGACATGGACTTTAGAAGAGGTAGCTTTAGGGCTAAGGGAGATATTTTGGAAATTTTCCCTTCTCACTATGAAGATATTTCTTGGAAAATTTCTATGTTTGGAGATGATATAGAGAGTATAACGCAAGTAGACCCACTAACTGGAGAGAAACTTGGAGAACTTGAACAAATAAGAATCTTTGCAAACTCACATTATGTAACACCAAAGCCAACTATAAAAAAAGCAATTACTATGATTAAGAGTGACCTAAAAAAACAATTAGAAATTTTTGAAAAAGAAAAAAAATACTTAGAAAGACAAAGGCTAGATGAGAGAACTACATTTGACTTAGAAATGATGGAAACTACTGGAAGTTGCAGTGGTATTGAAAATTATTCTAGATATTTGTCAGGAAGACAGCCGGGGGAGCCTCCTCCTACACTTTATGAATATATTCCAGAAGACTCTTTATTGTTTATAGATGAAAGCCATCAGACATGTGGTCAAATAGCAGGAATGTACAAAGGTGATTTTTCTAGAAAATCAACTTTAGCTCAATATGGTTTTAGACTACCAAGTTGTGTTGATAACAGACCTTTAAAAAGAGAGGAATGGGACGCAATGCGTCCACAAACTATATTTGTAAGCGCAACACCAGGAGATTATGAACTTGAAAAAACAGGAGGCACCTTTGTTGAACAAGTAATTAGACCAACAGGTTTAATTGATCCACCTATTGAGATAAGACCAACAAAACATCAAATTGATAACTTAATTGATGAATGTAAAAAGACTATAGATAAAGGTCATCGTGTTCTAATCACAACACTTACAAAGAAAATGGCCGAAGATCTTACTGAATATATTAATGAAGAAGGATTAAAAGTACGGTATCTTCACTCTGATATTGATACATTAGAAAGAATAGAAATTATTAGAGATCTAAGATTAGGAGTTTTTAATGTTTTAGTTGGAATAAACCTTCTTAGAGAAGGTTTAGATATTCCTGAATGTGCTTTAATGGCTATATTAGATGCTGATAAGGAAGGTTACCTACGTTCAAGAACTAGTTTAATTCAGACTATTGGTAGAGCTGCAAGAAATGTTGAAAGTAAAGTCTTAATGTATGCTGATAACATTACCACTAGTATGAAAGAAGCAATCGAAGAGACAGATAGAAGGCGAACAAAACAACTAGAATATAATAAAATAAATAAAATTACGCCAATCAGTATTAAAAAGAATATTCAAGAAATAATTGAGAACACAGCTGAACAAGATCATGTTACAGTTGAAATTGATAATGCTAAAGAATTAGTTGGAAAGGATCTTGATAAACATATTAAAAATTTAGAGAAAAAAATGAATGAATTTGCTTCAAAACTTGAATTTGAAGATGCAGCTAGATTACGAGATGAAATCAATAGATTAAAGGCAAAAGAAGTGGGGCTTTCTAATAAAGTTTTGCAGTTTAAAAAGAATTAATGGATATTATATTTTCAGAAACTAACCAAACTGGAATCATTAAACTAAATCGTCCTAAAGCTTTAAACGCTCTCAATTTAGAAATGGCAAAAAAATTCCATGACAAATTATTAGAATGGGAAGAAAAAGATAATATCTTAAGATTATTGTTAGTTGGAGAAGGTAAACATTTTTGTGCAGGGGGTGATGTAAAATCTCTTGTTCTTGCTGGAAAAGAAAACTCTTTAAAACATGATTTTTTTAAAATTGAGTATAAGCTTAATTATTTAATAAGCCAATTTAGTAAAGAATTTCTTTCAGTTTGGAATGGTGTAGTGATGGGAGGCGGGGTTGGTTTATCAATCTATGGTGATCACAGATTGGCAACAGACAATTCAAAATTTGCAATGCCAGAATCTGCCATTGGTTTTTTTCCAGATGTTGGTGGAAGTTATTTTTTATCAAATCTTCCAGGTAATATTGGTAAGTATATTGGTTTAACGGGTGAGGTTTTAGGATTAAATGAATTGATTTTTTTCGGATTAGCAACTCACTACTTTAAAAGTAATAAAATAGAAGATGTTAAAGAAAAATTTATTACAAGAGGAGAAATTTTACACGATAATTTTGAAGTAGAGAATGATACATATCTAATTAAAAATATGAATTTAATAAATGAGCTATTCAATGGAAATATTCAAACAATCATATCAAATTTAAAAAATCATAATTCAGAATTTTCAAAAAAAATTTTAGATATTCTTTTAGTTAAATGTCCAATGAGTCTTGCTATAAGCACTAAACTTATAGATGATGCAAAAGGTAAATCGTTAAAAGATTGTTTAGAAACTGAATTTCAATTAAGTCAAAAAATAGTATACCGTAATGACTTTGATAATGGTGTAAATTCTGTGCTAATTTCAAAAGATCATAATCCTATTTGGGAACCATCAACAATAGATGAAATAAATATAGAAGATCTAGATTTTTATTTTGAAACTCATACTGAAAATCTTTATCTATAATATTACAAATGAGTAATAAAATTCCCACTTCTGCTAAAGTAGTTGTAATAGGTGGTGGTATAGCTGGATGTTCTGTAGCTTATCATTTAGCAAAATTTGGATGGAAAGATGTGATCTTGCTAGAAAGAGATCAATTAACTTCTGGAACTACTTGGCATGCAGCAGGACTGATTGGTCAGATAGGTGCATCAGCAACCATTACAAAACTTAGAAATTATTCGTTAAATTTATATAAAGACCTGGAAAAAGAAACAGGATTGGCAACAGGTTTAAAGCAAAACGGCTCTTTAACTATTGCAACAACTAATGATCGATTAGAGGAATTAAAAAGGCAAGCTACTTTTGCTCAAAGATTTAATATAGAAGTTAATGAATTAGAAAAAAATCAGATTAAGGATATTTATTCTCTTATAAATACTGATGATGTTGTTGGAGGAATTTTTATTCCAAAAGATGGTCAAGCAGATCCTGTTGGTATAACACATGTTCTTGCAAAATCTGCAAAAATGCACGGTGCAAAAATTTTTGAACATTGCCCAGTAAATAAAATCCTTACTAAAAATGGATCAATAGAAGGTGTAGATACAACACATGGAAAAATTAAATGTGAGTATATTGTTTTAGCATCTGGAATGTGGTCAAGGCAGATAGCGAATGATATTAATGTAAGTATACCGCTATATCCAAATGAACATTTTTATATATTAAGTGAGCCATTAAAAGAAATTTCTAAATCACTTCCAGTTCTAAGAGATTACAATAATTGCTTATATCTAAAAGAGGATGCTGGAAAAATTTTAGTAGGAATTTTTGAGCCTAAAGCTAAACCTGCATTTACTGATACATATAAAGTGCCCAATGATTTTTCTTTTGGAGAACTACCTGAAGATTTTGATCATTTTGAACCACATTTAAAAAATGCTATGAAAAGAATACCAGCCCTTGAAAATGTAGGTATAAGAAAATTTTTTAACGGTCCTGAAGCTTTTACTCCAGACACAAATTATCTTTTAGGAGAAACACCAGAAGTAAAAAACTTTTATGTTTGTTGTGGATTTAATAGTATTGGTATTCAGAGTGCTGGCGGTGCAGGTAAAGTAACTGCAGAATGGATGATGAACGGCGAGGTTAATGATGATCTTTACTCCTTAGATATTTCAAGATTTGAAAAATTTCACTCTGAGACAAAATTTATAACTGAAAGAGTTACTGAATCATTAGGAGATTTATATGCAATGCACTGGCCTTATAAACAACATAAATCCTCAAGAAATATTAAACTGCTTCCTTTTCATGATGATTTAAAAATAAAAGGAGCATGTTTTGGTCAAGTGGCGGGTTTCGAAAGACCAATGTGGTATGCTCTAAATGGTAAGAAACCAGAATATGAGTATAGTTATGGCTATCAAAATTGGTATGATGCAGCAAAGTATGAAACAATAAATACAAGAAAAAATGTTG
>CACONS010000019.1 GCA_902628645.1 uncultured Alphaproteobacteria bacterium | reverse complement strand
ATTTTGTTGATGTTAGTAAAATACTTTGGAGTATAAGAAAAATAAAATCTGAAATAGAGATCAATAATATTAAAGAAATTTGTTCTATTACAAGTAAGGTGTTTGATAATTTTTCTGAAAAAATTAATTTAGGAATGAATGAAAAACAAATTGCATCAACATTTAAGAGAGAATTAATTGATAATGGTGCTGATTATATTCAATACATGGCGTGTGCTTCGGGTCTTAATGGTTATAATCAGATTATCTGTAACCCAACAGATAGGGTAACTAAAGATGGTGATATTCTGATTATTGATACCGGTGCAACTTTAAATGGTTATTTTTCAGATTTTGATAGAAATTTTGGTTTTGGAAGAATTCACAAGCAAACTCTAAATGCGTATAATAAATTGTGGGAAGCAACTGAGAGAACTTTAGAAATTATAAAACCGGGAACTAGTTGTTCAGAAATATATTCTAAATTATCTCAAAGTTTAATAACTAACAGCGTATCAGTTGGAAGGATGGGTCATGGTTTAGGCTTACAACTAACAGAGCCGCCAAGTATTATGAAAAATGACAAAACATTACTAGAAAAAAATATGATTATAACACTTGAGCCATCAATTGAAATGGACGATGATAAAATATTAGTACAAGAGGAAAATTTATTAATTACTGAAAATGGCTATAAACTTTTAAGTACTAGAACTCCTGAAAATTTACCTATTATTAATTAGTTAAATTATTGATTCAATTTTAGGCATAAGTCTAATTAATTCCTTCGTATATTCATGCTCAGGATTATTAAATAATTCCTCTGTATCTTTTGTTTCGCAAACAGCACCATTTTTTAGTACAATTATTCGGTTACACATTTGGCGAATTACAGGTAGATCATGGCTAATAAATAACATAGTGAGATGAAGTTCATCCTGTATATCTTTCAACAAATTTAAAATTTGTGCCTGTATACTAACATCCAATGCAGATGTTGGTTCATCACATATTAATAATCTTGGTCTTGTTGCCAAGGCACGAGCAATAGAAATTCTCTGCCTTTGCCCTCCTGAGAATTCATGTGGGTATCGATCTAGAGATTGTCTGGTCATTCCAACAATATCTATTAGGTCATAAACATTTTGTAAAAGTTCATTATTGCTAATATTTTTTTGAAAAAATTTAATTGGTTCTGCAATAATATCCTTAACTTTGAAACGAGGATTTAGAGATGAGTAAGGATCTTGAAAGATCATTTGAATTTGCCCCCTACTATTATGAATTTGATATTTTTTATTAGAATTATATAGAGGTTCATTATTATAAATTAAGCCACCTTTGTTGGGACTAATTAATCCAGTAATAATTTTTGCAATAGTTGATTTGCCTGAACCAGACTCTCCAACTAATCCAAGTGTCTCACCTTCGAATAATTCAAAAGATACATTGTCGACAGCTTTAACTATTTTATCATTCGAACTTTTATTAGAAATAAATGAAAAACCACTACCTAAAGAATTATCATCAAAAATTTTTGTCACTTCCTCAAGTTTTAATAATTTTTGATTTTTATTTTCCCTTATTCCCCAAGTTTTAATAATATTTTTAGTCAAATCCTTGGAGCTAGATGTTATTTCCTTACCATCAGGGCTAATCAATTTAAATCTATCAATTTTCTTATTTGTTGGTGGAACTGAAATTACTAAGCTTTTTGCCTCTGTTGATTTTGGATTTGTTAATAATTCTTTAGTCTCACCTTGTTCAACAATGTGTCCGTATCTCATGACAATAACTTTATTAGTCGTCTCTGCTATCACGCCCATATCATGGGTAATAATTATAACTCCAAGATTTCTTTTCTTTGTAAGATCTTTCAGTAGTTCTAATATTTGATATTGAATACTGACATCTAAAGCTGTTGTTGGTTCATCTGCAATTATTAGGTCAGGCTCACAACTTATCGCTAGAGCTATAACAACTCTTTGACGCATACCGCCACTAAATTGGTGTGGATAGTCTTCAATTCTTTTTTCAGCGTTCTCTATTCCAACCTCTTTAAGTAGTTGAATTGATTTTTTAAGTGAATCTTGATAACTTAAATTTAAATGAGCCTGAATAGTTTCAATCAATTGATCTTTTATTTTAAATAGAGGGTTTAATGAAGTTTGAGGGTCTTGAAAAACAAATCCTATTTTTTTTCCTCTTATATTTTGAATTATTTCTTCATTACTTCTTAATTCAATATTGTCTATTTTGATTGAGCCATCTGTGATTTCACCTGGGGGATCAATCAAGTTAATTATCGCATTTGCAATTGTAGATTTTCCAGATCCAGACTCACCGACAATTCCCAATATTTCTCCTCTTTCTAAAAAAAATTCTACATTTTTACTTGCAACAATAGTTTCCTTTCTTGTTGGATAACTTATATTTAAATTTTTAACTTCTAAAAAACTCATCTCTTTTTTAATTTTGGATTTAAAGCATCTCTCATCCAATCTCCTAGTAAATTTATCGATAACGCTAATACAATTAAAAAAATTGCTGGAAAAAAAGTAATCCACCACTCACCTGAAAATAAAAAATTATTTCCAAACCTTATTAAAGTACCTAGAGAGGGTGTTGTTGGTGGAACTCCAACACCTAAAAAACTTAAGGTGGACTCTGTAATAATTGCAAGTGCTAATCCAATTGTAGCAATTACTAAGATGGGCCGAAGTATATTTGGTAAAATATGCTTAAACATAATTAATATATTTGATAATCCAATAATTCTTGAAGCTGAGACGTACTCTTTATTTTTTTCTACTAAAGTTGATGCTCTTGATACTCTTGCAAACTGAGGCCATTCAGAAATACCAATGGCAAAAATCAAAACATAAATTGCCATTTCATCATGCATTGATTGTGAGATAATTGCCCTTGCAATTCCGTCAACAAGTAAAGCCATTAAAATACTTGGAATAGTTAACTGTACATCTGTAAGGCGCATTACAATAATTTCATATCTACCGCCAATATATCCAGCTGTTATTCCAAGGAATACTCCAAGTATCATAGCAAAAATTATAGATGCAAAACCAACGATAAGTGAAATTCTTGAGCCATAAATCATCGTTGAGAACATATCTCTTCCCTGCTGATCAGTACCTAAAATAAAGCTAAAACTTCCTCCCTCCGACCATACTGGTGGGGTAAAGGCATCCATCAAAGAAACTGATGCTGGATCAAAAGGATTATAAGGAGCAACTATCCCAGCAAATACAGAACAAAAAAGTATAATAAAAAATATTGTTGAAGAAATTACTGCTAATTTAGAATTAAAAAAACTGTAACCAATATCAGTATCATATATTTTATTATACGTTTTAAGTAGCATTTCTAACTACCCTCTTCCTTAAGTCTAATTCTAGGATCAATAAAATAGTATGTGATATCTACAATAAAATTTATCATAACAAATATAAAAGCTACCATAATCATGTATGCTGACATAATTGGAATATCGACAAAGTATACTGCTTTGATAAACAATGACCCCATGCCAGGCCATTGAAAAACTGTTTCTGTAATAATTGAAAAAGCAATTAAAGTTCCGATGTTAATACCTGTAATAGTAATAACTGGAATTAATCCATTTTTGAGTGCATGCTTATAATTAATAACACTCCTTTTTATACCTCTTGCTTTTGCAAATTTAATATAATCTGTTTGTAAAATTTCCATCATTTCAGCTCGAACTAATCTAATAACATAAGTCATTTGAAATAAACTTAGTGTAACAGATGGGAGTATCAGTGCTTTTAAACCAGAAGTAGTTAAAAATCCTGTAGTCCAAAAACCTAATTGTGTGACTTCACCTCTACCAAAAGATGGGAGAACTCCTAAGATTACTGAAAACAAATAAATTAACATTATTCCTATTATAAACGTTGGTAGAGATACCCCAGCTAGAGAAATCACAAGAATAATATTAGAAATAAAACTGTCTCTATGAATACCAGTATATACACCCAAGATAACTCCACTGATAATAGCAATTAATGCGGAAACAAAAACTAATTCTAAAGTTGCAGGCATTCTTTCTGCAATTAAATCTGATACTTCTCTTTTTAATTGGTATGATATTCCAAAATCTCCTTGAATTACATTACCTAAAAAACGAGAAAATTGAACATAGACAGGATCATTTAAACCTAATACTTCTCTAACTTCAGCTCGTCTTTCATCTGAAGCATCTTCTCCAGTCATACTATTTACTGGATCGCCTACAAAATTAAATAAAGAAAATGAAACAAAAGCTACAACAATCATTACAAGAATAGATTGAATGAGTCTTTTAAAGAAATAGCTGTACATGGATTGTTTCTGGCCAGTAAACTGGCCAGAAAATAGATATTTATTAGTTTACGTTAGCAAATCTAAATAATGGCTCGTTGTTCATTCTAATTGGAACATCGACATTACTTTTTGATGCTTGGTTAACAACTTGGTGATGCAAAGGAAGATATGTTACATCATCTTGAGTAATATCCCAAGCTTCTGCGATCATAGCATTTCTTTTATCTAAGTCAGTTTCCACACCCATTGCAGCTACTAATTCGTCAACTCTAGCATTGCTGAAATTAACTTTGTTCCAGCTTCCAGCGCTATCAAATAAGTATGAGTATACGTAATGACTGTCAAAAGTTGGAACACCCCAACCTAACATGTACATATCACTAGTCATACCATTTGCGTCACCTTCTTTAACTTCTGAGAAGTGTTGACTTTTGGTTTTTGCATCAAGAGTTACATCAACTCCAATTTTAGCAAACATGCCAATTGCAGCAACACAGATTGCTTCATCGTTTATGTAACGATCATTTGGACAATCTAAAGTTACTTCAAAGCCATCTGGATAACCAGCTTCTGCTAATAGTTTTTTTGATAACTCTGGATCATAAGGTAATCTTTCATCACGTGCAGCTGTATGACCATTTACACCAGGAGCAGTGATAATTCCTGCAGGAACACTTTGTCCTCTCATTACCTTATCCTTAATAGCTTCCATATCTAAAGCATGGTACATAGCTAAACGAACTCTTTTATCTGCAAAAGGATTTTTACCTTTGATATTAGATGAATTTAATTCAGCAGAACCTTGATCCATACCAAAAAATATTGTTCTATTTTGAGGAGTCATTTTTACACCATGTCCAGCAGAAGATTTGATTCTCTCAATATCTTGAACTGGAACAACGTTTGTATAGTCAATTTCTCCAGAAAGAAGTGCTGCAACTCTTGTTGCATCATTTGCAATTGGAAGTAGCTCAATAGTATCTACATTGAAAGTGCTATCATCACCCCACCAATCATTATTTTTTTCAAAAACAGTTCTTACGTCCTGTTCTCTAAAAGTAATTTTGAAAGGCCCAGTTCCATTTGCATTAGAAGCACAATAAGATGTTTCACCTGCATCCCAGTTGTATGAAACTTCACAATCATTTGCTTTTGCCCAATCTTCAGACATTACAAATATCTGAGTTAGTTGGTTTAAAAGAATTGGATTTGGTCCATCAGTAACAACTTGAACTGTGTGATCATCTAAAGCTGATGCTGATTTAATACTTTTAATTAAATCTACCATATCAGATGGAGCAGTTTTTGCTCTGTTGATACTAAAAGCAATGTCACTAGCAGTTAGATCTGATCCGTCATGGAACTTTACACCCTTACGAATGTTAAATACCCAAGTATCAGCAGCAGTTGTTTCCCATGACTCAGCAAGCTGAGGAAGTATTTCCATATTGATACCTGGAGTTACTAAACCTTCATATACTTGACGTGAAACCATGTGTGTTGGTCCTTCGTTTTGAGCGTGCGGATCAAGGGTTAATGAATCACCTGGCATTGACCATTTAATACTATTTGCAAATGCTGGTGAAAAAATACCCATGAAAAGCAAAGACAAAACTATGCTTAAAGTCTTTTTCATATTATTTCCTCCATAGAAATTTGATGATAGACCCTTACTACTTCAATGGAAATATTCAATATTATTAGTATTAATAAGTGCTATATTTTGTCATAATTATTAGTATTACTTAATACCTAACTCTTGAAGGGGGCTCTAAACAGTGAAAAGAATAGAAAAGGCTAAAGAGGTCTCTAGAATACTCAATCGTATATATAGAAAAGTACCTATTCCACTAAAACACAAAAATAAATTTGAATTAGTTGTGGCTGTTCTTCTTAGCGCACAATGTACGGATGAAAGAGTTAACCAAGTTACACCATCGCTTTTTAAAAAAGCAAACACAGCTATCAAGATGACAAAGGTACCAAAAAAAACAATTTATAATATTATTCGTCCATGTGGATTAGCACCTCAAAAATCTAAAGCAATATTTGAGCTATCAAGAATACTTGTAAAAAAATTTAAAGGGAAAGTTCCAGAAAGTTTTGAGGAATTAGAAAAGTTACCAGGTGTTGGTCACAAAACTGCAAGTGTAGTTATGTCTCAAGGATTTGGTCACCCAGCATTTCCAGTTGATACACACATTCATCGTTTATCTCAACGCTGGGGTTTAACAAATGGTAAAAATGTCGTTCAAACAGAAAAAGATTTAAAAGATTTATTTCCAAAAAAATCTTGGAATAAACTTCATTTACAAATAATATTTTATGGAAGAGAATTTTGTCAGGCTAGAAGTTGTTATGGTTTAGAATGTGAAATATGCAAAATTTGCAATCCAGGGAGAAAGACAAAAATAATAACAAAAAAATAACTATCTTAAACTTCTTGCAAATCTAAATGACTGAACACAAAGAAATGTAAAAAAACAACCTGTTAAAAGCATCATTAATTTTGATAAATCAGCCCAAAAAAGAACTAAAAAATTACCAGAAATGATACTTCTTAAAACATCAAGTCCGCCAATTGCGATTAATAATCCAAAAAGAACTACTATGTGCATTAATAATTTTTTCTTTGATGGATATATTAAAGCAAGTATTGCAAAAAATAAAACGGGCATACCAAGAAATGAAGGTATAAAGGATGTAATAGAGTTAGTTGAACTTAAAGAATTTATGGTCAACCCCCAAATAATAAGAAATATTCCGTAAATTATAGAAATAGACTCCATATTTAGTCCAATAAATTTAAATTCTTTTTGTGACATAATAATAAATTAGTTTTTAAATTTTATTTTTAAAGATTGTCTACTATCTTTATATGTGAATTTATTAAATTTTATAGATGTCAAATACATTAATTATATACTCAACTACCGATGGTCAAACAGTTGCTATTTGTAATACTTTAGTCAAAAATCATAATACAGATCAAATTAAGATTTGTTCAATTGAAGAGGCTTATGAAGAAAACCTCAATAATTATGACAAGGTTATTATTGGGGCAAGTATTAGATATGGTAAGCATAATCCTAGGGTGATTGAGTTTGTTAAAAAAAATTTAGAGAGATTTAATAAGATTAAAACTGCATTTTTCTCAGTAAACGTTGTTGCAAGAAAAAAAAATAAAAACACTCCTGAAACTAACCCTTATGTTAAAAAATTTTTAAATGAGACTAAGTGGAAACCTACTAAATTAAATGTATTTGCTGGTAAAGTTGATTATCCGTCATATAGATTTTTAGATAAATATATTATTAGATTGATAATGTGGTTTACTAAGGGGCCAACTGATGTAACCAAAAGTTATGAGTTTACAAATTGGGATGAAGTTAAAAAATTTGGCAAAGTTATAAATGAAATGTAATTTAATCCCAATTAGCAACTGGAGGCATAGACATGAGAATGGCATCAATATTACCTCCTGTCTCTAATCCAAATTTGGTACCCCTATCATATAATAAATTGAACTCAGCATAGCGACCACGCTTAATTAATTGTACCTTTTTTTCTTCTTCACTCCACTCGTCATCCTTAAGAGCAGTTAAAGTAGTTTTAATAAATTTATGAAAATAATTGCCTACTTCTTGGACAAATTCAAAATCTTTTCCCCAATCACCAGTTTGAAGGTAATCAAAAAATATTCCTCCAACACCCCTTGGCTCATTTCTGTGTTTAAGAAAAAAATAGTCATCACACCATTTTTTAAATTTAGGATAATAAGATTTATCATATTTATTACATAAAACTTCTAAACCATGATGATATTTTTTCTCATTCTCAAATATTAAACAAGGTGTAATATCCATACCTCCGCCAAACCATTCCTGAGTTGTTTTAATAAATCTTGTGTTAAAATGCATAGAAGGAATTTTTGGTGAGACAGGATGTAATACAACACTAATGCCAGTTGCATTATAATTTGGATCTTCTTTAGCGCCTGGAATAGCTTCTCTCATATTTTCATTAAATGTCCCTGCAACGGTAGATATATTTACTCCACCTTTTTCAATGATATTACCTTTAATTTTACTCATTTTACCACCACCATCACTTCTGTGATCCCATTTACTTATTTCAAATTTTTTTTCATCAATGTTTTGTATAGTTTCAACCAAATTATCTCGTAATTTTTCAAACCATTCTTTTGCAGTATTAAATTTTGGATCTGAAATCATAGTGGCCAACCTTGAATATGTTTTTTTATAAGGCTAACAAAAAAGTTTATATGATCGTCGTGATCATTCAAGCAAGGTATGTAATGGTAATTTTCTCCACCTGATTCCATAAAATATTCTTTATTTTCTTCCTCAAGCTCCTCTAGTGTTTCAAGACAATCAGAACTGAAGCCTGGTGATATTATATGTATATTTTTAATTCCTTGCTTTGGTAATTCTTTTAAAGTCTCGCTAGTATATGGCTTTAGCCATTCCGCTTTACCAAATCTACTTTGGAAAGTTGTCATAATCTCATCATCTGATAATTCCAAATGTTCTTTAACTAATCTTGTAGTTTTTAGGCAAAAGCAATGATATGGATCACCATT
This sequence comes from uncultured Alphaproteobacteria bacterium, assembly GCA_902628645.1. GTDB lineage: Bacteria > Pseudomonadota > Alphaproteobacteria > HIMB59 > CACPNW01. The sequence continues at coordinate 2,290 of CACONS010000019.1, read as the reverse complement.
AGTCAAATATCTTTTTGGGATACCATGGTAGCTAAAAATAATTTTTTGTGGTTTTTTATTTTTTTTCCAAAATGATTTTATAGAATTTGATAATGCTTCTATATAATTTTTTTCTTCAAAATATTGATTGATAAAACGCATTTCAGGTATCCAACGCCATTTTTGCAAAACATTAGTTACCTCATCAAATGTACTACCTGTTGTTGCAGCACAATATTGTGGATACATAGGCAAGACTAATAATCTTCTTATTTGTTTTTTTTGAAGTTTTGATAAAGCATCTGGAATTGATGGATTGCCGTAACGCATGCCTACTTCAAAAACTATGTTTTCATTTTTAGATAAAAAAGATGATTGAATTTTATTTAGTTGTTTATTTGCTATTTCTAATAGTGGAGAACCTTTATCGGTCCAAATTTGTTTATATGCTTCTGCTGATTTAGAGGGTCTTATTTGCAAAATTACTAGTTTCAATAAAATTTGCCATAGGATTTTAGGTAGTTCAATTACTCTTGGATCTGATAAAAATTGATTAAGATAAACTTTTAGTTCTTGTTTATTTGGAGCATCTGGGGTGCCAAGATTAGTAATTAAAACACCAATTTTTTCTTTACTACCGTGCTCATAATTTTTTTCACCTATATATTTAACCATATCTATTAGCTAAATTCTTTTCTGATATTTTCTATAAATAAATGAACATTTTTTTCTGGGGTATTTTTATTAATTCCATGTCCAAGGCCACAAATCCAGCCATTAAGATTTTCAATGGATTTCATTTTTTCAATAAAATCTTTTAAATCATTTAAAAATATATCTGTTTCACTTAACATTAATTGTTCATTGAAATTTCCTTGAATAAAACCATGTTTTTGATTTTCAAACATAGATGTTAGATCTATTGTGTGATCATAGCCAAAACCAGCAAAGGGGAAACTGTTAATAGTATTTAGATCTGAAAAACTCTTACCTCTTGAATAATAGCCAACTTTATTTGGAAAAGAAATTGCAATTTCTTCTAAAAATTTTGAATAAATTTCATGAAAATTTATTTCATCCAAATCATGTAAGGAACTATCAAAAACCATAACTACTTCAACACCTGCATCCAATTGTAAATGAATATTTTTCTTTAAAAGAGGTAAAAGAATTTTTGAAATAAATTCTAAATTCATTTTAGTGTCAATTAAATCAGAGTTATTATTTCCAAAGGCATATTTTGATAATGTCCAAGGTCCACCTACAAATCCAATTAAACTTTTATTATTTGGCAATTTCTCTTTTGTTATTTTTATAGCTTCAAACTGAAATTGCATATGCTCAATTCCACGATCAATATTACTATAATCATTAATGTTTTTTGAATTTATATAAGAATTAAATTTTGGTCCTGGGTCAAACTTTAATTCTAAACCAAGTCCCTCTAATACAAATAAAATATCGCTAAACAAAATTGCAATATCATAGTCAAATTCTTGTATAGGACCAAAAGCAACTTCTGCAGCTAGATCCGGAGTTTTACATAATTCTTCAAAAGTATATTTTTCTTTGAGTTTACGATAATGCGAATGGTACCTTCCAGCCTGTCTCATAAACCAAATAGGTGGCGTTTTTTGAACATTTCTTTTAAGCGCATTTTGAAATAAAATATTTGTCATTTTTAAGCTTTTAGTAATTTTTTTTTCCAACTATCATAAGATAGCTCAACAAAAAGATTTTTGTCATCACCTAATATTTCATAAATTTCATTGTATGTATTTCCTGGGCCGCAAAAGTGATATTTTTCTTTAATTATAGGATATTTATCTATACTCGCTTTAAAAGCAGAGCTGCTCATCCAATAAAAATACTTTTTCTTTTCTATATCTATTTCAAAATCAATAGGTTCTAATTGATAGGTTTCAATTTTATTTTTTATAGAACTTTCAGGTGATTGCTTATGAGTTAATTTTACCCAAGGATTATTTGTGAGTGAATTAATATTGTTTTCGAAATCTTCACCAAGACTATCTGAAGTACCATTAACCCAAATACCTCTTTCTGCTAAATTTTTCCATGTTCTCAAACCACTAGTCCAAATAACATTCTTCGAATTAATTTCAGAATCATCTGGAATTGAACTTATACGTGAGACATAAATACATTTATTTTGTAAATTATTTATATCAGAAATATTTTCATTTAATTCTCTTCTTGAAAATATTTTATAATTTTTTAGGTCTTCAGGATATAATTCATCTATTCCACTAGGTGAAGCTATTTTGTGTTTTGGTTCAATTAAATCATAGCT
>CACONS010000018.1 GCA_902628645.1 uncultured Alphaproteobacteria bacterium | reverse complement strand
ATAAATACTAAAGAGCTTAATAATCTTATCTTTATTAAAAATAAAATTCTATGTCTTCCTGTAATTGAAAAAACAAATAGTCACTTAATCTTTAAGCAATTTAAGAGTGAAGAAAATTTTGTAAAAGGGCATATGAATATATCAGAGCCTCAAAATAAAAATAAAATTTTAAATCCTGAATTAATTTTTGTACCTTGTTTAGCTTTTGATCATAAGGGTAATAGATTAGGTTATGGTGGAGGGTATTATGATAGGACTTTTGCTTATTTAAATAAAATTAATCATAGTTTCATATCAGTAGCGTATGCATATGAAGAACAAAAGTTAGAATACATACCTATAGACAAATTTGATTTTAAGGTGGATTATGTTATTACTGAAAAAAATTTATATAGTTTTCAATGAAAATTCTTTTTATAGGTGATATCGTCGGTAAGGCGTCACGAAAAAAAATTAAAGAAATTATCCCAACACTCAAATCTAAATACAATACAGATTTGATTATTGCTAATGGAGAGAATGCTACTTCTGGTTATGGTCTTTCAAAAAAGGATGCAGAAGAATTATTTTCTAGCGGATTGGATCTACTTACACTTGGGAATCATGCATGGGATCAAAGAGATATGCTATCTTATATTGAAGATAATCCAAAAATAATAAGAGCTTTGAATTACCCCGACGGTGTTCCTGGAAAAGGGTATTATAAACTTGAACTTTTAAATGGAAAAAAAATTATAGTAGTGCAAGTAATGCTTAGATTATTTATGAATTTATCATTAGATGATCCGTTTAAAAGTATAATTGAATTTCTTCAAAAAGAGAAGTTAGGTAGTACATGCGATGGGATAATAATTGATATGCATGGTGAAGCGACATCTGAAAAAAAAGCATTTGGATATTATGTTGATGGAAAAGTTTCTGCAGTTTTAGGTACGCATACACATGTTCCAACTGCGGATAGCGTTATTTTGCCTAAAGGTACCGCTTATCAAACTGATGTTGGAATGTCAGGTGATTATAATTCAATAATTGGTTTTGATATAAACAATCCAATACATGGATTTGTAAAGGGATATAGAGCAGAAGGTAGATTTACACCTGCAACTGAAAATATTACTGTATGTGGAGCATTAATAGATATCGATAATAATACTGGTTTAGCTAAAAATATTACCCCATTTCAAGTGACATAATTTACACATATTAGACACATTTATCTAATATTTTATATCTTTACTAACATCGTATTAAATATTTATAAATCTATTCGTAATGGCAGGACACTCGAAATTTAAAAATATTATGCATCGTAAAGGTGCTCAAGATAAAAAAAGAGCTAAAGTATTCTCAAGACTTGGAAGAGAAATTTCTGTAGCTGTTAAAGTTGGAGGTGAAGATATCGAAAGTAATATAAGATTAAGATCTGCAATTGCTTCAGCAAAGTCTCTAAATATGCCAAAAGATAACATTGAGAGAGCAATTAAAAAAGGTCAAGGGAATGATCCTGATAGTAATTATGAAGAAGTTAGATATGAGGGGTATGGTCCTGAAGGAATTGCAATAATAGTTGAGGCACTTACAAATAATAAAAATAGAACGGCTGCTGAGATTAGATCCTCTTTTAGTAAACATGGAGGTAATTTGGGAGAAACAGGAAGTGTTAGTTTTGGTTTTGATAGGTTTGGGAATATTACTCTTGATAAAAGTTTAGTAAAAGAAGATCAGCTTTTAGAATTTCTTATTGAAAATAATAGTGAAGATTATGAAATTAATGATACAGAATATTCAATATACTGTGATCAAAATGATTTGCATGAACTTAATGATAAAATAATTAAAAAGTATGGTCAAACTATCTCAGCAAATTTAATTTGGAAAAGTAAAAATAATATAAACATTGGAAAAGATGCAGCGGATAAACTATTTAAATTACTTGAAGTTTTAGAAGACAACGACGACGTTCAAGTAGTATCATCAAATTTTGAAGTGGATGATAATGTTCTATCTTCACTCACAGCGTAATGAAAGGAATATAAATGCCTGATAAAGCTTGGAAAAAAAGAGAAAGAGATGTTGCAAATTATTTCAATGGAAAAAGAACACCTCTGAGCGGAGGTAATGGAAAAGTAACAAGAGCTGATGTAATTCATGAAGACTTATTTATAGAATGTAAATTAAGAGCAAAGCATACAGCAATTAGTTTATGGGATGATACTGCCAAGCTTGCGAAAGAAGAGGGTAAGACACCAGTCATAGCATTATGTGAAAAAAATAGACCAGGGTTTTGGGTTATGGTTCATAGCAGTGATCTTGAAAAAATTAAAAAATAATTATTATGGCAGATATTAATAGCGCAAATTTATCGACAGAAGCTCCAGATTTTTCAATGCTTGCTTTATTTATGCAGGCTGACCTTGTAGTTAAATCAGTAATTATAATTTTAATTTTAGCATCTTTATATTCCTGGAACGTAATAATTTCAAAAATTTTAAGAATTAGACAATTAAAAAAACTAGAAAAAGAATTTGAAGATATATTTTGGTCTGGAAATTCGTTCGAAGATTTATATGAAACTTTAAATTTTAATCAGACAGATCCGAAGTCAAAATTATTTTGTGCTGCAATTTTGGAGTGGAAGAAAAGTAAAACTCAATTTGAAAGTGAAACCTCAGATATTAATTCTTTAAAAGATAGAATGATGAGGTCAATGACAGTTGTATTTAATAAAGAAAGTGAAAATGTGGAGAGAAATTTAACTTTCCTCGCAACAGCCGGATCAACTGCACCGTTTATAGGTTTATTTGGAACAGTTTGGGGTATAATGAATAGTTTTAAATCTATTGCAATAGCTCAAAACACAAATTTAGCCGTAGTTGCGCCAGGTATTGCAGAGGCTCTATTTGCAACAGCACTTGGTCTTTTTGTAGCTATACCGGCCGTAGTTGCTTACAATAAAATTTCAAATGATTTATCAAAATACTTCATATCCTTGGAAACATTTATGGATGAATTTTCAACAATTTTTTTCAGACAGTTAGAGAAAAAATAAATTGATTACCTCAAATAATTCAAACAAACGCAGGAAGCAAAGATACACTCAAATGAGTGAAATTAATGTTACACCTTTTGTAGATGTTATGCTTGTTTTACTAATTGTTTTTATGGTTACAGCACCTCTATTAACTGTTGGAATAAAGGTTGATTTGCCCAAGGTTGAGGCAACAGCATTAACTGACATTAAAGATCCAATTGAGATAACTGTTAATTTAGAAGGTGATATTTATATAGGAGAATCAAAAGTTGAAGTTGAAAACATAATTCCTAGATTAAATGCAATAACAGAACAAAATACTGAAGCAAGAATTTATGTTAGAGGAGATCGCGTAGTAGCTTATGGCAGAATTATGGAGATTATGGCAATAATAAATTCAGCGGGCTATGTAAAAGTTGCTTTAATTACTCAACAATAAATGGATAGTATAAGTTATAATAACTCAAAATTATTAAGCTATTTTGAAAATCTAAATCCTCAAAAGTCAGGAATTTTTTTTTCTATAATAATACACTTATTCATTCTTTTATTCATGGTAGGCTTACCTAATTTTTTTTCTCCTAAAGAAATATATGTTCCTAATGTAATACCAATCGAAATCCTAAATGTAACTGAAAACACAAATTTAAAAAAAACGGAAACAAAAAAACAGGATAATAAAAATAAGGAAATGATCACTAAGCAAAATAAATTCAATTCTTCAGATCAATTAGAGGTTAAGAAAAATAAAGAAATTAATAAAACACAAATTAAAAAAAAAACAAATCCAGATCAGCCAGTTTTGGAAACTAAACAAACACCAAGTTTAGAAATTAAAGAAAAAGAAAATATACAAATTAAGGAAAAAGAGGTTGTTGAAATTAAACAAAAAGTTGAAACAATAAAAACTGATATAATAAAACCTAAGCTCAAGCCAAAACCAAAACCAAAAATTATTAATAATGAAAATAAAAATTCAGATTTAGATATAGAAACAAACATAAAGGATAAACCAAAGTTAGAAAAAGAAAAAACTATTACTAAACCTCAGCCAAAACCAGAGAAAGATTTTAGTATTGCATCTATGCTTAAAGATTTAAGAAATGAGCAAACAAATATGATTGAAAATGAAGTTAAGAAAGAAGTTGAAGAAATTGATAATAAAAGCACTGATGAAAGTAATGAAAGCGCAGTTTTATCAATTTCTGAAATAGATTTATTAAGACAGCAATTATCATCCTGTTGGAATGCTCCTGCAGGTGCTGTTATAGAACCTGGGATGATTGTTAGTATTTCAGCTAAAGTTTTACAAAATATGAAGGTTGCATCAAATAGTGTTCGTATTGTTGACACAAATATATCTAAAACTAACCCATTTTATGGACCTATTACTGATAGCGCAATGAGAACTCTATTAAATCCAGAATGCATACCTTTAAAACTTCCAAAAGATAAATATAATCTATGGAAAAATCTTACAATTACTTTTGATTATAGTATTATGAAAGGATATTGATGAAAAAAGTTTTTTTAATAACCTTTTTTTTATTTTGTAGTTTAAAAGTCTTTTCATTAGAGGTAACTCTAACTCAAGGTAGTGTGAAGCCAACGCCAATAGCTATTACAGAACTATTTTCAAAAAATGCACAATTAACAAAAGTTGGAAAAAATATTTCAACTGTAATTTCTGACAACTTAGAAAGATCTGGACTTTTTTTACCAATAGATAAAAGGTCATTTATTCAAGATAATGAATCACTATCTAATAAACCTAGGTTTGAAGATTGGAAATTAATAAAAGCTCAACATTTAGTTTCCGGGAAAATTTCAAATAATAATGGAAAAATATCTGTCGAATTTAGATTGTTTGATGTTTTTCAACAAAAACAAATAGTAGGAAAAAAATATGAAACTAATGAAAATAATTGGAGAAGAGTTGCTCATATTATTTCAGACTCAATTTTTAAAAATATAACTGGAGAAGGCGGATACTTCGATACAAGAATAGTATATGTAGCTGAAACAGGCCCAAAAGATAACAAACAAAAAAGGTTAGCAATAATGGACCAAGATCAATCAAATCATCGTTTTTTAACAGATGGATCATACTTAGTTCTAACTCCAAGATTTTCCCCTAACTCACAAAAAATTACTTACATGTCTTACGTTAGTAGAAATAATCCAAGGGTTTACATTTTTGATATTGAAACAGGTAAACAAGAAATAGTTGGAGAATTTCCAGGAATGACATTTGCACCTCGTTTTTCACCTGATGGTAATCAAATTGTCATGTCATATACTGATCCAGACATTGGTAATTCAGAGATATATATTCTTGATCTTAAAACACGCATATCAAAAAGAGTTACGAACAATTCTTCAATTGATGTTTCCGCAAGTTTTTCACCAGATGGGAAACAAATAGTTTTTAATTCAGACAGAAGTGGAAGAAGACATTTGTATGTGAGTGATAATAATGGAAAAAATATTAAAAGAATTAGCAGAGAAGCAGGAAGTTACTATACCCCTGTTTGGTCTCCAAGAGGTGATATGATAGCATTTACCAAACAAGAGGGGGGACAATTTTATATTGGCGTCATGGAGACTAATGGTTCAAATGAGAGAATGATTGCTAAATCATTTCATGTTGAAGGACCCACGTGGGCTCCAAATGGCAGATTTTTGATGTACTTTAAGGAGGAGAGAACAGCTGAAGATGGATCTGGAGGAGAATCTAGTCTTTATTCTATTGATTTGACTGGTTTCAACGAAAGAAAAGTAATAACTCCTTTAGGAGGATCAGATCCAGCATGGTCCCCATTAATGCATTAATTCTATATAATACAAAAAAATATACGAAATTTTAAAAAAAATGTTAAGAAACTGCAAATAATTTAGTATATCTACTCAAAGTATTAAGGGAGCACTTATTTATGTTTTACAAGTTTTTTATCTCTATATTTATAGTTTTCTTCGTTGCAGCTTGTGCAACGAAACCAAAAGACTCTGCTGACTCTTCAGGATCTGGTTCAACCACTTCTAGCAGTGATGTTTCTTCTGAAGAAGGAACTATAACAGAAACTGATGGAAGCGGTATTGTATCAGGATCACAAGAAGATTTAATTGTTAATGTTGGTGATAGAGTATTTTTTGGATACGATAGTTCTGATTTAGACTCAGACGCACTAGAATTACTTCAAGATCAAGTTGCATGGCTTAAACAGAATGCTGATGTTTCTGTAACAATTGAAGGGCACTGTGATGAAAGAGGAACTAGAGAGTACAACTTAGCTCTTGGAGAAAAAAGAGCTCAAGCTGTTAAAAATTATCTAATCGGTCTAGGAATAAATCCAGACAGAATTTCAACTATTAGTTATGGTAAAGAAAGACCCGCTGTTGTTGGGTCAAATGATGGAGCGTGGGCTCAGAATAGACGCTCAGTAACAATAGTTAATTAATTATTATTCCTTAATACTAAGGCGCTATAGAAATATAGCGCCATATTTTTATCTTAATTAGAAATTAAAATTGCGAAATGTTAAAATACATACTCACTATTTTAATACTATTTTTTTCAAGTCATGTCTTCTCCAACGAAAGTGAACTTACAATTAACCAACAATTAGAGAGGTTACAAAGAGAAGTTTCCGATCTTTCTAAAGAAGTATTTTCAAATTCTCCAAGTGAATCAAACGAAACAAATAATGATTTTGTTAAAAATCTCTCTGCTATCGATTTGCGAATATATGATATTGAAAACGATATAAAAAATTTAAACTCTAACTTAGAAGAATTGTATTTTCAATTAGACGATATTTTTAACAAGTTAGAAAACTTAGAATTAGTTATTAATAATTTACAATCAGTTCCTTCAAATAATATTGAAGTAAATACTGATGAAGTTTCACAAGATAGTTTTGAGGTTAAAAGCAATTCTTCAAGTGATGCTGAAAATGAAAATACACTTGGCACATTAAACATTTCAAAAAAGACAAATGATATAAATGAAGAAGCTGTATCTGAAAATCAGGAAGTAGATTCTAATGAAAAAGAGGAGGTGTTATCACCTGAAGATCAATTCCAAGTAGCATTTGATAATATTAGAGATAAAAAATGGCAGGATGCCAAAACTTCATTTGAACAATTTATTTCAGATAATCCTGATAATCAGTTATCAGGCTCAGCACATTATTGGCTTGGAGAATTATATATTCTAGAAAAAAATTATAGAGAAGCAGCACTTATATTTGCAGAAGGTTTCCAAAAATTTCCAGATAGTATTAAAGCTGCAGAAATGCTTTTCAAACTTTCTCAGTCGTTACACCAAGTTGAAAAAACTACTGAGGCGTGTAAAACTATGGAAAAATTAATTATTGATTTTCCAAAAAATAAAATAATTCCTCAAACCAAAAAACAAATTGTTGAGTATAAGTGCTTAGAAAATAATGAATGAAGCTTACAAATAAAAAATTCATTAAAAACATAGAAAAAAAATATACTTTTGAAAAAAAACCTTCTGTCGCTGTGGCAGTTTCTGGTGGTCCAGATAGTATGTCATTATTATTCCTTGTAAATGCTTTTGTAAAAAACAAAAAAGGGAACCTGATGGCATTAATTGTAGATCATCGTATTAGAAAAAATTCTAAAGAAGAATCAAAATATATTTCTGCCTACTTGGATAAAAAAAATATTAATTCTCATATTCTAACTGTAGATAAAGATAATGTAAGAAAGAAAAGTATGAATGAAGCTAGAAATAACCGTTATAATTTACTAACAGATTTTTGTATTAAAAATAATATTTTGCATTTATTTATTGCTCATCACAAAAATGATAATTTAGAAACTTTTTTAAATAGAAAGATCGCTGGAAGCGATTTTTATGGTTTAAAATCAATGTCTGAACTCTCACTTTACAATAAAGTTTGCTTAATTAGACCACTATTAAATTTTTCTAAAGAAACATTATTAGACTACAATAAGAAAAATAATATAAAGTACATTAACGATCCTACAAATTTAAATTTAGTTTATACTCGTCCTATCATAAGAAATTTCCTTAAAAATTCTGATCAAAAGACAATTAAAGAAATAAATAAAGATTTTGATAACATGCTTTTCTATTCACCATACTTTATTCAAATGATATTCGAGATACTTCTTAAAAATATTGTTTGGATTGATAGTAAGAAAATTGTTGTAAGTATTGATAATGTAAAAAATTTGAATAAAATTTCTACAGAAAATATCATACGAAGAATATATCAATTTTTATTTTATCAATCTAATGCTCCCCGATCAAAAAAAACTAGAATCTTAATAAGTCAAATAAAGAAATTAAATTTTAAACATTTTAACATCAAAGGTATGATTGTTAAAAAAAATCATGATTTTCTTACCTTTTCAAGATAATTTGTTTAATTTTCTACAAAACTATTGTGTTTTTATAATAAATTCCTATGTATTAAATAAATGAAAAATATCAGCAAAAACGTTGTGTTATGGATTATAATTGGATTGCTTTTAATCGTTCTTTTCAACCTTTTCCAAGGCAGCTCTAATAATAGAAATACTTCAAAAATATCTTTTTCTGACTTCATTGCAGCCACTGAAAGTGGAAATGTATCTGAAGTTAATATAAGTGGTAATATGGTAACTGGCTTCTTGGATGACGGTCGTTCGTTTAGTACATACGCTCCTAATTATCCAAATCTTGTCGATAAATTAAATCAAAACGGTGTTAAGATAACTGCTGAACCATCAGAGCGTTCAATGCATCCTTTGTTAAGTGTATTACTTTCATGGTTCCCAATGCTTCTTTTAATCGGAGTATGGATTTTCTTCATGCGCCAGATGCAAGGTGGTGGAGGTAAAGCAATGGGCTTTGGAAAATCTAAAGCAAAATTACTAAATGAGGCAGTTGGTAAAGTTACATTCGATGACGTAGCAGGTATAGATGAAGCTAAACAAGAATTAGAAGAAGTTGTTGAATTCTTAAAAGATCCCTCAAAATTTTCAAGATTAGGTGGTAAGATTCCTAGAGGTGCATTACTTGTAGGTCCTCCGGGTACGGGAAAAACGTTGCTTGCAAGAGCAATTGCAGGTGAAGCAAATGTTCCTTTCTTTTCAATCTCAGGATCAGACTTTGTTGAAATGTTTGTAGGTGTTGGAGCTAGTAGAGTTAGAGATATGTTTGACCAAGGTAAAAAAAATGCACCTTGTATAGTTTTTATTGACGAAATTGACGCTGTTGGAAGACACCGTGGTGCAGGTCTTGGAGGGGGAAATGATGAAAGAGAACAAACTCTTAATCAACTTCTTGTTGAAATGGATGGTTTTGAAGCAAATGCAGGTGTAATTATTATTGCTGCAACAAATAGACCTGATGTTCTTGACCCAGCTTTGCTTAGACCGGGAAGATTTGATCGTCAAATAACAGTCAATAACCCTGATGTAATGGGAAGAGATAAAATACTTAAAGTTCATATTAAAAAAATTAAAGTTTCACCAAAATTCGATTCAAAAATTATTGCTAGGGGTACTCCAGGTTTCTCTGGGGCTGATTTAGCAAATTTAGTAAACGAAGCTGCATTGTTAGCGGCTAGAAAAAATAAAAGAATGGTTACACTTGAGGATTTTGAAAGTGCTAAAGATAAAGTGATGATGGGTGCCGAAAAAAGATCTATGGTAATGTCTGAAGATGAAAAGAAACTTACAGCCTATCATGAAGCTGGTCATGCGGTAGCAACCCTTCACTCACCAGCCTCTGATCCAATTCATAAAGCAACTATAATACCAAGAGGTAGAGCTTTAGGAATGGTTATGAGACTTCCTGAAAAAGATCAGTTGTCTATGAGAAAAGATCAAATGAAAGCCCATTTATTAATAGCAACAGGCGGAAGAATAGCAGAAGAAATGATCTTTGGTAAAGATAAAATTACAAATGGTGCAGCAAGTGATATTCAAATGGTTACAAACCTAGCAAAAAAAATGATTACAGAATGGGGTATGAGTGAAAAGTTAGGTCGCTTAAGATATAACAGTGATAGCGAAGAAGTTTTTCTCGGGCATTCAGTAGCACAATCCAAAAATTTATCTGACTCTACAGCAAAATTAATTGATGATGAGGTTAGATCTCTCGCCGAAGAAGCTGAAAATAATTGTAGAAAAATTCTTGAAGACAATATTGAAGAGTTGCACATAGTTGCAAAGGGACTTTTAGAGTATGAAACATTATCAGGTGATGAAATTAAAGATTTAATTAAAGGTATAAAGCCAACTCGAGATGATTTTGACAATGATATAAATATACCAAAAAAACCTGCTACTTCTGTCCCAAAAACAGGTGGATCATCCCCTGCACCTGCAAACTGATTTAATTACTTCACTTTATTTATTTTTTTGAATAAAAGACACAAATGTCAAAAATATTTGGTACCGATGGTATACGGTGCTTAGTTAATGAGGAACCTCTTTCTGCTGAAACTTGTCTTAAAATTTCAAAGACAGTAGCATTTCTTCTAAAAAAGAAAAATTCAGAAAATAGCAGAGTAGTCATATGTAAAGATACAAGATTATCTGGTTATTTATATGAACCACTTGTTACGGCTGGATTTATTTCTATGGGTATGGATGTGATCTTAGTTGGCCCACTTCCAACGCCAGCTGTACCATTAATGATTAAAACTTTGAGAGCTAATATTGGTGTAATGATCACTGCTTCTCATAATACGTATGAATATAATGGGCTTAAATTTTTCGATAATACCGGGTCAAAATTAAGTTCGTTAATAGAGAAAAAAGTTGAAAAAATAGTTTTAGATAAAAAAAAATATTCTCAAATTTCAAATAATACCTTTGTGTCTGGCAATGCAAGAAGGTTGGAGGATGCTTCAGGTAGATATTCAGAATTTTTGAAAAGTACTTTAAACAAGACATCTTCAAAGAAAAAATTAAAAATTGTTTTAGATTGCGCTAATGGAGCCACATACAATATTGCGCCAAATTTATTTTGGGAGCTAGGTCATAACATAATTGCTATCAATAATAATCCAGATGGCATAAACATAAATAAAAATTGTGGTGCAGTTGATGTTAAATCACTTTCACAAAATGTTATAAAAGAAAAGGCTGATATTGGATTTGCATTTGATGGTGATGGAGATAGGTTAATAGTTGTTGATGAAAAAGGCAAAGAAGTAGATGGTGATAAAATTATAGGATTGTTATGTAAAAGCTATGTAAAACCAAATAAAAAATCTAATCAACATGATGTGATTATAACTGTTATGTCAAATATGGGACTAGAAAATTATCTTACAAATAAATTAAAATTAAAGATTAAACGTACATCTGTTGGAGATATAAATGTCATAAATCAAATGAAAAAATCCAAATCTATGATAGGCGGTGAACAATCAGGTCATATAATTTTGTCAGAACATTCCAATACAGGTGATGGAATTTTAGCAGCTTTAAAAATTACTGAAATATTGATATCAAATAAAAATAAGGCAAGTAAACTTTTTGATTTGTACAATGATTTTGCTCAGGAAAAAATTAACTTAAGTTATAAAACAAAGAATACAAAACTACTAAAAATTCTTGATAAGTTAAAATATGATAAACTGTATAATAATAAAAAAATAAGATCTCTTGTTAGGCTATCTGGAACTGAACCATTAGTAAGAATACTTGTTGAAGGACAAGAAATTGCCGAAGTTAAAAAGAAGTCTCTAGAAATAAAGAAATTAGTAAGGCCTTATCTTGGTTAATAAGTTTTTAGTACCCACAGGTTTCAAAGATAGTCTTAATTTTGATGCATCTATTGAGCATAAATATAAAAATAGCATAATAAATTATTTTAGAGATAATGGCTTTACTTTAATTAAGACCCCACTAATTGAGTTTAGTAAAAATTTAGATCACAATACTCTAACTTTAAAAACAAATAAAAAAAATGAACAATTAAGTATTAGAAATGATATCACTCCACAAATAATTAGAATTGCATCATCTAGACTATCCAATAAAATACGACCACTTAAACTATGTTATTATGGTGAAGTTGTTAGAAAAGTAGGAACAATTTTAAGACCTGAAAGACAATTTCAACAAGTTGGTGCTGAGATCATTGGATCTGAAAGCTATAAGGCAGATGTAGAAATTATTAATCTTGCGTATGAAACTTTAAAAAAAATTGGAGTTAAAAAAATCGTTATTGAAATTACAGCACCATTTTTTCTCGATAGTTTACTTAAAAAAATAACTAATAAAGATTTAAAAAATAAATTAAAAAAATATATTAAATTAAAAGATATTAATAATTGTTTAAAGTTATTGAAAAAAAATGAATTATATAATTCATTTAAAACTTTACATTTATGTTCTGGTTCAATTCAAACCAAAAAAAAATATATATCAAAGTTAAATAAAATAATAGGATTTTCAAATGAAGTTGAAAGACTGGTAAAAATTGCTAATTTAATTAAAACTACAAAGAACGACTCTTTAAATGTAGATTTTTTTGACCTACAAAAAAATAAAAATTACTACAAGGGAATAAAATTTACATTTTTTGCGAAAAATGTAAGAGGTGAAATAGCTGGAGGAGGACGATATAACTTAAAATATGGTAGTAATTCTGAGACGGCTATAGGATACACGTGTTACATGGATACAATTTTAAGATCTTCATCTTTAATCAATCAAAATAAAAAAATTTTAATTGCATTCAATACAACTGATAAAATTAAACAAAAATTAATAAATAAAGGTTATAGTTTATTCAAAACTTTTGAAGATACTATTGATATAAAAAAAGAAGCAAAAAAGTTTGGAATAAAGTATTATCTGATTAATAATATAGTTAAGCAAATCTAATGTTTTATACGATAGTTGGAACCCAATGGGGAGATGAAGGCAAAGGCAAAATCGTTGATTGGATTTCTTCTAAAGCTGACTTGATAGTCAGATATCAAGGTGGAAATAATGCAGGTCATACAATTAAAGTAGATAATAATGTTTATAAACTTAATTTATTACCTTCAGGAATAATTAATAATAAAAAATGTGCTATTGGTAATGGCGTTGTTTTAGATCCGTGGGCATTAATTAATGAAATTGATAATCTTAAAGAACAAGGAATAGAAGTAAACGAAGATAATTTATATATTGCTGATAATATTTGTTTAATCTTGCCTATTCATAAACTTCTTGATGAAATAAATGAAACCTCTAGAGGAAAAAAAGAACTAGGAACAACCAAAAAAGGTATTGGTCCAGCATACGAAGATAAAGTAGGTAGAAGAGCAATAAGAATTTGTGATTTAAAAGATCCAATATTTTTAAAACAAAAAATTGATAACCTTTACGAATTTCATAAAGATAAAATTTCAAAACATATTCATAAAATTACACATAATTATTATGAAGAACTTTTATCTATGTCTACTTACCTTAACTCTTTCAGTGTGCCATTATGGAAAATAATTAATGAATTAGGTCAACAAAATAAAAACATTGTTTTTGAAG
Source organism: uncultured Alphaproteobacteria bacterium (assembly GCA_902628645.1). Classification (GTDB taxonomy): domain Bacteria; phylum Pseudomonadota; class Alphaproteobacteria; order HIMB59; genus CACPNW01. Next base: position 2,438 of record CACONS010000018.1, on the reverse strand, counting down.
GGGCTCAAGGTTCAATGTTAGACATTGATTTTGGAACATATCCTTATGTTACTTCATCAAATACAATCTCAGGTCAAATATTCTCTGGCACAGGTTTTAGTGATAGAAAAAACCACAAAATTTTAGGAATTACGAAGGCGTATACTACTAGAGTTGGATCAGGGCCATTTCCAACAGAGTTAATGGATGATATTGGTGAACATCTTGGTGAAAAAGGTCAAGAATTTGGGACGGTTACTAAACGAAAAAGAAGATGTGGTTGGTTTGATAGTGTACTTTTGAAGCAATCAATCAAACTTAATGGTATTACAGACATTGTACTTACTAAACTTGACGTCTTAGATGAATTAAAAGAAATTAATGTATGTACTGGATATTTAATTGATAACAAACATTATGATTATTTACCGAGTGAAGAATTTCTATTTGATAAGATAAAGCCGATTTATAAAAAAATTGATGGTTGGGAAACATCAACTGCAGGAATTAACAAATTTAATGAACTTCCAGAAAATGCTAAAAAATATATTCAAATACTTGAGAAACTTATGGAAACTAATATTTCAATTGTTTCAACAGGGCCAGACAGAAAAGAGACAATTGATATAAATGGAACTTTATCTAATATTTGAAATTTCTTTTTGAAGTTTTTCTAATGCTTTCTCTTCAATTTGCCTTACTCTTTCTCTACTAATTTTATATTTTTTACTTAAGTCTTCTAACTTTAATGGATTTTCACTTAGTTTTCTAAGTTTAATAATTTCTTTTTCTCTTTCGTTTAAAACTTCAAAAGCTTTTGAAAATAAAATTCTTCGATAATCAAGCTCATCTTTATTTTCAATTATTCTATCATGAGTTTCTTGTTTATCTTCTATTAAGTCCTGCCATTCAGTGTCATGTTCTTCACCTAGTTTAACATTTAAAGATTGATCGGAAGTAAAAAGTCTATTTTCCATATCTATTACTTCACCTTCTTTTACATCTAGTCTAGTTGCAATCTCCCTAACATTTTCTGGTGACAAATTACCTGAGTCAATTGAGGTAAGTTGATTTTTAATTTTACGTAAATTAAAAAAAAGTTTTTTCTGAGCCGCGGTAGTTCCAATTTTTACTAAAGACCAACTATGTAAAACATATTCTTGTATTTGAGCTCTTATCCACCACATTGCATATGTTGCTAATCTAAAACCTTTTTCTGGATCAAATCTTTTAACTGCTTGCATGATTCCAACATTACCCTCTGAAATTAAGTCAGTTACAGGTAAGCCATATCCTCTATACCCCATTGCGATTTTGGCAACTAATCGAAGGTGACTTGTAACTAATTTATGAGCAGCATCTGAATCTCCATGTTCCTTATAACGTTTAGCTAACATGTACTCCTCTTCAGCAGTGAGCATCGGAAATTTTTTAATTTCCTGCAAGTATACTGCTAAATTTCCTTCACTTGATAGTACTGGTAAATTCATAATACGCCTATATCATAAATAAAATATAATTTAATATTTAAGCAATAATTCAATTAAATTCTTAAAATCTTCAGGAATTTCAATATCAAAATCCATCCTTTTTTTTGATGTAGGATGATCAAAACCAAGATGATAAGCATGCAATGCTTGTCTTTCAAAATTTTTTAAAATCATGAATTTATTAAATGTATTTTTATCTTTTCCAAATTGATTAATTTTACTTTTTCCATAAATCTTATCACCAATGATTGGAGAATTTTTAGAAGTTAAATGAAGTCTAATTTGATGTGTTCTTCCAGTATGTAAATGGCAGTCAATTAAACTAGCAATACCAAAAGTTTTTTCTAATTTAATATCGGTTTTAGAATATTTTCCAAAACCCTTATTATTCAAACTCATTTTTTTTCTATTTTTTCTATTTCTCTCTATGTACCCTTCAATTGATTGATTATCAGGAGTTCCCCAAACCATTGCTTTATATCTACGAGATATCGTATGTTCTTTGAATTGTTTGGCTAAATTAATATGAACATTATTATTTTTTGCAACTACAAGAATTCCACTTGTATCTTTATCTAAACGATGGACTATTCCTGGTCTAGCATTATCATCTAAATTACTTAGTTGATTATTAGTGTAATACATAAGAGCATTTACTAGAGTGCCGCTTTCATTTCCAGGAGCTGGATGCATTACTAAATTTGGAGGTTTATTTATAACAATTAAATCTTCATCTTCAAAAATAATGTTTAAGTCTATATTTTCTGCAGAATGTTTTGTTTCTTGTTTCAAAATAATATTTATAAAGTAATTTTCATTTTCTTTAGTTATGTAAGATGGATCTTTTATTTCCTTTTCATCAAGACTTACATTGCCATTTAATATTAAAGTTTTTATTTGTGTTCTTGAATATCCTTCCAATTTTGAAACGAGCACTTTATCTAATCTTTGTGAACTTAATTGTTTATT
>CACONS010000017.1 GCA_902628645.1 uncultured Alphaproteobacteria bacterium | reverse complement strand
TTTTTGACTTTTGTTCCAGAAATGGAAAGATTGTTTCAATCATCTCCATCTTATAGAAGAAATTTTATAGACAGATTAATATTTTCTAGTAGAAATGATTACAACACAGTAGTAAATAAATATAAAAAACTTTTACTTGAAAGAATAAAAATTCTCCAAAATGATGATATTGATATTAATTGGTTAAATCAGGTAGAATTACAAATAAGTAAAATTGGATTGGAAATATATGATCTGAGAACTTTTCAGATAAAAACTCTTAACAATAATATCGAAATACTCAATAAGAAAAAAACACTTAATTTTGATATCTCACTCAAATTAAAAGATGATTTTCAAAATACTGATTTAACTTTAGACAAATATTTATCAAAATTATATGAATCACGTTTTTTTGATAAAAAATATGGAGGCACCAGATATGGTCCACATAGATCAGATTTTATTGCAATTATAAACAATGATTATGAAGCATCTCAGCTATCTACTGGCCAACAAAAAACTGTAGTACTCATGATTTTGTTAGCCCAATGTAATTTTTTAATTAATGAAAAAGACATTAAACCAATCCTTTTACTTGATGAAATAGCCTCTCACTTAGATGAAAATAATCGTCAGATTTTATTGCATTTAATTTATGGATTTGATATTCAATTTTTTTTAGCTGGCACAGATAAAAATTTATTTTCTTTTGTATCAACAAACGCAAAATTTTATAATATAACTAATTCATGAATTCTGAATATTCATCTGATTCTATAAAGGTTTTAAAGGGATTGGAAGCTGTTAGAAAAAGACCAGGAATGTACATTGGAGATACTGATGATGGGTCCGGTCTTCATCAAATGATCTATGAGGTACTTGATAATTCCATAGATGAAGCATTGGCAGGTTTTTGTGATAAAATCGAAGTAATTTTAAATGCAGATGGAACTGCAACCATTACGGATAACGGCAGAGGAATACCAGTTGATTTACACAAGACTGAAAAAATTCCTGCTGCACAATTGATAATGACAGAATTACATGCTGGAGGAAAATTTGATCAAAATAGTTATAAAGTATCAGGAGGATTACATGGAGTTGGCGTTTCAGTAGTAAATGCACTATCAGAAAATTTAATATTAGAGATAAATAGGGATGGTAAAATTTATAATATTGAATTTGAAAATGGCATTGTCAGTAAAGAATTAAATATTATAGGTAATTCAAAAAAAATTAACGAAAATTATTTTTCTGGCACAAAAATTACATTTCTTCCAACTACAAAAATATTTAAAAATATTAACTTTGATTTTAAAGTAATTGAGAAAAGATTAAGAGAATTAGCATTTTTAAATACTGGCGTAAGTATTTACTTAACAGATCAAAGACAAGCAGAAGAAAAAAAAATAAATTTTAAATATGATGGTGGCATTAAAGAGTATGTAAAATATTTAAATAAGGGAAAAAATTTGATTAATAGTAATCCCATTTTTTTTAAAGGAGAAAAAAATAATATTTCAATTGAATGTTCGTTGCAATGGACTGACAGTTATCATGAAAACACAATATGTTTTACAAATAATATAATACAAAGAGATGGAGGCACGCATCTTGCAGGCTTTAGAGGTGCATTAACTAGATCAATAGTTAATCATATAAATAAAAATACCAAAAACTCTAACAATATAAGTGGGGAGGATGCCAGAGAGGGTCTGACTTGCATAATTTCAGTAAAATTACCTGACCCAAAATTTTCTAGTCAAACTAAAGATAAATTAGTGTCTTCAGAAGTAAGGCCTGTAATTGAGTCCACAAGTTTAAACAAATTAGAACAATGGATTGAAGAAAATCCTAGTGAGATTAAAAAAGTAGTAGACAAAATTATTGAAGCTTCAAATGCGAGAGAAGCAGCTCGAAAAGCTAGGGAATTAACTAGAAGAAAAACTGGACTAGAAAATACTTCGCTACCAGGAAAACTTGCTGATTGTCAGGAAAAAAATCCAGAATTATCAGAATTATTTATTGTAGAAGGGGATTCTGCAGGAGGATCTGCAAAACAAGGGAGAGATAGAAAAAATCAAGCCATTCTTCCTTTAAGAGGCAAGATATTAAATGTTGAAAGAGCCAATGATAAACAGGTTTTAACAAGTAATGAAATTGGAGCATTAATAACTGCTATAGGTGCTGGAGTTGGTAATCCAACAGACGATGATAATCTAAACAAAATTGAAGGTAAATTTGATATATCTAAAATGCGTTATCATAAAATTATAATTATGACTGATGCCGATGTAGATGGTAGTCACATAAGAACCTTACTTTTAACTTTCTTTTATAGACATATGAAGCCTATTATCGACTCAGGCAGACTATACATTGCTCAACCTCCATTATATAGATTAAAAAAAGGTAACTCTACAGTTTACAAAAAAGATGAAAACGATTTAGAAAGTTACTTAATAGAAGAAGGCCTAAAGAATACAATTTTTGAAAATACATTAAAATCACAGATTGCAGGTGAAGAATTAAAGGAAATAATTTATCTTGCAAAAAAAACAAAAAATCTAGTTATGCCTTTATTAAGAAGGGTAGATAATAGTGACATTATTGAACACTCCGCAATAGTACGAGCTTTAGATTTTAGAAATTTAAAAAATAAAGAAATAGGAATGGAAATTGCAAAATATTTACAACAAAGACTAAACGTCATTGCAAATATTGCTCAGAAAAATTGGAAAGTTGTTCATAAAAATCAATCAATTTTATTTGAGCGTACCATTAGAGGCTTTACAGAGAAATATATTATTGATGAAAACTTTGTAGTATCCCCAGAAGCAAAGGCATTAAATGATTTAAAAGACCAATTAATGGAAAATTTTTATAGGTTGAAAGAAACTGGTTGTGGAACAATAAACAATAAAAATGAAGAATATAAGATTTTTGGTCCTTTAGATTTAATTGATAAAGTTTTAGAAATAGGAAAGGCAGGCTTACAAATAAATAGATACAAAGGATTAGGAGAGATGAATCCTGATCAACTTTGGGAAACTACATTAGATAAAAATGAAAGGGTTTTATTATCTGTGAAAATAAATGAAATAGATGCAGCTAATAAAGCATTTGAAGATTTGATGGGAGGAGAAACTGATGCAAGAAAAAAATTCATAGCTGAGAACTCTCTTAAAGTTGCTAATTTAGATATTTAATTTTTTAATGAATACAATTCTTCTTGGGAATCTAATAAAAATTAGATGGATTGCAATATTTGGTCAACTTATCGCTGTATTTTTTGTAAATTATTTAATTAAGATTCAAATTCCCTTAGGTGAGATATTGACAATAATACTTTTATCTATTGTTATAAATATTTATTCTTATTATGAAGAAAGAAAAAATAAATCTATAACTAACATTAAAGCCTTCTCTTTTCTTCTTTTTGACACACTACAGTTAGGTTTTTTACTTTTCTTGACAGGCGGAATAATTAATCCTTTTTCAATACTTATTTTAGCTCCAGTAATTACTTCTGCTTCCTATCTACCAGCTGTAATGACAGTTATTCTATCAACAATTTCAATAATTATTATAGTTATTTTAAATTTCTATTTCATTCCTCTTGATTTAGGCAAAGATTTTTATCTCCCAGATATTTATAGTTTTGGTTTAGTAACATCTTTAATTATAACTGTAATCTTTATAGCAATTTATGCATATTTATTTGCAAGTTCATCAAGAAAAATTTCAAATGCATTATCAGTTTCTAAACTACAAATTTTAAATCAGAAGAAGATTACCGAAGTAGGTTCACTTAGTGCTGCAACGGCACATGAGCTCGGAACTCCACTTAATACCATTTTCCTGATACTTAATGATTTGCTGAAAGAAAAAAAATTGATTGAAGATAAAAATATTGTTAATGATATTGTTTTACTTAAATCTCAAGCTGAAAGATGCAAAGAAATTTTAAAAAAACTTTCTAAAAATCCATTAAAAATAAAAGACAGATTTCTTGAAAAAGTCAAAATAACTGATTTAATAAAAATAAATTTTGATAAATTTAATAAAAATAAAAAACTCATTATTAATAAAAATATTAAAGATTATGAGCCGGAAATTATTTTTAGAGATGAAATCATGTATGCTCTTGGCAATATAATTCAAAATGCAATTTTTTACTCTAAAAATATTATAAATGCAGATCTTGATTACTCAAAGACTAATGTTAAAATTACTATATCAGATGATGGAAAAGGATTTTCAAAAGATGTTATTGATAAGTTGGGTGAACCTTATGTTTCAAAGAATAATCAAGGTATGGGTTTGGGAATTTTTATTGCTAAAAATTTAATTGAAAATATGGGTGGAAGCCTTAATTTGTACAATTCAAAAGATGATCATGCTGTTGTTGAAATTGTATTTGATAACTCTATCTTAAGTATATGAGTATAAAATTACTAATAGTAGATGATGATTTACCATTTAGAGAGAGACTTTCTAGATCTATGGAAAAAAAAGGTTTTGAAGTGGTCTCATCCCCCGGTTTTAAAGATTCTTTATCTAAAGTTACAGAAAACAATTTTGATTATGCTGTAGTAGATATGCGCTTAGAAGATGGTTCAGGTTTAGAACTAGTAAAAGAATTACAAAAGATCAGCCCACAAACAAAATCATTATTACTTACTGGTTACGGTAATATTGCAACTGCTGTGGCGGCCATAAAATCTGGAGCAATTGATTACTTACCAAAACCAGCTGAGATAGATCAAATATATGATGCCCTTACTAATTCAAAAGAAATATTACCTCCACCCCCTGAAAATCCAATGACAGCAGACAGAATTAGATGGGAACATATTCAAAGAGTGTTTATACAGTGTAATAGAAATGTATCAGAAACTGCCAGAAGACTTAGAATGCATAGAAGAACATTACAAAGAATACTGAATAAACATGCACCAAGAGAATGATATAGATCTATCAATTATAATTCCATTTTTTAATGAGCAAAATTTTATAATAAAATTATTTGATCAAATAAAATTATATTTTAATAAAAATAATATTGAAATTATATTTGTAGATGATGGATCCACTGATGAATCTCTACAAATCCTACAAAATCTTCAGAAAGATCGTGATTATAAATTTTTATTTAAAATAAGTAGACTGGATATTAATTCTGGTAAAGGAAAAGCTATACAAACTGGAATCAAAAAATCTAATGGGAAATACATATTATTACAAGATGCTGACCTCGAGTTAGATATTAAAGATGCAAAAGAAATGTATGAAATGATTTCTAATAATAATGAAATCAAATGCATTTTTGGAAGTAGATATTTATCTGGAAAATTAAAAAAAAATAATTATTTTTTTAATAGTTTAGTAGGAAAAATTAATTCTTTAATATTTAACATTTTTTTCTCTCAATCATTGAGTGATGTACATTGTGGATTAAAAGTTTTACATAGAAGTGTAATTGATAAAATAAACTTAAGTGTCAATGATTTTGGTATTGAAATCGATTTAGCATCTCAAATTGTAAGAAATAATTTTTTTATTTATGAGTTTGGAGTATCTTATTTCTTTAGATCTAAATCACAAGGAAAGAAAATAACCTGGATCGATGGTCTAAAATCATTTTATTATCTCTTAAAAGTTAGATTTTTTGATAATTCTTCATCTACAAACATATCAATTTTATATTCTTCGATATATATGGCCTTTGTGGGTTCTCATTTTGGTATGGGTTTGGGAAACACGTTATTCATAGTTTTATTTTTTATTATTGGATCAATTATAGGTATACATTTTAAAATTATATCTTCGACAATAATTTTCTTATTTATACTTATAGGATCATTATTTGGTAAAGGTAATGGAACTACTCTGGCTGTAATAATTTTCTTTCTAATAGGACTAATATTAGCAAGAAATACGAAAAAATATTTTTATAATTCTAAATTTAATGATTATTTTTAAGTCTGCTTAAACACATACATAGTCCAATAATAAAAAAAGTAGTTATTCCATACCAATTTTTTATTAAACTGCCTGTAGACATTATTGGCCAAAACATAATTAAAATTACAATTAAAGAAATGAATTTATATTTATTTTCTCCATCATTAGTTATAATAAATCTTACTAAAATTAATAAATATAAAATAAAAATACTAAAAACAATTAAACCACCTTCAGCTAGCCAATGAATATAAATATTATGAGGATGCGAAGCACATTCATAATTATTCATTTCATTTTTGTAAATTGTATAATTATTACATAAATATTTAAAATTATTAATTCCAGTGCCTGTTATTGGATTATTTATAAACATTTTATAAGATAGTGAATAAATCTCACCATAGGCAGAGGAGCTAAAGTTTTGAATTACCTTAATAAAACTTGGTTGTAATTCTATAATTTTTGAACAAATTTCATCACTACTTTCATTACATTTATAAAATTTTTCTACTTTCAATCCTTGATGGTATTCAGTAGATTCTATTATTTTATAATCATTATAGAATGGGTGTATTTTAACAATTAAATAAATTAAAAAAGTGCTTAAAATAATAGTAATTAAAATTGAAAGTCTATTTTTTCTTAAAAAAATAAATAATAAAATTACCCCCATACAGAACGTAGCCAGAGACATTCTCTCTCCAGAAACAAATGTTACCAAAAGTATTAAGGTTAAATAAAGAGCATGAATAATAAATCTATTCTTAAAATTTTTTTTTGAAATTAAATAAACAAATCCAAATAAACCAAATTTTGAAACATAAGAACCAGGTATTAATTCATTTCCAAAAGGTCCACTCAATCTACCATACCAATTTGATTTAAAACCAATTAAATCTTTACCAAAACCATCTTTAGATGTGTAGTTAAAAAATTGATAGAGTGTGTCAATACAGATTAAAACAATTAAAACTATTATAAGAATTAGAATAATATCAAATAATTTCTTATTTTTTAAAAAAATGAAATATATTAAAATTGGTAATAATAAAAATCTTAAAAAAATTAATGAATCTTGAAAAGAATTAACTTTATTAATTGCAAAGAAACTAATTATTAAAAGACTGGTCCAAAATAGTAATGAAATTCTTACAAAATTTATTTTCAGTAAATCTTTATATTCATTTTGATATATAAAATATATTAAACCAAAGATTGCACTTGATGAAATAATAATATCAGGGATTGCGGGGCCAGTTATAAGAAATAAAGGAATTAAAATAAGTAAATAACTAAATATTGTTTTTGTTTGTTCTAACATTATTATTTACTACTTTAAGAAATACATCTTCTAAATCTCCTTCTAAAGTGTTTATTTCTTTAAATTCAATTTTATTTCGAATCAATATATCAATAATTTTTTTGATATTGGTCTTATTTTTATCATAGTTCATTTTTAATATTCCATCCTTTAAATGTGGATTAAATTGATTTAATTCTGAAGGAATCATTAAGTTTTTTTCTAAAACAAAAGAAACTGATTTTGTAGATATAATATTAAGTAATTCTGTTTTTGATCCTTCTATAATTTTTCTTCCATAATTAATTATTGAAATATTATCGCACAGATTTTCTGCTTCTTCTAAATAATGTGTTGTTAAACATATTGTTCTTCCTTCATTACTAATTTTTTTAATATAATTCCATACTGATGCTCTTATATCAATATCTACTCCAGCTGTAGGTTCATCTAGGATTATTATTTCAGGATTATGAACCAAAGCTTTTCCAATTAATAATCTTCGTCGCATACCACCAGATAATGTCCTTGCATATGCATTTCGTTGATCTGTCAACTTTAGATTTTCTAAAATTTCTTCAGTCTTTCTCTCTCTTTTTGGAACACCATATAAACCCGCTTGTAGTTCTAATAATTCTGCAGGTGAAAAAAAAGGATCTATATTTAATTCCTGAGGTACAATACCTATTTTAAACTTACTTAACTTAATATTTTTATCTATATTTATTCCACAAATATTTACTTCACCGGAGTTTTTTTTAACTAAACCTCCAAGAATATTTATAAAAGTTGATTTGCCAGCACCATTTGGCCCCAATAAACCATGAATAGTTCCTCTTTTGATTGATATACTAAAATCTAATAAAGCTTTAACTTCCTGATTTTTTTTGAAGAAAATTTTATTTACATTTTTGGCTTCAATTGAATATTTATAATCTGACATTTTATTAAAATCTTATATATTTAAATTTACAATGAATAAAAAGAGTAGATTAATATTAGTTGATGGTTCTGCCTATATATTTAGAGCATATTATGGATTACCTCCTATGAATCGCGCAGATGGCACTCCGATTAATGCTGTTTTTGGTTTTACTAATATGCTTGTTAAACTGATAGAAGATTACAGTAACGATAAAATGATTGTTATCTTTGATGCTGCGAGAGAAAATTTTAGAAATGAAATTTATCCGGAATATAAAGCTAATAGAGGAGAGGCCCCTGATGATTTGATTCCACAATTTCCTTTGATCAGAGAATGTGTTCAGAGTTTTAATATACCACAATTAGAAATTGAGGGATTTGAAGCTGATGATTTAATTGCTACTTATGTTAGCTTAGCTGAAAAAGATAAAATTGAAACTATAATAGTTTCCTCAGATAAAGATCTAATGCAGCTTGTTAGTAAAAATGTGACAATGCTTGATCCAATGAAAAATAAAAAAATAGAAATTAAAGATGTTGAAGAAAAATTTGGAGTGAAACCGGATAAAGTTATTTTTATTCAGGCGCTAACTGGAGACAAAGTAGATAACATTCCAGGTGCTCCTGGTATTGGGCCAAAAACTGCTTCTCAGTTAATAAACGAATTTAACGACATTGATGGCTTAATTAAAAATCTCAATAAAATTAAACAAGAAAAAAGAAGAAATATTATAGCAGAGTCAGAAAATGATATAAGATTAAGTTTAAAACTAGTAACGTTAAAAAGTGACGTCAAAATACCTGATGGTATTGAGAAAATTAAAACATATAAAGAATTAAAAAAAGAAAATAATAACATCTTTGAGTTTCTTAAAATACAAGGTTTTAGATCAATATCTGAAAGATTAAAATCTAATTCTTTTATATCTAGTGACGATAATAATATTATTATAAAAAAAGTGGTAGAGCCAAAATATCAATTAATTGATTCAAAGAATAGTTTTGAAAAAATTTTAAAACAAATTGAAAATAAGGGTATATGCGCAATTGACACTGAAACTAACTCACTCAACATAGAAAAAGCTGAATTAGTGGGTATCTCACTTTGTTACAGTGAAGATAATTCTTATTATATTCCAATAAATCATACTACATCAGATGGATCAAAAAAAATTGAAAATCAGTTAGAGGAAAAATATGTAATTAATCATATTAATAGAATTTGTGAAAATGAATCAATCTTGAAAATTGGTCAAAATATTAAATACGATATTAGAATTTTAAATAAGTACGGTGTGACTTTTAAATCAATTGCAGATACTATGTTAATTTCCTACTCAATTGATAATGGTATTTATAAGCACAATTTAGATGATCTATCATTTAACCATCTAAATCATACAACTATTAAATATAAGGAAGTTGTTGGTTCAGGGAAAAATGAAATTACATTTGATAAAGTAACAATTGATAAAGCAATTAATTATGCAGCTGAAGATTCTTTATTAACATTTAGGCTTTTTCAAACTCTTCATCCCCGCTTAATAAAAGAAAAAGCTAATTTTGTTTATCGAAACATTGATTTACCCCTTGTAGATGTATTATCTACAATTGAAGCTAATGGCATTGAGGTAAATAAAAGCTTTTTAACAAGTCTTAGTAAAGAATTTGAAAATGAAAGTAAAAAACTTGAAAAGAAAATTTACAAATTTTCAAAAGAAGAGTTCAATATTGGATCACCAAAACAATTAGGAGAAATATTATTTATTAATCTTAAAATACCTGGTGGTAAAAAAACAAAATCGGGAACATATTCTACTGATTCCTCAACCTTGAACAACCTAGCTTCAGATGGTTTTGAAATTGCTCATTTAGTTCTTGATTGGAGAGAACTAACTAAACTTAAATCAACTTATACAGATGCTCTATTTAGATTAACTGATGGCAAAAGTAGAGTTCATACATCATTTGGTTTAGCTAATACTTTAACTGGCCGATTAAGCTCTACAGATCCAAATCTTCAAAATATTCCAATTAGAACTGAAAATGGTAAAAAAATAAGAACAGCTTTTATTAGTGGAAAAGGAAAAAAACTAGTCAGTTTTGATTATTCCCAAATAGAATTAAGATTAGCTGCAGAAATTTCAGGAGATAAAAATTTTATCAAAGCATTTAAAAATAATGAAGATATTCATGCATCAACGGCTAAGGAAATATTTAATTTGAAAGATAGTCAAATAAATAATGATTACAGAAGAAAAGCAAAAGCAATTAATTTTGGAATTTTGTATGGCATTAGTCCATATGGTTTGGCTAAGCAACTTGATATTTCAAACACAGAAGCAAAAGATTACATAAATGAGTATTTTAATAAATATCCAAAGATTAAAAAATATATGGATCATCAAATTGATTTTGCAAAAACAAATCAGTATGTAGAAACAATTTTTAAAAGAAAAATTAATATCAAGGGAATTTCAGATAAGAACTTTGCTGTTAGAGGTTTTGCGGAAAGACAAGCTATTAATGCCCCAATACAGGGTAGCGCGGCTGATATTATTAAGTTAGCAATGATTGAAATTCACAAAGAAATAAAATTTAAAAACATTGAGGCAGAAATGCTTCTACAAGTACATGATGAACTAATTTTCGAAGTAGAATTAAAAAAATACGATAATTTAGTAAACAATGTAAAAAAAATTATGGAGTCTGTACATTTAAAATATAAAGATTTTTCAGTTCCACTAACTGTTGATTATGGTGCTGGTGATAATTGGGGTCAGGCACATTAGGCCTAATTTATGGCTATTAAAAAAAAAATTAAGAAACGAAATCCATATGCACAAGATTTAAAACTACCTAAGTATAAACAAAGAATTATTAGAAGTAAAAAAGCTTACACGAGAAAAGGAAATAAAAAGATTATTTAGAATTCTTCATCAAAGGTATTCATTTCAAACCATTTTTCAAGCTCATGATATCCACCAATTTTTTCACCATTTAAAATTATTTGAGGAAAAGTTTTTGCGTTGGGAAACTTTTCAAAAAAATCTTTTCTCGTATAGTCTGTATCAAGCATATAAATCTTTGGATTATATTTAGCTAACCGTAGTTTAGCTCTATCACAGTATCCACAATTAGTTTTAGAGTATATTTCTGCTTCCATCAAAATGCTTCATCAAAACTTAGCGCTCTATCTGTAGGTCTTTGATACTCAGATACTCTTTTTTCAAAAAAGTTTGTAACGTTTTGAACGTCTAAAGCTCTCATAAAATCAAAAGGATTCTCTGTATTAAAGACTCTGTCAAATTCAAATAAATCTGCAATTCTATCAGCAACTGCTTCAATATACTGACACATTAGGTCTTGATTCATACCAATTAAATCAACTGGTAAAGCATCTCTAACAAATTCTTTTTCGAATGCTACTGCTTCTCTAACAATTTCTTCAAATTGTGATTGAGGAACATCTGAAGGTATCAAAGATAAATCACTAATATCAGCATCAGTTAATGTTTTATTATTAAACTTGTCTCTCAAAGTTCTAAACATTAACGATGAGAAGCTAAAGTGCATTCCTTCATCTCTAGCAATCCAATCGTTAGATAAGGCTAAACCGGGTAATAAACCTCTTTTTCTAAAATAATATATTGCACAGAAAGAGCCTGCAAAAAACAAACCTTCAACTAAACCAAAACCTATTAATCTAGTTAGAAGGTTTTGACTGCCATTAAGCCATTTTGATACCCATTGTGCTTTATGGTTAATACACGGTACATTTTGAATCGCATCAAAAAGCATATCTTTTTCTTTTGCATCTTTTACGTAAGCTTCTATTTGAAGACCATACATTTCTGCATGAATTGATTCATTTAACATTTGCATTGAGATAAAACATCTTGCTTCTGGTATTAGTATTTCTTTGTAGAACCTACTTGCTAAGTTTTCATTAATCATTGCTTCAGAGTTGGCAAAGTAAGCAAGTACATGTTTTATAAAATGCTTTTCACCATCATTTAAAGTTTCAAGATCTCTTAAATCATCTTGTAATGATACTTCTTCTGTCGTCCAAAAGGCTTGAATATGTTGCTTATATCTATCCCAAATTTCTTGGTTTTTTATTGGAAATATTGATTTAACGCCTTTTGATATCATTTTATTACTCCTTTTTTATGCACTGCAAGTTTCGCAATCTTCTGGTTCATTGTTTTGTTTAATAGTAGTATTTATATAAGCATCTTTAGCTGCTTTTTCTGAAGAAACTGTTACTTTTACAGCATCAACCGCTGATCTACTTCTTAGATAATACATCCCTGTTTTAAGACCTTTTTTCCACGCGTACATATGCATTGAATTAACTTTTCCAAATGTAGGTGTTGAAAGCCAGAGATTCATTGATTGGGTTTGATCTATAAACGGTGCTCTATCTGCTGACATATCTATAACAGTTTTCTGTGATACTTCCCAAACTGTTTTATAAACTTCTTTTAGTTCACTTGGAATTTCATTTATGTTTTCAACAGATCCATTTTCTAAGATTATTTTATCTCTCATATCTTTATTCCACAATCCCCTTTGAGAAAGCTCATTAACCAAATATCTATTTACAAGTAGGAACTCACCAGAAAGTGTTTGTCTTTTATATATATTAGAGGTTTGTATTTGGAATGTTTCAGTATTACCTAATATAATACCCGTTGACGCAGTTGGCATACAAGCTGTGGTTAAAGAGTTTCTTACTCCATGCTCTTTAATCTTAGTTCTTAGCATATTCCAATCCCATTTTGAGGATGGTTTAATATTCCAAAGATCAAATTGAAATTTACCTTCAGAAATCGGAGAATTTTTAAATGTTTCGTATGCTCCTTTTTCTTTTGCCAATTCGCATGAAGCTTCTAAAGCACCAAAGTAAATTGTCTCAAAGATTAGTTTATTTATTTCTTTTGCCTCTTCAGATTCATAAGCTATACCCAACTTAAAGTAAACATCTGCAAGCCCCTGTATCCCTAGCCCTATTGGCCTGTGTTTATTATTAGATCTTTCTGTTTTATCAGTTGGATAGAAATTAATATCAATGACTTCATCTAAGTTTTTTGTAGCTAATTTTGCAGTCTCATAAAGACTATCATAGTCATATATTAATTTTTTATCTGATTTTTTAACAAACTTCGGCAAAGCTATGGAAGCTAAGTTGCACACAGATGTCTCATTCTTATCAGAGTACTCAACTATTTCTGCACAAAGGTTAGATGATTTGATGACGCCAATATTTTTTTGATTAGACTTATTATTAATAGAGTCTTTGTAGAGCATATAAGGTTGTCCTGTTTCTATCTGCGCCTCTATGATTTTAGACATTAGGTCTCTTGCTTTAATTTTCTCTAAGTGCTTAATTTCATTTTCATACTTTGTGTATAGTTTTTCAAACTCGTAACCATACACATCTGAAAGTCCTGGACATTCGTGTTCACTCATAAGTGTCCACTCTTCATCATTTTCTACTCTCTTCATGAATAAATCTGGTATCCACAAAGCGTAAAACAAATCTCTTGCTCTAAATTCTTCGGCACCTGTATTTTTTCTAAGTTCTAGAAATTTCTCGATGTCAGCATGCCAAGGCTCTAAGTAAACCGCAAAAGAACCTTTTCTTTTACCTCCACCTTGATCAACTGATTTAGCAGTCTCATTAAAAATTTTAAGAAATGGAATGAGACCATTAGATTTACCGTTTGTTGATTTTATTCTACTTCCACTGCCTCTAATATTGTGAGCGTGCATTCCGATACCGCCTGCTGTTTTAGATATTAGAGCACAATCTTTTATAGTATTAAAAATACCTTCTATAGAGTCATCCTCCATACCTATCAAAAAGCATGATGATAATTGTTGCATTTTTAATCCACTGTTAAACAATGTTGGAGTAGCGTGTGTATACATACCACTTGATAAACTCTTATAAGTTTCTTTTATTTTATCCAAATTAAACTCAGTACCTGTTACTGTTAAGGTTACTCTCATCCATAAGTCCTGAGGTCTTTCAATTGTTTTATTATCAAACTTTAATAAATATGCTCTGATTAGTGTTGTAAGAGCAAAATAATCAAAAGTATAATCTTTATCATAGTCAATTATGGATTCTATTGAATCAGCATTTTCCATAACTTTTTTATAATAATCTTCTCTTAACAAACCATCTTCGTATAAATTTTTAGTTGTTATTATAAATCCAGGAGTTTCCTTATGTAATGAATTAACTTTTATTCTTGCTGCAAGATAAGAATAATCAGGATGTTCTACCGTTAATGCAGCGGCAGTTTCAGCAAGATAAGTATCAATTTCAACAGAACTTATATCACTGTATAAACCTGGAACAGCTTTTTGAACAACAACTATTGGGTCAATATTTAGACCAGTGGATAAGACAGAAACTCTATTAGTAATTTTATCTAGTGAAATTGGTTCTTTACTTCCATCTCTTTTGGTGACCATCATTGAAGAAGCCTTTTCACCGACTTCTTCCTTTAGTTTTTTGGTATGATACCTCGATGCTGCTCTCTGCTCTCTGTATAATACATAAGCTCTAGCTACTTTATGATGTTCATCCCTCATTAGGGCTAATTCAACTTGATCTTGTATGTCTTCAATGTGAATCATATCTCCATCAGCAATTCTTCTGGTTAGAGCAGAGACAACTTTATGTGTTAAAGCTTCAACGGTTTTATGAATTCCTTCTTGTTGTTCTTTTTCTTTATTTTTATCATTTCTTATTTTTGTTTGTGCTAAGAATGCCTTTTTTATAGCATTCGAGATTTTATCTGATTTGAAAGGAGTTATGGCACCGTCACGACGCACAACAGTTAATGTTAAAATATTTACACTTTTTTCTTCTGAGATTTTTGCTGATACCTGTAGATTGTCTGCCATTTAATTTCTATCCATTTTTAAAAAATTATTGTCGAAAAACACAATATGTAGTGCCGCCGAAAAGGGACAATACAACATTTGCTCAATATCGCAATAAGAACAAAATAAGAACATAAATATTTTTTTTATCATGTCAATCCTTTACTTAATTCATATTTTCGAGACGCAAACAAGTTATTGAAATATTTACATTTACTTATTAACTTAAGTCACATTTTATTAAACTTATTTACTGAGTCATTTTTTCTTTGAACTTAAATCTGCCATAAATTATTAATAAGAGTTGGTATGTCCAAGATAGTATTAGTAGATGATGAACAGTCGATTCTCACATCAGTCTCTCTTTCTTTGGAAAGTGAAGGATATACTGTAGATACATTTCTTAACGGAGTCGAAGCCCTGGAGGCCATTGAAAGCAAGTCTTATGATTTAGGATTATTCGATATCAAAATGCCTAAAATGGATGGAAACGAACTTCTTTCAAGAGTACGTTCAAGCAAGGTTGAAAAATTAAAAGAACTTCCAATTATTTTTTTAACATCAAAAGACCATGAGCAAGATGAAATTATTGGATTAAGAATGGGTGCTTCTGATTATATAAAAAAACCATTTTCACAAAAATTGTTAAATGAGAGAGTAAGAACAGTTCTAAGAATTCATAACAATAGAACTGATGAAAATAATGATATTAATACTAAAAAACAAAATTTTATAAAAGGTGATTTAATATTAGATGAAGATAAACAGTTATGTTTTTGGAAGGGTATTGAAATAGAGCTTACGGTGGCAGAGTTTAATTTAATTAAATCTCTTGCTCAGTATCCCGGAGTAGTAAAAGATAGAAATCAACTAATGGATGCTATGTATGGCGATTCTATATATGTTGATGACAGGACTATTGATAGTCACATAAAGAGATTAAGAAAAAAATTCAGATCTTATGATAATTCTTTTGACCAAATAAGAACAAGATATGGTTCTGGATACTCTTGGCGTGATTAAAAGATTATTTATTTTATCTAGTTATAATTTAACGTTCCAATTAATTATACTTAACTTGATTATCTTGTTCTTAGGACTTATTTTTCTATCCTATTTCAATTTCAATCTAATTCAAAGTAACAAATTTATTGATAATAGAGATCAAAAAATAAAAGATAATTTATCAAATATTACTAAATATTTAGAAAATACTTCAATATTAAGAGTTCCAATTTTTCAGTATGATTATCGATGTAGATACTTGGAAGACATCGATGCATATAAAGAGAACTGTAAAATAGATGATAATACTAATACTATTGAGTTGTCAGAACCAGAATTAGAAAAGTTTACAACTGAGCAATTTATATTTCAAAACTATAGTGATAAAGACTTCAATACTGTTATTTATAATGAAAATTGGATTAAGATTGCTGACTCATCAAAT
>CACONS010000016.1 GCA_902628645.1 uncultured Alphaproteobacteria bacterium | reverse complement strand
TAATAAAGATTCTTCTTTTGCTCCAGACGATCACCGAAATTATAACATTAATGGTGATGCATTTGATGTTGGGGAAACATTTTCTGGTGTTAATTTTACTAAAGCCCTAGAAGCTGTTGATGATTTAAAAAACATTCTACCAGATGGAATGACTTTATCTCAATTATCTTTGAAATGGATTTTAATGCATGACGCAGTAAGTATTGTAATTCCAGGTGCAAAAAATAAAGAGCATGTAAGTTTAAATACATCTTCATCACAAATTGAAGATATTTCTTCTTTAATGAATCAAATAAATAGTGTTTACACAAAATACTTTTATGATGATATTCATCATCGTTGGTAAACATTATTTTGTCAGAAGAAACTAAAATTTTTAGAAGAGCAACGCTTGCATCAGTAATTACCTCTACTTATCCAATGATAGTTGTAGGTTGCTATTTTGGAATAACACCTTGGAATATGGAGAGACTTTCAATTGATGAATCCGATTTAAGTTATGCAATATTAATTTTTGGTATTTTTTTTATTATATCTAATCAAGTTGCAGGAAGGATTTTAGTCCCAAAATATGGAACTAAATTAGTTATGACCTTAGCTTTTCCTATTGTTACTTTTTCTGCCTTATTGACTGTTATTTCCTCATCATATTTTTATTTTTTATTAACTTTTATATCTGGTGGAATAGGATGGGGCGCATCTGGACCAATTGGAGGTATACATAGTCAACTTATTGAACGACATTTTAAAAAAATTATCACCCCTTATTATGCCATGGGATTTAACTTAGGAATTCTCCTTGGAGGTGGATTAGCAAGTTTAATAATGAGGAATAATTATGAACCTTACATATCCTTTACGATCTTATCGTTTTTATCAATCTTAGTTTCTTATTTTGTATATTCATTTGGATTACCCCAAGATTTAGATTTTAAAGGTGAAGGTGAAAAATTTAAATTTCCAGAGATGAATGTTCTTTTATTTGGATTTTTGTTATTTTTTGTTTTTGGATCAGGTGGAATAATCATGGATTGGTCGACATTATGGTTGTCAAAAGATTTGAATACTCCTCTATATTTAGCAAGTATGGGATTAATCTTTTTTAGCATTGGGGGGATTTTTGCTAATTTATTTTCGAATTCTTTGATAAATTTATTTACTGAAAAAGTTGTTGGTTGTTACTTTGTAATGATTGGTGCAGTTATAATGTTTTTGTCTTTATTAACCAATAATTTTTACATTATACTGGTAGTTTTATGTATTTATGGATTTGCTATTGCAAATTTAGTTCCTATAATAATTCGACAAGCGGTCAAACAATCAAATGAAAGTATCCCAATGACTGTGACTAATCTAATAACAATTGGATTGTCTTCTACAATGATTTTGCCTGCTGGAATTGGTTTTCTTGCTGAAACATATTCATTAACATTAAATATGTATTTATTAACCTTTGTAGTATTTACTTGTGCTGTTATATTTTTGTTTAAATATAAATAAAAATAATGGCTAAACTTAGAATATCTCAAATTCAATTTTCTGCTAGTCACATACCAAATGTAAATGCAAAAATTTTAGAACAAAATTTTAAAAAAACATTAAAATTTAAACCTCATTTAATTTGTACACCAGAATGCTCAAACATTATTACAAATGATAAAATTTTTATAATATTAAATGCTTCATATCAAAATACCTGCCCAGTTTTGAAGATGGCAAAAGATTTTGCTAAAAAAAATAAAGTTAATATAAATTTAGGCTCCTTACTTTTAAAAATAAAAAATAATAGAAAGCTCGTTAATAGATCTTTTTTTATTGATGATCATGGAGTAATAAAAAAAACATATGATAAAATTCATATGTTTGATGTCAAAATTAATAATAAAGAAAGACATCAGGAATCATCTTTGTTCAAGGCCGGCAATAAAATAATTTTCACAAAAATAAATAATATTAAATTAGGAATGACAATTTGTTATGATTTACGATTTCCTAATTTGTATAGACAACTTGCTAAAAAAGATTGCTCAATTATTTTAGTTCCTGCTGCTTTCACTAGACCAACTGGAAAAGATCATTGGGAGGTTTTGAATAGATCAAGAGCTATAGAGAATAACGTATTTATAGTAGCAACAGGTATGTGTGGCAATCATCATATGAAAAGAAAGACTTATGGATATTCTCTTTTAGCAGACCCTTGGGGGAATATTATAAATAGTACCAAAAATAAACCTGCAATTCTTAACTCAACTATTAATATTTCTGATGTAAAAAAAATAAGAAAAAAAATTCCTTCTCTAAAATATGACTAATTTTAAATCATTAGTTTCAGGAGTTGGCAATTTGAGTAAAACAACAAAATATTATGATGAGTGGTCAGAAAATTACGATGCAACACTCAAGTTATGGAATTATCAAGCACCTAAAAAGAGCATTAGATTTTTAAAAGAAACAACCAATATAAAACCTAAAATTATCTTAGACCTAGCATGTGGAACTGGTTTATTTGGTACTGAATTAAAAAAAGTTTATCCAAAAGTTCATATATATGGATCAGATATTTCAAAAAAAAGCATAAAAATTTCATCAGGAAAAAAAATTTATAAAAAATTACAAATAAAAAACTTTGAACAATTACATCATTATAAAATAAAATTTGATCTTATTTCTCTTATAGGTTCAATGACTTACTGTAAAAATTTTGATAAACTTTTTTTAAATATTAATAAAAATATTAAAGAAAACGGCTTTTTTATTTTTACACATAGAGTTGATTTATGGGAGAAACAGAACTTTAGCAATATTCTAAAAGCAGTTAATAATTCACTAAAAATAATTAAGATTTCAAGACCTATCAACTATTTACCTTTGAATAAAGACTTTAAAAAAAAGATAAAAATTAGAATAGTCTTGTTACAAAAATATTAAAAATAATAAATTTTCTAATAAAAAATTGAGACAAAACTGAGAATCGGGTATTTATAAGTTAGGTTTATTTTCTATCCGTAAACCAGAGAAAAAAAAGAAGGGATCCTCGCCGTTTCCCTTCTTTTTTGATTTATACACTAATTAATTTTGATTTGACAACAGCTTAAATTTTATTTTTTGAATTAAAATAATCCATTCTTTTAAGGGTTTTATCACTTACATGATGTTCAATACCTTCAGCGTCTTCAGCAGCTGTTTTCTTGTCAAGCCCAATACTGAGTAAAAAACTATAAACCGTATGGTGTCTCTTTTTAGAATAACTGGCAATTTTTTGACCTTTGAATGTTAAAAAAATGGATCGATATGGCTCTCTCTTAATATACCCTTGGGATTGTAGTCTTTGAATAGTTTTATTAGCTGTAGCTTGAGCAATTCCTAAATTTTCAGCAATGTCAACTATACGTGCTTCCCCTTTAGTATTTAATAATTCCGCAATGAGCTCTAAATAATCCTCGGTATTTTCTGTTTTATGCGCATTTCTAACTTTGCTAAAAGACATTGATCTCTTTTTTAGCATAAATAAATAAAAAATAATATAAAAATATAGCCATAGCTACATTTATTAGCTATATATACATTCATGAATGCATTAATAAATGCCCTAAATCAGAAAACTAAAATAATTCTTCAAAATGATGGCAGATTATTAAAAAAATCTTTTTTTGGTCTTTTACTTTTAACACTTGTTTTTCAAGGTGGTGAATTTGGAGAAGTAATTAGATCATCAATGGTAGATGCATACATTCAAGTATCAGTTTTTGTTGGATTCACATTATTTGTATTTATTGGCTTGGATAGTCTTACAAAATTTGATGTTAAGTATTTTTTATCAAAGACCCAGAAATTTCATGTTTTTATATCCGCTTTTCTCGGAGCTATTCCTGGATGTGGAGGAGCAATCATTGTAGTAACTCAATACATACAAGGTAGAATTTCATTTGGTTCTTTAGTTGCTGTCCTTACAGCCACTATGGGTGATGCAGCATTCTTAATTCTTGCTGTAGAACCATCAACTGGTTTATTAATTTTCGTACTTGGAATAATTGTAGGTTCGATAACTGGTTATATTATAGATTTTATTCACGGCATTAATTTTATGCAGACTGAAACAAACTTAAAAGTTGAGTTTGAAAAAGTTAGCAAAACATTTGTATCTAATTTTAATTATTTCTGGCTTTTCTTATTCATACCAGGTTTTGTTATGGGTATTTTAGTGGCTTTTCAAATTGAATTTAATTCTGCTATTTATAATTCATTTTTACTTTTAATTGCATCAGCAGGTGCAATACTTTCAATCTTTATGTGGTCATTAAACCCACTGAGTGATTTTCAATGTTCAACTGATAAGACTAGAGGACTTTTATCAAGAGTAGTAGATACTACTAATTTTGTAACTACTTGGGTAATTAGTGGTTTTTTAGTTTTTGAAATCTTTATGTACTTTACAAGTTTAGATTTAAAAATGTTCTTTGATCTTTGGCTTCCATTTGTACCATTGGTTGCTATTTTATTTGGGTTTTTACCTGGATGTGGCCCTCAAGTCGTAGTAGCTACTTTTTATCTAAATGGATATATTCCTCTTTCAGCAGAACTAGGAAATGCAATTTCAAATGATGGAGATGCTTTATTCCCAGCTATAGCTCTTGCTCCAAAAGCTGCAATTTTAGCTACACTTTATAGCGCTATACCCGCCTTGGTAGTTGCATACGGATATTTCTATATATTTGAGTAAAATCTTGAAGAAAAATTTACCTTCTAAAATTTGCATTGTTTGCAATAAATCATTCAATTGGAGAAAAAAATGGGAAAGAGATTGGAAAAATGTTTTATACTGTTCTAAGAAATGTTCTAAAAATGCATCAAAAAAAAAATAGCTAAATCTTATTTGTGACAGATAAAATAAATAAAGAAAAAAATAATAATCATTCAAAATATGATTCAAAAAAAAATATACGTTTAACAAGATTAAAAAGGTTAGAAAAAAAACTCAAATCAAATATTTTAAAAAGAAAAAAAGCTATAAACAAAAATGGATAAATTAATAATAAAAGGTAATTCTCAAATTTCTGGTTCAGTCAATGTTCATGGATCGAAAAATGCTGCATTACCTATAATAGTATCCTCTCTTTTATCTGATAAATCTTTAAAACTTTTAAATGTACCCAATGTTGTTGATGTATCAAATTTAATTAAGCTACTTAAAAACTATGGTGTTAAAATTTTACATAATAAAAATACAGTTAATATTAATCCAAAAAAAATTAAAAATTTGTCAGCTGATTATGATGTTGTAAGAAAAATGAGAGCTTCTATCTTAATTTTAGGGCCTTTACTTTCTCGATTTGGTGAAGCTAAAATATCTCTGCCCGGAGGATGTGCGATAGGAACTAGACCAATAGATATACATCTTGATGGATTATCAAAACTGGGAGCTAGTTTTGAAATTCAAAATGGTTTTGTTGTTGGTAATGTAAAATCACAATTAATTGGAAACAAAATTAATTTACCTTTTCCAAGTGTGGGTGCAACTGAAAATATACTTATGGCTTCTGTATTGGCGAAAGGTGAAACTAAGATTTCAAATGCTGCAAGAGAACCAGAAATAGAAGATTTATCAAACTGTCTTATCAAAATGGGTGCAAAAATTGAAGGACATGGATCTAAAACCATTTATGTACAAGGCGTTACAAATTTAAAAAAAGCTCAGCATAAAATTATTTCTGATAGAATAGTAGCGGGAACGTATATAATTGCTGCATTAATTTTGAATTCTAAACTAGAAATAAAAAATTTTAATACCGAATATTTAAAATCTCTAATAAATATTTTAAAAAAAATGGGTGCTAATTTAAATGTAAATAATAATTCAATTAGAGTTTTAAAGGGTCCAAAACTTAAATCTACTAATCTATCTACCAGTCCATATCCTGGCTTTCCAACTGATTTACAGGCTCAATTAATGTCGTTGATGTGTATTTCAAATGGTAAATCCAAAATTAAAGAAACAATTTTTGAAAATAGATTTATGCATGTGCCTGAATTAAATCGATTAGGTGCACATATCACTGTAGAAAAAGATACTGCAACTATTATTGGTAATCAAATATTTAAGGGAGCGCAGGTAATGGCTAGTGATTTAAGAGCTAGTATTAGCTTGGTGCTTGCTGCTATGAACGCAAATGGTCAAACTACAATAAACCGTGTTTATCATCTTGATAGAGGATACGAAAATATAGAAAAAACATTAGGTAGCTTAGGTGTAGAAATTAAAAGAAAGAAAAACTAACTTTTTCTAGTTTTTTCTTTGATCACAATATAAAAGCCTGCAATTTATGAGCAAGATAGTTATTGCAGTACCAAGAGGTAGAATTACGAAAGAATGTAAAAACTTGTTACTTAAAACAAGTTTTGCTCCTGACCCTTTGTTATTTGATAAAGATACAAGAAAATTAACTTTTAAATCAAAAAAAAGAAATATTGAATACATCAAAGTTAGAGCTTTTGATGCTTGCACGTTTGTTGCATTTGGAGCTGCACAAATAGGTATAGCTGGTGAAGATGTAATTAATGAATTTGATTATTCTGAAATATATGCTCCATTAGATTTAAATATCGGTCATTGCCGTATTTCTGTAGCTGCTCTCAAATCTTTATTAAAAAAAGAAGATCCAGAAACATGGAGTAATATAAGAATTGCTACTAAATACCCAAATATTACTAAAAAATTTTTTTATAATAAGGGGATACAAGTTGAAATAATAAAATTAAGCGGATCAATGGAATTAGCACCTTCTTTAAATATGTGCAGGAGAATTGTAGATTTAGTTTCTACTGGTAAAACGTTAAAAGAAAACGGTTTAACAGAAATTGAAGAAATTATGAAAATTCAATCTAAATTAATTGTTAATAGATCTGCTTATAAGACAAATATGAATGAAGTTTCAAAAATTATTTCAGAAATAGGCACATTCGTAAAATGAAAATAATAAAATTTAATAAAAATTTTTATAACCAAATTCAAGTTAAGATTGAAAAAAGAAATTCCTTATCTTCGAAATCAATACAAGAAGATGTCAAAAAAATTATTAATGATGTGAAAAATAATGGTGATAAATCACTAATCAAGTATGCAGCTAAATTTGATAAAGTTAAAATTTATAAAAAAGATCTTACTTTAGATTTATCTAAAATAAAAACCCAATCAAATATTGAACCAAAAATTTTTTATAGCTTTAAAAAAGCTATAAAAAATATTTCATCTTTTCATAAAAAACAATTACCTAAAAATATAATCTACAAAGACAATGGCACAACATTAAGGTCTTTATGGAAGCCTATTGATTCTGTTGGCTTATATGTTCCTGGAGGAAAGGCTTTTTATCCTTCTTCGTTAATTATGAATGCAGTCCCAGCAATTATAGCTGGAGTAAAAAGAATTGTATGTGTAACTCCTCCAACTAAATCAATTAATCCATATTTTGTAAAATTAATTAAGGAATTAGGTATTAAGGAAACATATTTTGTAGGTGGAGCTCAAGCAATTAGTGCACTAACATATGGTACAGAAACTATTAAGCCAGTAAATAAAATATTTGGTCCTGGCAATACTTATGTAGCAGTAGCAAAAAAACAATTATATGGAAAAGTAGGAATAGATTTACTTGCAGGGCCATCAGAAATAATTGTTGTCGCAAACAGTAATAATAATCCAAATTGGGTTGCATCTGATCTTATTGCGCAAGCAGAGCATGATGAAAATGCACAGTCAATATTAATTACTGATAATAAAAATTTTGCTTCAAAAGTTATAAATTCAATTATAAAAATTAAAAAAAATCTACCAAAAAAGAAAATAATTGAGAAAAGTTTAAAAAATAATGGTGTAATTGTTTTGGTTGACAATATAGTTCAAGCTGCAGAAATAATTAATTTTATTGCACCAGAACATTTACACATTCACATTTCTAATTATAAAAAATTATTATCAAAGATAAATAATGCTGGTGGTATTTTTTTAGGTGAGTATGCTGTTGAAGCTTTTGGTGATTATATAGTAGGCACTAACCATGTATTGCCAACATCAGGTGCTGCAAAATTTTCATCAGGGTTAGGTGTCTTAGACTTTATGAAAAGAAACTCTGTTGTTGAGATAAATAAAAAATCTTTTTACACTCTTTCAGAGGATACTCAAAAAATGTCAGGACTTGAAGGTTTGGATGCACACAAATTGTCAGTTAAAATTAGACAAAAGAAATAATTTTTACTATAAGCTTATAAAAATATGCCAAAAGAAGGATCAATTGAATTTCAAGGAGTCGTTTTAGAACTCCTACCAAATGCAATGTTTAAAGTAAAATTAGAAAATGATCATGAAATACTTGCTCACTCATCAGGTAAAATGAGAAAAAATAGAATAAGAGTATTAGCTGGAGATAAAGTTACAGTAGAAATGACTCCATATGATTTAACAAAGGGCAGAATTACTTTTAGATGGAAGTAAAAAAATCAAAAAAAAATAATATTATTTCTCTAAAAAAAAAATCAAAGTGTCCAACTTGTAAAAAAGTTTCTAAAGAGCCTTTCATACCTTTTTGTTCAAAAAAATGTGCCAATCTTGATTTAATGAAATGGCTCACAGATGAACATGGTTTAGAAATAAAATCTGACTAATTATTCTATTTTTAATTGAATTTAATTATAAATACTTTATCTGATGTCTTGTGCCCAGGTAGCTCAGTTGGTAGAGCAAGGGACTGAAAATCCCTGTGTCGGTGGTTCGATTCCGCCCCTGGGCACCACTTTTTAAAATAAGTTATCTGTCTGATACAATTTTAAAAAATCTTTAAAAATTTATAAATCAAAGATATAAATTTCATATTATTAGATGGGAAATTGTGAATTTTATTAAAAAATTATTTGTAGTCTTATTCGTATTATTTTTATTCTGCCTAAAGTCTTTTTCTACTAGCGCTTGTTCAGTTAAGATTGGATCATTTGACTGGGACAGTGCAAACATACATTCGGCTATAGCATCATACATATTAGAAAATGGATATGGTTGTGATATTCAGATCACTAAAGGTAGAACAAATCCAATCTTGGAAGCATTAATTGATAATAAAATTGATATTATTTTTGAACACTGGACTGATAATAATGTTGCTTTAATTGATCCTGAATTATCTTCCGGTAATTTGGTTGATTTAGGCATTAATACACCAGCTTCAGAACAAGCCTTCTTTATTGATAGGAAAACTTCTGAAACTTATGGCATCACAAGTGTTGGAGATCTTAAAAAATCTAAAATTTGGGAATTGTTTAAAGACCCTGAAGATCCTTCTAAAGGAAGAATTATTAGCTGTATCTACGGTTGGACATGTTACACGATTAACTATGTTAAAATTATGGAGTATGGTCTAGGCGACCTTTATAATATGTACGATCCAGGTACTGCTTTAGGATTAGATAAAATAATTTTAGATGCTTTTGCAAATGGTAAACCTATAATAACATACTATTACACCCCAACTAGCTTAATGGGTAAGCCTGAAATTGATATGGTTCGTTTATCTGAACCTTCATACGATAAAGTATGCTGGGATAGTATGATGGCCGTTGTAGATAACATAAAGATTTATGGCACTAATGCGTATGAGTCATCTTGTGCAAATGAATATAAGGATATGGCTCTTACAAAGTTAGCTACAGGTAATTTTTATAATAATAATTCTGATATTATATCTTTTGCAAATGCTTATACAATTTCAACTTCAGTTGTGAATAATCTTTTGGCGTATTATGTTGATATTTCAGATGGTAATTTAGAAGAAACTGCAAAGTATTATTTAAAAAATTATTTAGAATGGGAAGCTTGGGTTCCCAGTGAAATAGCATCTAAAATAAAAAATACGCTATAAATATTAAAAATTAAAGAGATAAATCTTCTTTTGTTAAATCCCAAGAAAGTGTGAAGACATCTTCAACACTAACAACATCATTACTTGCAGTTAAACGAATATCAAGTGAACCAAATGACTCAATAGGTATACCCACAAAACTATTTGTAGAGGGAAGCAATGCTAACCAAGATGGAAGGGGATTTCCATCAGCAAGTTCAGCATGATAACGAGTTCTTCCTTTACCTTCTAGATAAAATGTTTCGTTACTGAATTTAAATATAAAACCACCTCCACTAAGAGAAGAATACGCAACTAGATTGTCGCTTGATTTTAATTGTTTTAGAGTTGGCTCTTGTTCGTTTAGTGGCTCCACTACTAAAGCTGTATATTTTTTGGTCCACCTATTAAGATTACTTTCAATTGCTTTTGCTAAATCCCTTTCATTCATTTCAAGTGCATTGTTTGGTACAAAGTTCATACCAACAGAGGAGTATAAAGAACCTAAGCTATACTGCATTTCTGCAAAAGCTATGTCGTTTCTTAATTTTGCGACAAGTAAACTTGCTTCTTCACGAATTATTTCAAGTTCTCCAAAGCGTGATATTTTTTGTGCATTGGAGATAAGGTCATTAATTCGTTGTGATACCTCTAAATATTGTCTAGCATTGCTATATTCTCTTAAAGTCTGAGCATAATTAATATTTGCAATATGGACTTGAGATAAAATGGTCATGGATAATGCTAAACGTTGTTCTTTAATTATTTTTTCATTTAATTCATTAATCTCACTATTATTCACTGATTGAAAAACATTTAAAAGATTTACACCTAGTAGAGCTCCATATTCAAAATTACCTTTATTATATAAATATTTATTTGAGTCATAAGTCCAATTTGCATCAAATCTTAAAGATGGAAAAAGTGATAACATACGAGCTCTTGCTTCTTTTGCATTAACACGTTCTTGATAAGCTATTTCTAATAATTCTGGTCTAGAAAATAATGCTGTCTCTTCTTGTCTCTTAAGATCCATTCGAAGTTCTGTAAGTGGTTGAACAGTATGAACAAGAACATATTTTTCATCTGGAAGTAAACCCATTAATCCAGCTAATTCTACTCTTGCATCCATCAGAGCGCGTTGTTGAGTATCAAGTATTTGAGCCACATCAAGTAATTCTTTTTGATAGAGTAGAGCATCCATAGGAGAAGATAATAGAAGAGTTTCAATATACTCCATATCTTGCAGAGCAGAATTAACTTTCTCCATTAGAGGATTAATCTGATCTAAAAGATAATCAGCCGAAATAGTTTTCCAATATGCATAAATAATTTCTCTTGTTAAATTTTGAACAGCTTTTCTTTCTAATTCTTTTGAAATTAAATATCGATCTGCTTGTTGACCAGCACGAACATAAGATAAACCAAAATCAAGCGCATTCCAAGTAAAGCCGTACTCACCCGTTCTTTGATTTCTTTCTGATGAAACTGTATAAGAAGGATCTGTACCTAATTCTGCTGGACCTGTTTCTCTATCACTAATCGCTAAACTTGTTGAGCCTGGAAATTGACTTAAGTGTTTATAACCAGCACTAGCTGCGAATTGAGGAAGCATATCAAACTTAACAACATCAATCTGACCTTGGCTAAGTGCAGACTCCATCATTTGAATACGAAGATTGCGATTATGTTTAATTCCAATTGCAATAGCTTGGTATAAATCTATTTCTTTAACAATATTTTCTGTTCCAGCTTTTAATTCATCATAATCTTTTTTTGATTGTGATTTTATAGTTTCTTGATCTAAGCCAGTAGGAGCTCTGCTTCCACAACTTGTAAGGAGTAGCAATAAAGGGATGGAAATAAGTAACTTTAAAAAGAAATTTAAATTAAAGTCATATTGCTTAGATTTATCTATAAAAACCGTCATAATTTTATCGAGAAAATGCATTATCACAAAATGAATCATTGAATAGAACTTTAAGACCCAAAATGGGTCATTACTCTGTTTCATTTATGTTAATTTTGTTTTATTGCTTCGAAAATGCACCAAAAAACACCAAAACAATTGGTAAACTCAGGTTTAAAGTTTCAAGCACTTGAGCCTAGAATTATGTTTGATGGAGCAGCAGTTTTTACTGGTGCAGAAGCTCTCGATCAAATTGAAAATCAAAATACATCACAAATTCAAAATGATATTAATCAAAATGATAGTGTTGAAATATTATTAAAAAATAAAGATACAAAAAAAGAAATAGTTTTTATTGATAAAGGTGTTGATGACTATCAAAGTATAGTGAATTCTATTGATAGTTCAAAATCAATTTATCTAATAGATACTCAAGAAAATGGTTTTGAAAAAATTCAAGACGTATTAAGTAATCAGACTGATGTGGATGCAATTCATATTGTTGGTCACGCAAACGTAGGACAAGTCGTATTAGGAAACTCAGTATTAAATGCTGAAACAATTAATTCTTTTAAAAGCAATCTTGAATCAATTGGTGAAAGTTTAACAAAAGACGGCGATATACTTTTTTATGGTTGTAACTTAGCAAAAGGTGAACAAGGAAAACTTTTTGTTCAACAAATTGGAAATATAACGCAAGCTGACATTGCAGCATCTGATGATATTACAGGTGAGGGCGGTGATTGGGATTTAGAAAAAAAATATGGCATTGTTGAAACTAAAGGTATCCAGGTTGTTGATTATAAACATTCTCTTCTTCAAAATGGAATCTCATCCTTAACTGGTTTTGTAGAAAACACTGGAACAAATTTACGAGCTGGTACTAGTGATGGTGGACACGCAGCAGCTGCCTCTAACCACACTGATGGTAACAAACCTTTTGTTATCACTCTAGAGAGAGAAAATATAAATTCAGGTACTTTTAATTTCTATAAAGTTAATAGTTTATCTACTGGATTTGAGGAAAACAATAGTGGTGTTCAAACTGCAGGTCCTGATATAACTTCAAATACTACAACTGTTGATGCTTCATCAACACCTATGAACTCATACTATGTTTATGCAACAGAAAACTCAGGAAGAAATGATGTTAGAGAAGTAACTTTTGAAAACGAAATCTTGGGTGTGTGGTTCAATATGAGTAATGTTATTGAATATTCAGGAGTAGATAAAAGTAGCGGAAGCTATCATACTATAAGCGAACATGGAAGTGGCAGCCAAAATGCTTGGAGTACTGAAAAATTAAAATGGGAATGGGGTACAAGTGTAACCGATAGTAGTAAGCCTTCAGGTCACAAAAGTGATTGGTTTGGTGTCGATACCGATTCAAATACACTTTATGTTGGATTTAATAATGGAAGTCAGCATGGTGATATTATTAGAGTATTTACTGCAGCAGCATCCAATCAAGCACCTGTAGCTGTTAACGATACAGATAGTGTTAATGAAGATGCAACTGTAACTAAAACAGGCTCTCAAAATGATGTTTTAAATGATGATAGTGACCCTGATGGCGATACAATCACAGTTACTCAAATAAAACATAGTACAACTTCAAACTCTGCTGTTAGCGGAAGTACTACTTATAGTAATGGTACATCAGTAACTGGAACTTATGGTACATTAACTATTGGTGCTGATGGTTCTTACACCTATGTTGCTGATCAATCAGCTGCTGATGATTTGGATGCGGGTGATACAGCCACTGATGTTTTTACATATACAATATCTGATACTGTAGACACTGCTACAGCTACTTTAACTATAACTGTAACAGGTATCAATGATGCACCAGTTGCAGTTGATGATACAGACTCAGTTGCTGAAGATGCAACAGTTACAAAAACTGAATCGCAAAATGATGTTTTAAATGATGATACAGATGCGGATGATTCATCATCTCTAACTGTAACGCAAATTAAGAAAGATGGTGGATCAAATTCTGCTGTAAGTTCAGGAAGTACTTATAATTCTAGCGGTACATCTGTAACTGGTACCTATGGTACGCTTACAATTGGTGCTGATGGTTCATACGAGTATGTTGCGGATCAAACGGCAGCTGATGAATTAGATGTAGGTGATTCAGAAACAGATACATTTGTTTATACACTTTCCGATGGAACAGATACTGATACTGCAAATTTAGTTATTACTGTTACAGGAGTCAATGATACGCCAAGTGCACAAAATGATGTTGGTGTAATTAATGAAGGAGAAACTCTAACGGTTACAAATGGTTCTAACCCTGTACTTTCAGGTTCTTACGATGCAACAGGTGAAAACTCAGGTGATTTGATGGATACAAATTCTAGTTCACACAAAGATAGTGACCCTGATGATTCTCCAACACTGAGAATTTCCGCAATACAACCTAGCGGTGGCTCATCATCTTCTGTTGCTAGTGGTAGTTCTTATAATAGTAGTGCTACTTCAGTAACTGGTTCTTATGGTACTCTTACAATTGGAGCAGATGGATCATACGCATATGCCGCTAATGATAGTATATCTGGTTTTGATGCTAATGAGACTTTAACAGATACTTTTACCTATACTTTATCTGATGAACATGATGCTACAGATACCGCAACTTTAACGATCACACTTTTAGGTCAAGATAATGAGGGTCCCACTGGTGTAAATAATACCAATGCTGTTAATGAAGATGCAACAGTTACAGTTACAAATGGAACAAGTGGTGTCACAGGTGATGTTTTAATTAATGATACTGATCCAGAAGGCGATGGACTTACAGTTACAAAGATTAAAAAGAGTGGAGGATCTGATTCTAACGTCTCTTCAGGTAGCTCATACAATAGTAGTGGCACATCAGTAACAGGAACATATGGTACACTAACGATAGGTGCTGATGGATCTTACACTTATGTTGCGGATCAAACAGCAGCTGATGCATTAGATGCCGGTGATACTGAAGATGATGTTTTTGTTTATACATTATCAGATGGTAATGGTGGAACTGATACAGCTAATATCACAATTACAGTTACGGGTATTAATGATGATCCTGTTGCAGTAAATGATACTGACTCAGTTAATGAAGATGCAACTGTTACAAAAACAGGTGCTCAAGATGATGTGTTAAATGATGATACTGATGCTGATGCTTCTGCATCATTAACTGTAACTAAGATTAGACCAAATGGTGGATCAGACTCTACTGTAAGTTCTGGCAGTACGTATAATTCAAGTGGCAGGTCAGTTACCGGTACTTATGGAACATTAACTATAGGTGCAGATGGTTCATATACCTATGTTGCTGATCAAGATGCTGCAGATGAATTAGATGCTAGTGATGTTGTTACAGATGTTTTTGTTTATACAGTATCAGATGGAACGACTCCTGTTACTGCAACATTGACAATTACAGTTACTGGTGTGAATGATGCGCCTGTTGCGGTAAATGATACTGATGCTGTGAATGAAGATGCAACCGTTACAAAAACTGGATCGCAAAATGATGTTCTAAATGATGATACAGATGCCGATGATTCAGCATCACTTTCAGTTACAGCAATTCAACCAAGTGGTGGTTCAAGTTCAAATGTTTCTTCTGGTAGTTCCTATAATAGTAGTGGGACATCAGTAACAGGAACTTATGGTA
The DNA here is from genome assembly GCA_902628645.1 of uncultured Alphaproteobacteria bacterium. Classification (GTDB taxonomy): domain Bacteria; phylum Pseudomonadota; class Alphaproteobacteria; order HIMB59; genus CACPNW01. The sequence continues at coordinate 2,407 of CACONS010000016.1, read as the reverse complement.
CTCTTGTAATTGGTGCTGATGGTTCATATACATACACGGCAGATCAATCAGCTGCTGATGCACTAGATGCAGGTGATACAGCTACTGATGTTTTTACTTATACTCTATCTGACGGCACAGCAACAGACACGGCAACTTTAACAATTACTGTTACTGGAATTAATGATGCGCCTGATGCCATAGATGATACTGATAGTGTTAACGAAGATGCAACTGTTACAAAAACTGGATCGCAAAATGATGTTTTAAATGACGATACTGATGCCGATGACTCAGCTTCTTTAACTGTTACACAAATAAAGAAAGATGGAGGATCTAACTCAGCTGTATCTTCAAGTAGTACATATAATAGTAACTTCACATCTATAACAGGAACTTATGGTACTCTTAAAATTGGCGCTGATGGTTCGTATACTTATGTTGCGGATCAAGCTGCAGCCGATGCATTAGATGCTGGTGATACTGTTACAGATGTGTTTGTCTACACAATAAGTGACGGGACTGATACAGACTCAGCAAACTTAACAATTACTGTTACAGGTGTAAATGATGATCCAGTGGCAGTAGATGATACCGATGCTGTGGATGAAAATGAAACTGTTACTAAAACAAATTCTCAAGATGATGTTTTAAATGATGATACTGATGCCGATGACTCAGCATCTTTAACTGTTACACAAATCAAAAAAAATGGCGGATCTAATTCTGCAGTTTCTTCAGGAAGTTCTTATAATAGTAGTGGTACTTCAGTAACAGGAACATATGGAACATTAACTATTGGGGCTGATGGTTCATATACCTATGTTGCGGATCAAGCAGCCGCAGATGCATTAGATGCTGGTGATACAGAAACTGATGTGTTTGTGTATACAGTTAGTGACGGGACTTCTACAGACACTGCCAACTTAACTATTACTGTAACTGGAGTAAATAATACACCTATTGCACAAAATGATGTTGGTGTAATAACTGAAGACAGTACTCTGACCGTTGCTAATGGAGCTAATGCAAATGAGACTAATGATGCTGGCAGTACATTTAATGCGTCAGGTGAGCATTCTGGTGATGTTTTAGATACATCTTCTAGTTCTCATCAGGATAGTGATGCAGATGCGTCAGCAGTTTTAGTTGTTTCACAAATAAAAAAAACTGGAGGAGATAATTCAACCGTTTCCTCAGGCAGTTCCTATAATAGTAATGGCACTTCAGTAACTGGAACTTATGGTACTCTTACAATCGGTGCTGATGGTTCTTATACGTATGTTGCTGATCAAGCTGCTGCAGATAGTATTGCATTAAATGAGTCTCAAGATGATGTTTTTGTATACACTATGACAGATGGCACTGAAACTGTAAGCGCAAATCTTACAATTACAGTTTTGGGTACAAATGATAATCCTACTGCACAAGATGATGTCGGTGTTATTAATGAAGGAGGAACTTTAACTGTTCAAAATGGTGATAATGCAAATGTTTCTGGAAGCTATGATGCCAATGGTGAAAATTCTGGAGATGTAATCGATACAACATCTAGCTCTCATAAAGATAGTGATCCTGATACTAGCAATACTCTTTCAATAACTAAAATTAAAAAGAGCGGAGGATCTGATTCAAATGTTTCTTCTGGAAGTTCATACAATAGTAGTGGAACTGCAGTAACTGGAACATATGGTACTCTTACAATCGGTGCTGATGGATCATATAAATATGTTGCTCAGTCAGATATCGCAGGACTTAATGATGGAGCTACAGTTACTGATACGTTCACTTACACATTATCTGATGGAACAGCTACTACGACAGCTGATATTACAATAACTGTTATTGGTGGTACTGCATCAAATAATTCTCCAAGTGCTGTAAATGATACTGATGCTGTCAATGAAGATGCTACAATTACAAAAACAGGTGCACAAGATGATGTTTTAAATGACGATAGTGATTCCGACGGGGATACAATTACAGTTAATCAGATTCAACCAAGTGGTGGATCTGCTTCATCCGTAAGTGCTGGCAGTACTTATGATTCTAGTGGCACTTCAGTAACTGGTACCTATGGTACTCTTACGATTGGTGCTGATGGTTCATATACGTATGTTGCTGATCAAAGTGCTGCTGATGATTTAGATGCTAGTGATACTGCAACTGATACTTTTACATATAGAATAACTGATGGGACTGCTACAGATACTGCAACATTAACTATTACTGTCACTGGAGTAAATGACACTCCTTCTGCAGTCGATGATACTGATGCAGTTAATGAAGATGCAACTATCACTAAAACTAGTTCTCAAGATGACGTATTAAATGATGATACCGATGCAGATGATGATGACACATTTTCTGTAACTGCAATACAGCCAAGTGGCGGCTCTTCCTCTTCAGTAAGCTCTGGTAGTTCCTA
>CACONS010000015.1 GCA_902628645.1 uncultured Alphaproteobacteria bacterium | reverse complement strand
TCATCTTATTAGTAAGGAAACAAACTATAAGGAGTTTTTATGTTAAATAAGACTAGTCTACTAGGTATCATTGCTGCAACAATAGCATTTATAGCTGTTCCAGCATTTGCTGCCGATACCTTCTTAGGTGAAGGTGATTTTGTAGGTATTACATTCTGGATTGTTTCAATTGGAATGTGGGCATCTACTATTTTCTTCTTTTATGAAGGTATGAGAGTTTCTTCTAAATGGAGAACTTCAATGGTTGTTGCAGGGCTTATTACTTTTATAGCCGCTGTACATTACATGTATATGAGAGACTTTTGGGTTGCTACAGGTGAGTCACCAACAGTATATAGATATATTGATTGGATACTAACTGTTCCACTTCAAATGGTTGAATTCTTTTTAATTCTAGTTGCTGCTGGCGCAGCTGTATCTAGTGGTGCTTTCTACAGATTGCTCATTGGTACACTTGTAATGATTGTTGGTGGATACCTTGGTGAAGCAGGTCATATTTCGGTATTACTTGGTTTCATAATTGGTATGATCGGTTGGGCTGTAATCATTTGGGAAATTTTCCGAGGTGAAGCAAGTCAAGCTGCTACAACTAAAGAATCAGTAACTTCAGCATTTAATGCAATGAGATTAATTGTATTAGTTGGTTGGGCAATTTATCCTCTTGGATATGTATTTGGTTTAATGATGGGTTCAGTTGATGCTGATACTCTAAACTGGATATACAACCTAGCTGATTTTATTAACAAAATCTTATTTGGTTTAATTATTTGGAACGCTGCTGCTAAAGACTCAGCAACTGCGTAATTAGACTTTTAACTATAACAAAAAACCCTCTTTAAAGAGGGTTTTTTTTATTAAATTATTGACTTAATTTTTCATAGTATGTATTTGGGCACCCGATGAAAACATTCTCTCTTAAAAAAAGTGATATTAAGAAAAAGTGGGTCCTAATTGATGCCAAAGATGCAGTTTTAGGGAGACTTGCTGTTATTTCTGCAAATATCCTGAGAGGTAAAAATAAGCCTGAATACACCCCTAACCAAGACTGTGGTGATAATTTGATAATAATCAATTCTGATAAAATTCATCTAAAAGGTAAAAAAGCTGATAATAAAATCTATTATAGACATACTGGTTATCCAGGAGGAATAAAAGAAACGACTCCTAATAAAATGAAAGAAAAAAACAAATCTGATGAAATGATCAAACTTGCTATAAAAAGAATGATTCCAAGAGGACCATTGGGAAGACAGCAATTATCTAATTGCAAAATATATAGAGACGAAAATCATAAGCATGAAGCTCAAAATCCTCAAATTATTGACATAGCATCAATGAATACTAAGAACAAAATTTAATTATGGAAAATCAAGAAAATCAAACTGAAAATACTTTAGATAATAAAGAAAGAGCATATGCTACTGGAAAAAGAAAAAATTCTATTGCTAGAGTGTGGTTAAAAAGAGGCAGTGGTGAGATTAAAGTTAACGGCAAACCTTTAGATAAATACTTTTCAAGACCTGTATTACAAATGATAGTTAACCAGCCCTTGGATGTTGTTAAAGCTGACAATTCTTATGAGATTATGGCTTCAGTTAAAGGTGGAGGACTTTCTGGGCAAGCTGGCGCTATAAGACATGGTATAAGCAAAGCACTAAGTTTATATGATCAGTCAAATAGACCACCTCTCAAAAAAGTTGGTTTCCTTACAAGAGATCCGAGAGTAGTTGAAAGAAAAAAAGCTGGTTTAGCAAAAGCCAGAAGAAGTTATCAATTCTCTAAGAGATAAATTTTCATGAAAAATAAGATTAAAGTGGCCGTTTTAGGCTCAACAGGCTATGTTGGAATGGAGTTAGTAAAAATATTATCAAATCATTCTTTTGTAGACATTAATTTTTTAGGATCAGAAACTATTCATGGGAGTTATCTAAATAATATTGATAATACAAAAGAATATAATCAACTTCCTCTTTTAAAACCGAATGATAGTTTTAATGCTGAAGATAGTGATTATGTTTTCTTAGCCTTACCTCATGCGGTATCTAATAAATATGTAAAAAAATATTTTGATAAAATTAATATTATAGATTTATCAGCTGACTTTAGATTAGATAATTTTGATGTATATAAAGAAAATTATGGCAATGAACATGAATGCAAAGAGAATTTAAATAACTTTATTTATGGTCTCGCTGAAATAAATAGAGATAAAATCTTAAGTTCTAAAAATATAGCGGTGCCCGGATGCTATCCAACCTCAATTCTGTTACCATTAATACCTCTGATAAAAAATAAATTAATTGATACTAAGAACATAATTATAGATTCTAAATCAGGTTATAGTGGTGCAGGAAAGAAATTTGATTTCAATAAAATAAAATCAAAAAATGATTATAATTTTTATAATTATAATACAAATAACCACAGACATATTGCAGAAATTAAACAAGAACTTAATAAACATAGTTCAGAAAATGAAGTAATGTTTTCATTTAATCCTCACATTCTACCTAATTTTAGAGGTATGATTTCTACAATTTATTGTGATCTCAATAATAGTATAAAAAAAACTGATATTATAAATCTATTAAAAAAATTAGATAAAATTAATCCTTTTCTAAAATATATTGAAAATGGAGAAACTCTTGATTTTTTTTCTATTCAAAATTCTAATTATTGTAAAATTAAAGTTTTTGATCATTATAGTGATGATAAACTGATTATAGTCAGTGCAATAGATAACTTAATCAAAGGTGCTGCAGGTCAAGCAGTACAATGTTTTAATATAGCAGAAAATATTGAGGAAACTGTATCTTTAGTATGATTAAATATTTTACATTTATTTTTTTATTTCTCTTTATTGTTTCATGCGGATATCCTGATATTGATAATGTACCTGATTTTAAAGACACAAAATTAAATGATGAAGAATTGTTAGATTACTGTAGTATTTCTAATACTGATAAAAAAGATATAGATAAATGTATTAATGATTATAAAAGTTAAATTTAGTTATGAGTAAACTTAATATTGGTATAGCGGGATTGGGAAACGTTGGGTCAGCACTAGTTGAAACATTAGAAGAGAATAAACATTATTTCCTTGAAAAAACTGATGTAGAATTGAACATAGTTGGAATATCTGCAAGAACAAAAAATAAAAAAAGAAATTTTAATATATCAAATTATACTTGGTATGATGACCCAAGAGAAATGTCTAAAGATGATAATTGCAACGTAATTGTTGAGTTAATTGGTGAAGAAAAAGGAATTAGCTATGAAATAATTGAAACAGCGTTAAAAAATAAAAAACATGTTGTAACAGGGAATAAAGCTTTAATAGCTAATCATGGAAAAGAATTATTTGAATTAGCCAATATACACTCATTAGCTTTATCATTTGAAGCTGCTGTTGCAGGTGGTATCCCAATCATAAAAACAATAAAAAATTCTATTAGTTTCGATAGAATTAACAAAATTTCTGGAATTTTAAATGGAACAACAAATTACATTTTAACCAAAATGCAACAAGATAATTTGTCTTTTGATGATGTTCTTAAAATTGCTAAAGATAAAGGATTTACTTCTGATCAGGAATCAAAATTAGATATTGGTGGATATGATGCAGCGCACAAGTTAACAATATTATCAACTCTATGTTTTAAATCAAATTTAAACTTTAATAATAATTATATTGAAGGAATATCAAATATCAAAATTGAAGATATTAATTTTGCTGAAAAATTAGGGTACAAGATAAAGCTAATTTCCGAAGCTTGCATCATTGAAGGTAAAATTTCAAATTTTACTTCACCAAAATTAGTTTCAATAGATAATCCCTTAGCAACTGTTGATAATGCTCTTAATGCGATTAATATTGAAACTATACATCTAGAAAATTTATTTTTAGAGGGTGAAGGAGCAGGGGGGAAGCCTACTGCCAGTTCTGTCTTGTCTGATTTATATGATATATCTCAGAATGACAAATTTGATAATTTGGGTTTTAAAATTGATAAGTTACAAAGTTTTGAAAAATATTCAGTAGAAAATATAATTAATAGTTATTACCTAAGAATAATGACAGAAGACAAACCTGGTGTTCTTTCATCAATCACTAATTATTTTAGTGATTTTGATATATCTGTTAAAAAAATACTTCAACTTCCCGAGAGTACTGAAGCAAATAAACCTATACCTATTATAATAACTACTCATAATATTCAGAAAGAAAAATTAAGTAATGTAATTAATAAAATTGAAGGTTTAGAATTTGTAAAAGAAAAAATTACTGTTCTTGCTATTCATGATAATTAATTAATGTGAATATTGAAAAATCACTATCCGATAAATTTTGGGAAGAAAAGCAAATAGACTTTAAGCACATTCAAGCTCTTTCACAAAAAAAATCAATTTCTGAAATTTTTTCAAAACTTCTAATTTCAAGAGGTGTCTTCGAAGATAATTATGATAACTATATAAATCCCAATCTTTTAAATAATCTTCCGGATCCTTTTGAACTAAAAGATATGAAAAAAGGAATTGAAAGATGTATTGAGGCTTTAAAAAATAACGAAAAGATTGGAATAATCGCTGATTATGATGTTGATGGATCTACTTCTGCTTCAATTTTATATAAATTTTTAAATAATTTTACCAATAATATTGTTTGTAAAATTCCACATAGATTATCGGAGGGTTACGGTCCAAATGTTAGGCTTATGAATGAAATGCTTAATGAAAAAATTACACTATTGTTTACACTGGATTGTGGTACATCAGCATTTAACTCTATTGATTTGCCAAATTTCAATGATATTGAAGTTATAGTTATAGATCATCATTTAAGTGAATTTAAACTGCCAAAAGTTCACTCAGTAATTAATCCAAATAGATTTGATGAAAACAATGATTATAAAGACTTTGCTGCAGTAGCAGTAACCTTTCTTTTTTTAATGGGTTTAAGAAAGCAAATTAGAGAATTAAAATTATTTCCAAATATAAAAGAACCAAATTTGATGTCATATTTAGACTTAGTTGCTGTTGGAACAATTTGCGATATTGTTAATATTAACAATTACAATAGATCAATTGTCAGTAAAGGTTTGGAACTCATTAGAAGTCGAAAAAATAAATCAATAACTAAAATATTAGATAACTCTAATATCAATCATGAACCTTTAGCTAAAGATATTGGTTTTGTTTTAGGGCCACAAATTAATGCTGCGAGTAGAATTGATGACTCTTCTTTATCCTCTAGACTTCTGATATCAAATGATGATTCTGAAATAGAAACTATTTCTAGAAAACTATTTTTAATTAATGAAAAAAGAAAATTAATTGAACAAAATATATTCTATGAAGCAATTGAGCAAATAAAAGATCAAGAAAATAAAAAATTTATTATTGTTTATAAAGAGAATTGGCACCAAGGTGTTCTGGGTATTGTTGCCAGTAAAATAGTAGCTCTTTATAACAAGCCAACATTTGTATTTTCTTTTATTAATAATATTGGATCTGGCTCAGGCAGATCTATAGATCAAATTGATATTGGTAGTATTGTTCTTGAACTTAAGGCCAATGATTTAATAGAAGATGGTGGTGGTCATAAAATGGCAGTAGGTTTAAAAATAAATAAAAAAAAATTAGATAAAATAGATGAATTTTTAGTTAAAAAATTTGATTCATATAATGATAATTTTTTTGAAAAAAAAATATTTTATGACAGTGAAATTTCTGTAAATCAAATAAACAAAGATTTTTTAGATAATTTAGAGTTATTAGAACCTCACGGCAAAGGCAATGAAGAACCTCAATTTTTAATCAAAGATATTGTAATTGATCAAGTTAAAAATATAAAAAATAAACATATTTTAATTTTTTTTAAAAATGATGTAGGTGAAAATTTAAAAGGTATATCATTCAACAGTATGAATACCCTTATTGGTGATTATCTTCTGAAGTTTAATAAATTTAAATTTCATATTTTGTGTTCTATTAAAAAAGATAACTTCTCAAGTAATCAGATGCCCCAAATACTGATTCATGATGTGAAAGTAATCAATTAAATAATTTGAAAAAAATCAAAATATCTACTATATACCAAACACGTGTCCCCTTCGTCTATCGGTTAGGACATCAGGTTTTCATCCTGAAAAGAGGAGTTCGACTCTCCTAGGGGATGCCACTAATCTAGGGGCATAGAATTATTGACCCTACAGAATTCCTCGATTGTATTAAGTCATGAGCCTCACTAGCTTCTGATAATTTAAATTTTTTGAATATATTAGGCTTAATTTCTTTATTTTTAATTTTTGAAAACAATTTATTACTACATTCTGTTAGCTCTTCTGAATTACGAATATAATGCATTAATGTTGGTCTAGTATAATATAAACTTTTAGGATTAAATGTACTATGAAGATTTACATCATTTACCATTCCGGAAGATTGTCCGAAAGATACCATTAGCCCTCTAAATTTTAAGCATTTTAAAGATATATCAAACGTATCTTTGCCTACTCCATCATATACTACGTTAACTCCCTCATTGTTTGTTAATTTTAAAACATTACTATGAACATCCTCTTGTTTATAATTTATAGTGAATTCACATCCGTTGTCTTTTGCTAATGATGCTTTTTCATCAGTACCAACAGTACCAATCATTTTAGCTCCTATGGATTTTGCCCATTGACTAGCAATTAATCCTACACCTCCAGCAGCTGCATGAAATAAAAAAACTTCATCTTTATGTAATTTATACAACCTTTCAAAAAGGTATTCGACGGTCATTCCTTGCAATAATATTGAAGCAGCTTCATCATTTGAAATATATTCTGGTAATTTTACAACTCTTTGAGCATCAAAATCTCTAACTTCGCAATAAGCACCAATTGGAGGACTGAAGGAGTACGCTACTCTATCACCAACTTTTAAGTTCGATACATTATCTCCAATTTCTATTACATCTCCTGCTGCTTCAACTCCTAAACAAAAAGGGATTTCTACAGGTAACGGGTATATTCCTGTTCTATGATACGTATCTATGTAGTTAATACCAATTGAAGTTTGGTTAATTCTTACCATATTTTCTTCAACATTTTTAGGTAAGTCATAGTTTTCGTATTTTAAAACTTCTGGACCACCTAGTTTACTGACTATAACTCTATTTGGCATAATTATTCTTTAAGTTTTTATATACTAATTCGAATTCTTTTAAACATTCTGGATTAGCCAATGATTCTTCATTTTCAATACTTTCACCATTAATTAATTTTTTAATTAAAATTTCAACTATTTTACCGCTTCTAGTTCTAGGTATTTCACTAACAGCATATATTTGTGAGGGTATATGCTTGAAAGAAAGATTAATTTTTATTTCATCTATTATTTTTGATCTTAAATTTTCATTAAATTCATAATTATTATTCAAGACAACAAATAATATAATTTGTGTATCATTTTTTAATTTATATTCCACAGCAACAGCTTCCTGAACTTCTGTAATATTTTCAATTACTCTATAAATTTCTGCAGTACCTATTCTTACTCCTCCAGAATTTAGAGTTGCATCTGATCGACCATAAATTACATAACCACCATTTATAGTTTTTTCAATATAATCTCCATGATACCAAATGTTTTCATATTTACTAAAATAAGAATTAAAATATTTTTTATTATCAGGATCGTTCCAAAAATATAATGGCATTGATGGAAAAGATGACTTACATACTAGTTCCCCCTTTTGATTTTCGATTGAATTTCCTTTTTCATCAAATACATCAACATCCATTCCAAGAGCTTTACACTGAATTTCTCCACTATAGACATCCATTAATGGATTACCGGTAACAAAACACGAAACTAAATCAGTGCCACCACTTATAGATTCAAGATGGATATTTGATTTTATGTTTTCATAAACGTATTCAAATGATTCATTAACTAAAGGAGATCCTGTTGAAGCTAGTGTATTTAAACTATTTAATTTAAAACTTTCCTTAATTTTAATTTTATTATTTTTTAAAGTATCTAAAAATTTTGCACCAGTACCAAAAAAATTAATGCCTTCTTCTTCTGCTATTTCAAAAAGATGTTTATTGTCGGGAATAAAAGGCGACCCATCATATAAAATTATTGTTGCTTTTGACGCCAAAGCGGAAACTAACCAATTCCACATCATCCACCCACAAGTAGTAAAATAAAAAACTCTATCTTTTTCATTAATATCACAATGAAGTACATGTTCTTTTTTGTGTTGTATTAGCGCTCCGCCAGAACTATGAACAATACATTTTGGTATTCCAGTGGTTCCACTTGAGTAAAGGATATACAGCGGGTGATTAAAATTAAACTTTTCAAATTTATTATACTCAATTTCTTGTTGTAAAATGTTGTAGAAATTATCGTATTCAAAATCTAGATGATAATCCGTTTCATTAAATTCGTATGGTATTAAAATAACTTTTTCTATACTTGGAATATTATATATTACATCTTTTATAACTTTTGTCGTATCAATTTTTTTATTGTTATAAAAATAATAATCTGAAAATAATAATACTTTTGGTTCTATTTGTTTAAATCTATCTATAATTGCTTTTTTACCAAAATCTGATGAACATGATGACCAAATAGCACCTAATTGTGCTGTAGATAAAAATGAAATTACAGTTTCAGGTATATTAGGAAGTATAGCAGCTATCCTATCATTTTTTTTAATATTATTATTTTTTAAATAATTTGCAAATTTAAAGACTGCACTTCTAAGCTCTCTCCAAGAGTAGTTTCTATTAATTTTTTTTTCAGAATGAAATATTATTGCAGCATCATCATCTTCTCTTGTTAAACAATTTTCAGCATAGTTTATGTTACATTCATCAAAAAATTTATTTTTAGTAAATTCTGGAGCTGATTTAAAAATTTTACCTTTTTTTTCACCAACAAAATTTGTGAAATTCCATACATTGTTCCAAAATTCATTTTTATGTTTTATGCTCCAATTATGCAAGTCATCATAATTTTTTATGTTTAAACCTCTATCTAGTTGATTAATAAAGTTTTGGAGGTTTGTTTTTTTATTATCTGGAGACCACAACTTTATGTTGTGCATAATAAATTAATTCTTTTCTTTTTCTTCTTTGAGAGATCTAACTCTCACAATAACATCAATATTATGTAATGAAAGGCAAGCAGGTATAGAAGGGATATCTAGATTAATATTTTTTGTAGGTATATCATGTATTTTACCTTCATCCTCAATGTATAAATGATAGTGAGATTTATTATTATTACAATACAGTGACTTGTTTTGATCAACTACTATCTCTCTTATTAATCCTAAAGAGGTAAATTGTTTTAGAGTATTGTAGATTGTAGCCATGGAAATTTTTCTATCTTCTTTTTTTACTTCATCAAAAAGATTTTCTGCAGATATATGCCTATCCCCTTTTTCAAAAATCAACTTAGCTAGAATTCTTCTTTGTTTAGTAGGCCTAATGCCACTATCTTCAATCTTCTTAAGAGCTCGGCTATAAGGACTTAGAGGATCAATTGCTTTGTTTTCCGTTCTCATAATATTATAACAAATAATGAATTACATTTTTTCTGCAATATTTCTATATTTTTTTTTAGGTTTCCTATTGTATATCTTTCAAAGACGTATAATTTTTAATAAATCAGGTCATCCAGGCGCACCGAAGGATTATAATTTAGATAATACAGAGGAAATTTATATCAAAACTGAGGATAACTTAGAGCTGCTATCATGGTATCATAAAGGAAATAGTTCACTACCTTTACTAGTTTATTTTCATGGAAATTCGTTTCATATTGGAGATAGAGCTTACAGAATCCAGAGGTATATTGAAAAGAACTGGAATGTGCTTTTAGTTTCCTGGAGAGGATTTGGAGGTAATAAAGGAAATCCGACAGAAAAAAATTTATATAAAGATGCTGAAGCAGTATTAAAATGGATAAAAAATAATACTGATTTTAAATTTAAAGAATTAGTGATTTATGGAGAATCCCTTGGATCTGGCGCTGCAGTAGAAATAGGTACAAAGTACAAATTTTTATCTATCGTTTTAGAGGCACCATTTACATCTATTAATGATATTGCAAAAAAAAGATATAAAATATTTCCAACAAAATATTTAGTTAAAGATAAATTCGATAACTTCAGTAAAATTGATAAAATAACCTCGCCATTACTTATTATTAGTGGAAAAAGAGACGAAATTGTACCACATGAACACAGTATTAGGCTTTATGATAAAGCAAAAGTTAAAAAAAAGAGCGTTTTTATTGACGAAGCAATACACAATAATCTATACGATTTCGGGATTGAAAAAGACGTAATTGGCTTTAATTTAAAACTATGGAAATAGATCTAACAACATCATATGTAGGCATTTTAAGCCTTATTGTATTTGTTCTTGCATATGCTGTTGTAATGGCTGAAGAATTTAGTCATTTAAGAAAATCGAAACCAGTTATTATTTCAGCTGCTGTGATATGGGGTATTATAGCTTTCCATTTTTCTTCTGATAAGCAATATGCTAAAGAAATTGAGTATGCCTTAGAGCATAATATTTTAGAATTTGCAGAACTTTTCCTATTTCTTCTCGTTGCTATGACTTACATTAATGCTCTAGAAGAAAGAAAAGTTTTTGATGTAGTCAGATACCAATTAACATCAAGAGGATTTAGCTTTAGACAATTATTTATATTCACAGGCATAATTACTTTTTTCTTATCTCCTATAGCTGATAACTTAACAACTGCACTAGTCATGTGCTCTGTAGTCATGGCCTGTGGTAAAGGTAACACAAAATTTATATCGATTGGTTGTATTAATATAGTTGTTGCAGCAAATGCAGGTGGTGCATTTAGTCCATTTGGAGATATAACAACCTTAATGGTATGGCAGGCCGGTATAGTTGAATTCTTTACTTTTTTTAAAATATTTTTTCCTTCTGTGATTAATTACATAATACCTGCAGCAGTTATGTATTTCTTTATTCCAAATGAAAAACCACAAATTAGTTCTGATAGAGAATATATGAAAAGAGGCGGACGAGTAATTATCTTTTTAGGTTTGTTTACAATTTTTAGTGCTGTAAACTTTCATAATATTCTTCACTTACCTCCAATGCTTGGCATGATGTTTGGTCTTGGTCTTCTTGGGTTATATTCTTTTTACTTACAAATTACACATGACCCATCTGTTGAAGACGAAAAATTTGATTTCTTTAGAAAAGTCTCAAGAGCTGAATGGGACACTTTGTTATTCTTCTTTGGAGTTATTCTAAGCGTAGGTGGCTTAGGATTTATAGGTTACCTAACTGTTGTTTCAGAATTCTTATATATTGGTCTTGGTCCAACAATGGCAAATTCAATAGTAGGTGTGCTATCTGCGATAGTAGACAATATACCAGTAATGTTTGCTGTAATTACTATGAGACCAGAAATGTCTATAGATCAATGGCTTCTTGTAACTCTTACAACAGGTGTTGGAGGCAGTCTATTGTCAATTGGTTCAGCTGCAGGCGTAGCACTTATGGGTCAAGCTAGAGGATATTATACATTTTTTGGACATTTAAAATGGACTCCAGTTATATTTATTGGTTATGTAGCAAGTATTTATCTTCACGTTTTAATGGCTGACTTACCTTGGTAATTTAAATTATCAATAAATAAAAATACAATCATACTTAATATTAAAATTACGCCAGCAACAAAAGAGGCTTCATTAAATTTATAAACACTAATCAATTTATATAAATAAGATGGCAAGGTATCAAAGTTTTGATCTTTAAAAAATGATATTATTGTAAAATCACCAAAAGTAATAACTGTTGAAAAAGCAAAAACAAAAATTATATTTTTCTTAATCATTGGAAGTAAAATAATAAAATAATTTCTTATGCCAATACGAAAAGTTTGCTGAAAATTTTCAAAATTTAAATAAATATTTTTTAGGTTATTAAAGAGTATTAATATAGAAAAGGGCAATAAGAAAAGACAATTTATCAAAATTATTACCAAATATTTAAAAAATTGTAGATATCTTAATTCACCTAATACAATAAAATAACCAAGACTAAATATAATTGGAGAAATAATTATTATTGAAGAGCTTATTAAAAAAATTGATTGCTGAAAAATCATATTTTTATAATTTATTACAAGTATAGAAGAAATTATAAATCCAGATATACTAACAATAATTCCTGTAGTAATTGAAATAAGTAGAGAATTAAAAAAAGATTCTAAAAATTTCTCATTGATTAAAGATAAATAAATTCCATTATTTATAAAATGATAAATTATAGAAAGTATTGGAGAAAAAAGAAAGATAGAAAAAAATGCAATTATTAAAAAATCTATAATTTTTATAGCTTTGTATTCTTTATGAGGATGAATAAAATTAATTTGATCTATTTCAAAAAAATTTGAACCTTTTAATTTATAAAAACCAATAAATAAAAAAAATAAACAGATAAAAATTTGTAAAAAACTTAGTAAAATTGCTTTATTAAAATTTAATTCAAAAAGTGCATATTGATAAATTGCAACCTCAATTGTTGAATACATAGGTCCACCACCTAATGCCATTACTATTGCAAAACTTAAAAAACAAAGAGAGAATATTATTGAGAATACAGTAAAAAAATTTTGCCTTACATACGGTATCTCTAATTTAAGAAGATTGCCAAAAAAAGTAATGTTTAGAGAACTAGATATTTCATAATATTTTAAAGGAATGCTATTTAACGATTGAAAAAATAATCGGGTCGCAAATGGTGTGTTTAGAAGTATATGGGCAATTAAAATTGCTTTTATTCCAAAAATTGTCTCTATCGATAAATTCTCGTACAAATTAAAATACGAGTTATAAAAACCATTATTTCCAAAGAGTTTAATAACTGCAAACACTATTAATATTGTTGGAATCACAAAGCAAAATCCACATAGTGAAATAATAAATTTAACTGTTTTTAAATTTTTATGTCTATTTAATGCTAATGCAAATGGAATTGCTAATAAGCAACTTAAAATAGCTGAAAGAAAAGCTTGATATAAAGAAAAATAAATTAAACGATGGATATAAGAATTTTGTAAAAAATCATTAATAAAATTCAAATCAATTTTAATTTTTGAAAAAATTCCTATGAAAGGTAATAGGATTACTAATCCAAAAAAAAATAATACTGAA
Source organism: uncultured Alphaproteobacteria bacterium (assembly GCA_902628645.1). Taxonomy (GTDB): domain Bacteria; phylum Pseudomonadota; class Alphaproteobacteria; order HIMB59; genus CACPNW01. The sequence continues at coordinate 4,984 of CACONS010000015.1, read as the reverse complement.
AAGTTATACTTGTTATGCAATTTATTTACGAAGCATTAAGCCACTCATCAATCCATTTCTCTTTATTTAGATTAATTTCTTTTGGATCTATTTGAATAAAGTTAGGAACTTCGAGTTCACCAAATGCCTCAGGTAAATCTTTTATCTCTGTCACAGGATACATTATATTTGTTGATGGAATGACAGATTGAAATTCTTTAGACAACATAAAGTTAAGAAATTTATTTGCTAAATCTTTATTATTTGAACTATTTAAAATACCAGCAAATTCAATTGTTATATAATTTCCTTCTTTAAAAGTTGTTGCAAGAATATCATACCTTTCCTCAAACATAATATGAGCAGCAGGGGAGGTAGTATAACTTAAAACCATGTCAGCCTCTCCTGCCATAAAAAAATTATAATATGCATCTGTCCATCCTTTGGTAACGGAAATAATTTTCTTATTTAATTTTTTCCATTCATCTCCAGCTTTATCTCCATATAATGCTTTCATCCAAGTTAATAATCCTAATCCAGGGGTAGAAGTTCTCGGATCTTGTATTACAATTCTGGCATTAGTAGAATTAATCAACTCGTCCATTGATTTTGGGGGTGTTTTTAAATTTGCTTCATTATACACAAAAGAAAAGTAGCCATAATTATATGGAACAAATTTATCACTTTCCCATTTTAATGGTAAATTAATTAAGTTGTTTATGTCATTGATATTATGAGATGTAAAAAGTTCAGATTGTTCAGCTAAATCAAATAAATTCATATCAAGACCTAAAACTATATCTGCCTTGGAAGTATCACCTTCTAAAATAACTTTATTCAATAATGTTGCAGCACTGTCTACAGCAACAAATTCTACATCTGCATTATGTTTTTCTTCAAATATTTTTTCTATTATCGGTCCAGGACCCCATTCTGAAACAAAAGAGTCGTAAGTATATACAGTTAGTTTCTCAGCATAGATAGAGAAAGAGATAAATAAGGTAGTAAAAAAAATTAGTATTGTTTTCATTTTTCCTCCGCTGGCATTATCCAGATCAGGTTTAAAGGGTATAAATCTCAGCATTTAAGCACCCCTAAATTTATTATAATAAATATTATTTTAGAAAACAAACATAAAAGAATTGTTTTTAGCTTATTTATGAATATAACAAATTTTTTCGGGGAGTAGCGCAGCCTGGTAGCGCACCTGGTTTGGGACCAGGGGGTCGAAGGTTCGAATCCTTTCTCCCCGACCATTATTTTACTTTTCTTCTTTAAAATTATCATATTTGCTTTAGAAAAAATTAAATGGATTTAAAATTAATATATGGCAACATGAGAGCCCTTTGCGAAGCTCCCCAAATGATGCTTTATTATGCAGATATTCCCTATGAATACAAAATGGTATGGGATCATTATGGAAGTAGCTGGGCAGAAGTTAAAAAGAATATTATTTTTAATAGATTACCCATTTTAATAATAAATGAAGATAGATATATTTGGCAAAGCAATACAATTATACGATATCTCTCTAATTTAACAAAAACAAAACCTTCCGATGAATTTCAATTGGCATATTGTGATGCTGTATTTGAATCAACTCATGAAATGTTTTCTCCTTTAAATCCAACTATAAATATGACTTTTGGTGAAAAATATAATTCTAATAAAAAGAAACTTTTAGAAGACATTTTACCAAATTCTTTAAATAATTTTGAAAAACTTTTACAAAATAGTTCAGGTAATTTTTTTATAGGCAATGATCCATATTACTGTGATTTTAATGCTTATCATCATTTTTCAATGTGCTTAATATTAAATAAAAATATTTTTTCAAATTTTCCAAATATAAATAAATTTATTAATAATTTTGAAGAACTTAATAATATAAAAAAATATCTAGATATTAGACCAGAGTTAGTAGAACTAGGTGAGTCACCTCATTTTATTATTGATGGAAAAAAAGTTCCAACTGGTTTAAACCCAAATAAAAAGTATTAAATTATTTAGATTTTTAATGTTTAATATTTACTCTTTTAATATATATCAGTGTTTCTGCTAGATTTTGTTTACTTATCACATAAGATACCTATTTAATAGACATATAATTTAATGTTAAAATCTACAGTTAATCAATTTGCAAATTCCCTAGGTTTAAATAAAGATGAATATATACCAAAAGGAAAAGCTTCCTTTTCTCTTTTTAAAATTGAAATTTTATCTGGATTAACTGTTGCAATCGCACTTGTTCCAGAAGCAATTGCTTTTGCATTTGTGGCAGGTGTAACTCCACTTTCAGGATTATATGCAGCTTTTATTGTAGGATTAGTAACTGCAATTTTTGGTGGAAGACCTGGAATGATTTCTGGAGCAACAGGAGCATTAGCAGTAGTTATGGTGTCATTAGTATCCGAACACGGAGTACAATACTTGTTTGCTACTGTAATCCTGATGGGAATTTTACAATTTCTTGCAGGTATTTTTAAATTAGGAAAATTTATGCGCATGGTTCCTCAACCTGTAATGTTAGGTTTTGTAAACGGTTTAGCTATCGTAATTGGTTTATCTCAATTGCATCAATTTCAAATATATAATTTTGATGGAACATTTACATGGATGTCTGGAGAGGTGCTTACATATTCTTTAGTTTTAGTTTTTTTAACCATGTTAATCATATGGTACTTACCAAGGGTTACTAAATTCATACCATCTACATTAGCTGCAATTCTTCTAGTTACTTTTCTAGTTTTACTTTTGGATTTACCTGTTCCAAGAGTAGGTGATTTAGCAAGTGTAGCCGGAGGACTTCCAAATTTTTCCATTCCAACAGTTCCACTTAATTTAGATACTTTTTTTATTATCTTTCCCTATGCAATTATATTGGCTGCTATTGGATTAATTGAAAGCTTATTAACTCTTAATCTTGTAGGAGAAATTACGAACAAAAAAGGTGGAACTAGACAAGAATGTTTAGCTCAAGGAGTCGCTAATGGTATCACAGGCTTTTTTGGAGGTATGGGTGGTTGCGCTATGATTGGACAATCAATGATAAATGTAAAATCTGGAGGCAGAACAAGAATTGCAGGCATATCAGCAGCAATTTTTTTACTAATTTTTATTCTTTATACTTCAAATTTAATAGAACTTATTCCTATAGCATCATTAGTAGGGGTTATGTTTATGGTCGTAATTGGAACGTTTGCTTGGAATTCACTAAAATTATTATTTGTTGTTCCTCGTTCGGATGCATTGGTAATTGTTTTAGTAACTTTAATAACTGTATTAGAAGATTTAGCTGTTGCTGTAGTAGCTGGTGTTATTATTAATGCACTAGTTTTTGCTTGGAAATCTGCTTCAAGAATTAGAGCAATTGAAAGACAATCAAGAACAGAAAAGGGTGCTAAGGTATATGAAATTGAAGGACCCCTTTTTTTTAGTTCCACTAATAGTTTTTTAGAAATTTTTAAGCCTGCCGAAGATCCTAATTTAGTAATAATAGATTTTGCAAATTCAAAAGTTATCGATCAATCTGCTTTAAAAGCAATTGAGGATATTGCAGAAAGATATTCCAAATTAGGAAAACAAGTTAAGTTAAGACATCTTACGAAGGACTGCCACAGCCTTTTAAGAAAAACAGGTCAATTGATAGTTGATAGTGATGATGATCCTGATTATGGAATAGCTGTTGACTACGGTGTAAAATTAGGAATTTTTGGTAAATAATTAAAACTCTAAACTACCATTAACAGAATACTGTAAAATATTAACTATCTCATCAACATTTTTTGTAACAGCAAGTGCTGCTGCATCAACTTCTTTTAAAGCGTGTTGTTGTTCATCACCATGCATTATTATAAGAGATTTATTTAACGCACTTGCATACCCTGCATCAAAAGCAGCATTCCATTGTTTATATTTTTCACCAAATCTAACTACAACTATATCTGCTTTTTCTATTGCATTTCTTGTTCTAATGGCATTAATTTTTGCACCTTTGTTATCGTGCCAAAATTTTTTTTCTTCATCTCCTAAAATTTTGACGCCAACATCATCTGATAGTTCATGATTAGTAGTTGGGCTTGAAAATTCTATTTCTAAATTTTTTGACTTACATTTATTTATTATCTCATCTCGCCAATTAGTATGAATTTCACCAGATAAATAAACTTTTAATTTCATTTTTAAAAACTAACCTAAATGAGCTGATGTTAATACTGGAAAGCTTGTAAAGCCAAAATTTCCTTCCTTTTCAGATTCATTTAATTGTTTTCTCCAATCATCTACTTTGTCTTCTGAAACTCCTTGGCTTAACGCAAATTTACTTAACATAGTTTCATAAAAAATTGCTGGTGAATTATTATTCCTATTTGTAATTAAATAGGATAAATTTTGAGAACTAATATTTTTATAGCCAAGTTTTTTTAATTTACCAATTAAATCTAGTGGAAGCATTTGGTGAAAACAATGCGCTCTAAATGCCTCATGAATAAGATCATTAATTTCTTTCTCTGGTCCATAAAATCTAAAATAGTCCCAAAGAATAGAAACATTAACAAATTTAGAATTAATTTTAGAAATTCTTTTTATTTCTTTTAATGATGTATCTATATCTTCGATATATTCTAATGTTTGAGTAGCTGTAATCTTATCACATGACGCATCATCTATATTGATCTCATCAGCTGTAGTACATATAAGTTCAACATTATTTTGACCTTTACATTTATTGCTTGCAACATCTAACTGATCTTGGCTTGGATCAATTCCTATTACTTTACCTTTTTCTCCAACAGATAATGAAATTTCTTCGACTAAATGACCACCTCCACAACCAATATCAATAACAGTTTCATTAGTCTTTAAATTTAAGGCATTTACAATAGCTAGTCTTCGTGAAACCCCAGCATAACCATTAGCAATCTTTTGTTGAATAATACTAGTTTCGTTATCAAATTTCATTTTCTTATTTTTCTTATATAATTTTTAGTTATATAAAATATAAATA
>CACONS010000014.1 GCA_902628645.1 uncultured Alphaproteobacteria bacterium | reverse complement strand
TATTATAATTAGGATACTTATATGAAAAGTTTTTTCACTAAAATATTCTTTTTTTGCTTAACAGTCACATGGTCATTAAGTCTTTTTGCTCATGGAACTATCATTTTTCCAAATGTAGAACATGGTGATGGTTACATTGATGTTAAGATATATGACTCAAAAGAGAGCTTTTTGGATGAAGAATTAGCTATTGAGAGCGTCAGAAAAAGAGTACAAAAAGGTGAGGTTGTTGTTCCTTTGAGTAAGATACATGAAGGAAAAATAGCAATTGTTGCCTATCACGATGAAGATTCAGATGGAAAATTAAAGACTGGATTATTCTGGAGACCAAAAGAAGGTTTTGCCTTTAGTAATAATTATCAACCAAAAGGTCCTCCATCATTTGAAAAAGCCGCAATCATTTTAGTTCATGGCGAACCCGTGGTAATAGAACTTAATTATTAAAAATTATACTGATGTCATTACAGCTACAAAACACATTAAGTGGTAAAAAAGAATTTTTTAGACCAGTTAATCCAGATCATGTAAGAATATATGCGTGCGGTCCAACTGTTTACAATTTTGCACACATAGGTAATGCGCGTATGGCAGTTGTAAATGATTTATTAGTCCGTGTATTAAAAACACAATTTAAACAAGTGACCTATGTATCTAATATCACTGACATTGATGACAAGATTATAGAAGCTTCTAAAGAAACAGGTGAGGACATTAGTGTTATCACAAATAAATATACAGAGATTTACAATAATGACATGAGCGCACTTGGTGTTAATCTTCCTGATATTCAACCAAGGGCAACTGATCATATTAAAGAAATGATCGAGTTGATAAAAAAATTAATTGATGAAAATAAAGCTTATGAAAAAGAGGGTCATGTTTTATTTCATGTACCAAGTTTTAATAATTATGGAATTCTTTCAAAAAGAAATAGAGATGAACAAATAGCTGGAAGCCGTGTAGAAGTAGCACCGTTCAAAAAAGATCCAGCAGATTTTATTTTATGGAAACCATCTCCCTCACCCTTACCTGGATGGGATTCACCTTGGGGGTTTGGCAGACCAGGATGGCATTTAGAATGCTCCGTTATGTCAGAAAAATCATTGGGTCTTCCTTTTGATATCCATAGCGGTGGTATTGACTTGGTGTTTCCACATCATGAAAATGAAATAGCACAAACTTGTTCCATATCAGAAAATAAAGATCCTAAAGATTTTGCAGCTTATTGGTTTCATAATGGATTTGTAAATGTTGAGGGAGAAAAAATGTCAAAGTCAATTGGCAATATTAAACTCGTTCATGATCTCAATAAAAAATACAAGGGAGAGGTTTTACGATTAACCTTGTTATCAGCTCATTACAAACAACCATTGAACTGGACAGAAGAAATCATTGAGCAAAATAGCAAAATGATCGATCGACTTTATAGAGTTCTATTAGAGCTATCAGAAGTTGGGGCAGATTCTAAGTTACCTTCTGATTCTATAATGGAATCATTTTTAGATGATTTAAATACACCTAAAGTCATTGCAAAACTTAATGAGGAGGCAAATGATGCTTCATCTGCATCTCATGAAAGAAAAAAAGAAATCAAAAATAATCTTCTTTCCGCGGGTAAAATATTAGGTATTCTTGAAGATGATCCAGGAAATTGGTTAGGCTATAATCAAAAAGATACTGAAAATGCTGAAGAAATTGAAAGGTTGATAAAAGAACGTAATGAAGCTAGACGCAGTAAAAATTTTAATTTGGCAGATACTATTAGGGACACATTAAAAGATAAAGGCATAGAAATAGAAGATACTGATAAAGGAACGATTTGGCGGAAATCTAGATGAGTGAAAAAATAATAATTACATTTCCAGATGGAAATAAAAAGGAAGTTGATAAAGGCATCAGTGGTCTTGAATTGGCATCGCAAATTTCTAAATCTCTTGCCAAAGAATCAGTCGCTATAAAAATTAATAATGAGATAAAAGATATTAGTTTACCTATTAATGGTGATGCATCTGTATCAATTTTAAAAAGAGACAGCGAGGAAGCACTTGAATTAATACGACATGATTGTGCTCATGTAATGGCAGAAGCTGTCCAAGAATTATTCCCTGGAACTCAAGTTACAATTGGGCCAGCAATTGAAAATGGTTTCTATTATGATTTTGCAAGAGATGAACCTTTTACTATTGCTGATCTCCCAAAAATTGAAAAGAAGATGCATGATATCATTCAAAAAAATAAAAATTTTATAAGAGAAGTATGGTCTAAAGAAAAATCAATAAAACATTTTAAAGATAAGGGTGAAAACTACAAAGTTGAATTAATTAATGATGTACCTGATAATGAGGAAATCAGTATTTACAAACAAGGTGATTGGTTAGACTTGTGCAGAGGTCCTCATATGGTTTCAACAAAACAAATTGGTAAAGCATTTAAATTAATGAAAGTTGCTGGTGCTTACTGGCGAGGTGACTCATCTAATGCAATGCTAACAAGAATTTATGGAACAGCCTGGGCAACAGAAAAGGATCTTGAACAACACCTTTTACAAATTGAAGAAGCAGAAAAAAGAGATCACCGAAAGCTAGGAAGAGAAATGGATTTATTTCATTTTCAGGAAGAAGCTCCTGGAGCAGTTTTTTGGCATCCTAAAGGTTGGACATTATTCCAATCGCTAATAAATTATATGCGAAACAGACAAGACAAGGCAGGTTACGTAGAAACTAATACACCAGATATGATGGATAAGTCTCTATGGGAAACATCTGGTCACTGGGATAAATTTAGTGACATGATGTTTAGGACTGAAGCAAAAGACGATAAAATTTATGCTATCAAACCAATGAATTGCCCTGGTGCTGTAGAAATTTTTAAACAAGGATTAAAAAGTTATAGAGACTTACCTTTTCTATTATCTGAATTTGGAAAAGTTCATCGTTATGAACCATCAGGTGCTCTTCATGGATTAATGAGGGTAAGAGCATTTACACAAGATGATGCACATATATTTTGTACAGAAGATCAAATTACAAAGGAGAGTAAAACGGTATGTGATTTGATACTTAGTATCTATAAGGACTTTGGTTTTGATAATGTTAGAATTAAATTTTCTGACCGTCCTGAAAAACGCGTAGGCGATGATGATATTTGGGATAAAGCTGAGGCTGCATTAATGCAAGCCATGGAAGCGACAGGTCTTGAGTACACACTCAACCCAGGAGAAGGCGCATTTTATGGTCCAAAATTAGAGTTTGTTTTACGTGATGCAATTGGCAGAGACTGGCAATGCGGAACATTACAGGTAGATTTAAATTTACCTGGAAGATTGGGAGCTACTTATATTGGTGAAGATGGTAATAAAAAAATACCAGTCATGTTGCATAGAGCTCTATTTGGTTCCTTAGAGAGATTCACTGGCATTCTAATTGAACATTATGCAGGCCATCTTCCGTTTTGGCTTTCACCACTTCAAGCGGTAGTTGCTACAATTACATCTGATACTGATGACTACGCATATGAAGTACAAAAAACATTAGTATCAAAAGGAATTAGAGCCGAGATAGATATACGTAATGAAAAAATTGGTTATAAAATACGAGAACACAGTAATAGAAAAGTTCCAGCAATTATCGCTGTTGGAAAAAAAGAGGCTCAAGATAAAACGGTATCCGTTAGAAGAATTGGATCTTCTGAAACAAAGACCTTTAAATTAGAAGATATTGTTACTAGCTTATCTAAAGAAGCAAAATCACCAATAGGATAAAAAATGAATAATATGCAAGGTAATTTTCCAAGTACAAGACTTAGACGTAATAGAATGAAAGAATTCTCTCGTCGTTTAGTTGCTGAAAATACTCTTAGCGTTAATGATTTAATCTTACCTCTATTTGTATGCGAGGGAAACAAGGTTGATGATCCTATTAATTCGATGCCTGGAATTAGCAGATACTCTATTGATAAACTTTTAAGTGAAGTAGAAAAAGCTGTTAAACTTAAAATTCCTGCTATTGCAATTTTTCCACAAATTGAAAGTAGTCTTAAAAATTCTGAGGGAAGTTTAGCTGTAGATGAAAACAATTTGATATGTAGGGCAATTAAAAGTATCAAAAAAGATTTTCCAAATATTGGTATTGTATGTGATGTTGCGTTAGATCCTTTTACGGACCATGGGCATGATGGTTTAGTTTTAAACGATAAAATAGATAATGATAAAACTTTGGAAGTCTTAGAACAACAAGCTCTAATCCAAGCAAATGCTGGTTGTGATATAATCGCCCCGTCAGATATGATGGACGGCAGGGTTGGAAGAATAAGAAGTGTATTAGATTCAAATAATTTAACAGACACCCTTATACTTTCTTACGCTGCTAAATATGCTTCAGGTTTTTATGGTCCTTTTAGAGATGCTATAGGCTCTGGTTCTAGTTTAGGTAAAGATGGTAAATTAACATATCAAATGGATCCATCAAACAGTGATGAAGCAATTAGAGAAGTTGGATTAGATATAAGTGAAGGAGCGGATATGGTAATGGTTAAGCCTGGCATGCCTTATCTTGATATTATTTCTAGGATAAAATCAGAATTTAAAGTTCCAACTTTTGCCTATCAAGTATCTGGTGAATATTCGATGATAAAAGAGTCAATTAGTAAAGGATGGCTTAATGAAAAAGTTATAATGGAATCTCTTTTATCTTTTAAAAGAGCTGGAGCAAATGGTATACTGACTTACTTCGCATTAGAAGCTGCAGAAAAATTAAAAAATGAATAACATTCAATTTGAAGAAAGAAAATCTATTGAACAAGTTGAGGAGTCAAATGAGCTTGCTCCAAAATTTGATTCAAATGGTCTAATACCGGTTGTAACTACAGATTTTTCATCTGGTGAACTACTTATGCAAGGTTATATGAATGAAGAAGCTTTTAAAAAAACTATAAGTTTTGGCGAAGCTGTTTATTTTTCTAGAAGTAGAAATACACTTTGGCATAAGGGTAAAACAAGTGGATTAACTCAGAAGATAAAAGAAATAAGAATTGATGATGATCAAGATTGTGTTTGGTTAAGAGTTGATGTCAAAGGTGGTGCTAGCTGTCATGTGGGATATAGATCATGTTTTTATAGAAGTATTCCTTTGGATAATTCTAGCTCTAAAGTTGTTCTTAAATTTGAAGAGAAAGAAAAAGTTTTTGATCCTGAAGAAGTATACAAAGGTGCCCCAAATCCTACTAAACTATAATGTCAGACAAATTAAAGTTTATTGAAACTAGCAAACTTCCAACAGATATTGGGGAGTTCACTGTACATGCCTTTACAGATGAAAATGAATCTAAAGATCATTTAGCAATATGTATGGGTGACTTACTTACTGATGAGCCAGTTTTATCAAGAATTCATTCACAATGTATTACAGGCGAATCTTTTTTTAGTATGAGATGTGATTGTAGATTCCAACTAACTGAATCATTAAAACAAATTGCCCAGAATGGAAGAGGGGTAATTTTTTATCTTCAACAAGAAGGAAGAGGTATTGGTCTTTCAAATAAAATTAAGGCATACAGTTTGCAAGACAAGGGACTAGATACCGTTGAAGCTAATCATCAATTAGGTTTCAAAGATGATGAGAGGACATATGAAAATATTGCTGGAATGGTAAAATATTTAGCAATCAAAAAACTAGATTTGATGACTAATAACCCAAAAAAAATAAAAGCGCTTGAAGATATGGGTATTAAAGTTAATCAAAGAGTCCCTATTTTCTCAGACACAAATAAGTATAATGAAAAATATATCTCAACTAAGAAAAGTAAACTTGGTCATTTAATCTAAGTGGAAGCAGATAATTTAATAAAAAAACTTAATATGATTGTTCACCCTGAAGGGGGGCATTATGTTGAAAATTTTAAGAACGATAATGTTAGTCAAATTTATTACTTGTTAAAAAAAGATGAAAAATCACATTGGCATCGATTAACTAAAAATGAAATATTACATTTTTATTCTGGAGATTCTTTAGAAGTTTTCACATCTAATGATGGAGTTAATTATGAAGTTTTTTCTTTAGGATCAGATAATAATTATATTTATACAGTTAAGGCAAATACTTGGTTTGCTATGAGATCTTCTGGTTCTTATAGTCTGATTGGATGCACTGTTGCACCTGCATTCGATTTTAATGATTTTGAACTTGCACCTACGACCTGGAAACCTAAAAAATTCAATATTGAGTTATAATTTAACTTTTCTTTAATTTAAATTCTTTATATATTAAAAATAATTAACGGAGGTTCTATATGGATGCAGAGAGTAAATGCCCTGTAATGCACGGAGCAATTACAAAAAATATGGGAGAAGGTACATCAAACCGCGAATGGTGGCCTAATCAACTTAACTTAAATATACTTCATCAACATGATCGTAAATCGGATCCAATGGAAGCTGGATTTAACTATCGAGAAGAGTTCAAAAAATTAGATTATGCCGCATTAAAAAAAGACCTCCATAATCTAATGACTGATTCTCAAGATTGGTGGCCAGCTGATTATGGTCATTATGGTGGTTTCTTTATTCGTATGACATGGCATGCTGCTGGGACTTATAGAACTGGTGATGGTCGTGGTGGTGGTGGAACAGGAGCTCAACGTTTTGCCCCGTTAAACAGTTGGCCAGATAATGGTAACTTAGATAAAGCAAGAAGGCTTCTTTGGCCAATAAAGAAAAAATATGGAAATAAAATTAGTTGGGCTGATTTATTTATTTTAACAGGTAACGTTGCAATTGAATCTATGGGAGGTAAAACTTTTGGATTTAGTGGTGGGCGTCCTGACATTTGGGCGCCAGAAGAAGATATTTACTGGGGTGTAGAAGAAGAATGGTTGCAAAATAAAAGATATACTGGTGAAAGAATTTTAGATAATCCACTTGCAGCAGTGCAAATGGGATTAATTTATGTAAACCCTGAAGGACCAGATGGAAAAGCTGATCCACTTGCTAGTGCTAGAGATATTAGAGAAACTTTTGCAAGAATGGCAATGAATGATACTGAAACTGTAGCGCTAACTGCTGGTGGACATACTTTTGGTAAAGCACACGGTGCAGGTGATCCCGCACTTGTTGGAGCAGAACCAGAAGGAGCGCCGATAGAACAGATGGGTTTAGGGTGGAACAACTTGCATGCCTCGGGTGTTGGTCGCGATACTACAACAAGTGGAATAGAAGGTGCTTGGACTCCTAATCCAACTCAATGGGATAGTGGATATTTTGATATGCTGCTTGGGTACGAATGGAAGCTGGTTAAAAGTCCGGCAGGTGCACAAATCTGGCATGCTATTGATCAAAAAGAGGAACACATGGCTCCAGAAGTTGATGATCCATCAATAAAAGTTCCAACAATGATGACAACAGCTGATATGGCAATGCGTGAAGATCCTGAATACAGAAAAGTATCAGAAAAATTTCATAAAGACCCAGAATATTTTGCTGACCAGTTTGCTAGAGCATGGTTTAAACTTCTTCATAGAGATATGGGACCAAAAACAAGATATTTGGGGCCTGAAGTTCCTGAAGAAGAATTGATCTGGCAAGATCCTGTACCTCAAGGTCACTCAAATTATGACATTGAAGCAGTGAAAGCTAAAATTTTAAGTAGTGGTTTAACTACTCAAGAAATGGTTGAAACTGCTTGGGCAAGTGCTTCTACTTTCAGAGGATCAGATATGAGAGGTGGAGCAAATGGCGCAAGAATTAGACTTGCTCCTCAAAAAGATTGGGAAGTTAATAAACCTGAACAATTAAAAAAAGTTCTTGGTATTCTTGAGCCTGTTGCAAAAGAAACAGGGGCTTCAATAGCTGATGTAATCGTTCTAGCAGGTAATGTAGGTGTCGAACAAGCAACTGGAATGGAGGTTCCTTTTACGCCTGGTAGAGCTGATGCCACTCAGGATAAAACTGATATTGATTCTTTTGGTGTTCTTGAACCTGAAGCAGATGCATTTCGTAATTATTTAAAAATGAACTATGATGTTACAGCTGAGGAACTAATGCTGGATAAAGCGCAGCTTCTTGGGTTAACAGCTCCTGAAATGACTGTACTTGTTGGCGGAATGAGATCAATGGGTATTAGCTCAGATCAAAGAGGATTATTTGTTGATACAAAAGGAAAGTTAACAAATGATTTCTTTGATAAGCTATTAGATATGGGTGTTAGTTGGAAACCAACTGGTAGCAATTCATATGAAGCTACAGATAAAATTACAGGTGAAAAAGTAAGAACTGCATCTAGAGTAGATCTTGTTTTTGGATCTAATTCTCAATTAAGAGCAATAGCAGAACTTTATGCAAGTGATGACAGTGAACAAAAAATGAAAAAAGATTTCATTCAAGCTTGGAACAAAGTGATGAATGCTGATCGCTTTGATTTAGAACAATAAAAACTATTTAAATATTCAAAAGTGGAACTTAACGTTCCACTTTTTTTATTTTGGCATATTAGTTGCACCAGTTTCTAGTGAAATTATTTTACCATCTTTGTATTTGTATACTGCCATTACGGCCTGTGTGTTTCCATCTTTAAAGGTAACAAAGGAATGATGTATTCCAATTTCATCATTTTCGTAAACAATTCTAGACTTATCATCATTAATGTCATCACTCATAGCCCAACCTATAACGTCGGACTTTGATAAAACATTACCACTAGAATGCATTGTAAATTTAAAATCATCATGGATAATTTCGTTCATTCCTGCTTCATCTTTTTCATTAAACACTTTCATATATTTTTCTAATATAGACATATTATCTCCCGAATTAGTATATTACTTATATAGAAATTTTTCTAAAATAACTTAGTTTATCTTTCTTTAATATATGGTTGTCCAATTGCGTTAGGTGCAATTGCTTTTCCAACAAAACCAGCAAGCAACACAACGGTTAACACATAGGGTAATGCTTGTATTAGTTGGACAGGTATTTCTCCTATGGCAGGTAGCTCAACTCCTTGTAATCTTATTTGAAGCGCATCGGTAAATCCAAAAAGTAAACAAGCTACTAATGCAGTTTTAGGATGCCACTTTCCAAAAATCATAGCTGCTAATGCTAAGTATCCTCTTCCAGCCGACATTTCTCTAAAGAAATTAGCATTTACAGCAGTTGATAAATGAGCACCAGCAAAGGCAATTAAAACACCGTTGATAGCCAAAGCCTTATATCTCATTGCAAAAACATTTATGCCTGCAGTATCAACTGCACTTGGGTTTTCACCAACTGCTCTTAATCGTAAACCAAAACTAGTTTTAAAAACAACCCAGAAAACTATTGGAACTGTAAGATATGCTAAGTATACAAAGATATAGTGACCACTTAATATATCGCTATAAATTGTTCCTACTATTGGAACATCTCTTAAACTTTCAGCAAAAGGTAAGTTTACTTCTAAAAAACGCTGATCTTCTGTTAGTGTTGGAGTTAACCCAGCTTGTCCGAACCAGGCGGCAGCAAGAGCAGTGGTTAAACCGATTATTAAAATATTTATCGCAACACATGACACAACTTGATCACCTTTATAAGTAACAGAAGCAAAGCCGTGTAACATAGAAAGGCTTACACATGCTATAATAGCCAATAATAAACCAAGCCATGGATTTCCTAAAAAGTATGAGCCTACTGCAGCCACAAAAGCGGCCATTAGCATTTTACCTTCTAAACTAAAATCAATAACACCCGATCTCTCTGCAAATATACCTGCCATCGCTGCAAAAACTAATGGTGTTGAAATTCTTAAAGTAGAATTTATTAAAGATGCAATATCAGATAAAAATTCCATTACGCTTTTGCCTTTAAATTTAATCTGTTAACAAAGAAGTTTTCAATTTGTGGTCTAAATAGGTTCTCTAATGCACCACTAAATAAAATAATTACACCTTGAACAGCAACAAACATGTACCTGGTAATATTAGGCATATCAAATGTAACCTCTGATCCACCTTGGTATAAAATTCCAAATAAAAATGCTGCCGGAAAAATTCCTATGGGATGGTTTCTTCCCATCAGAGCAACGGCAATTCCAGTAAAGCCATATCCAGCTGGAAAACCTGCAACTATTTTATGATGAACCCCTAATATTTCATTAACGCCTAACAGTCCTGCCAAACCACCAGATATACACATCGCAATAATTATATTTTTATAAGGAGAAATTCCTGCGTAGATTGCCGCTTGTGTATTGTGACCAACAGCTCTCATTTCATAACCCCATCTTGTTTTCCAAACTAAGAACCAAACAAAAAATGATGCAGCAATTGCTAAAAGAAAGGAAATATTTAGTGGTGAATACCTAATCTTAATTCCAAATATACCAGCAAAATCTTCGAAACTTGGAAACCACTGCTCTTCTGGTAAAGCAACAGTGTGTGGTCCCATTTGTGTTGTATCCCTAATTACATCAACAAGTAGGAAGACCATTAAAGATGCGGCTATAAAGTTAAACATTATTGTCGTTATAACTACATGACTTCCTCTCGTTGCTTGAAGATATGCTGGGATAAATGCCCAAGCAGCACCAAAAATAACAGCACCACCAACAGCTAGTAACCATACAATTGGGACAGGTAAAAAACTAAAATTTATAGCAACTAAAAAAACACCTAGCCCGCCTATATATGCTTGACCTTCACCGCCGATATTAAAAAGTCTACAATGAAATGCAACAGCAAATGCTAAACCTGTAAAAATAAAATTTGTTGTATAATAAAGGGTGTAAGCAAAACCCTCTATATACCCAAAGGAACCATAGATTATAAGCCTTACCGCTTCATAAGGATTTTCGCCTGCAATAAATATGAATAGGCCAGAGACAAACAATGCTAATATTAAGTTAACGAGAGGAACAATGAGATTAGAAACCCACCAAGGAACCCTGGATTTATCTACTGTTGCCATTACACAACTCCTGCCATTAATAATCCTAACTCACGATCAGTAACATTTGTATTTTCTTTTTCACCAACTATCTTTCCATCAAACATAACAACAATTCTATCAGATAATGAAAGCACTTCATCCAATTCAACAGATACTAAAAGTATTGCAGCACCTTTATCTCTCATATCTATTAGTCTTTGATGAATAAATTCAATAGCGCCTATGTCTACACCTCTCGTTGGTTGACCAACTAATAATACTTTTGGTTTTTCATTAAGCTCCCTACTTAAGATTATTTTTTGTTGATTACCGCCTGAGAAATTCGATGTGATTAAATTTGGTGATTGTGGTCTTACATCATACTCTTCCATAATTTTTTTAGAATGAGAAATTATATCTGTATGATTTAAAATTGATGACTTCGAAAACGGTTGTTGATCATGATAACCAAATATAAGATTTTCATAAGCTTTAAAATCTGTAACTAATCCCATTCTTTGTCTGTCTTCAGGAACATGGGCTAAACCTTGTTCTTTCAGTTCTCTTGGATCTAGAAAATTTTGACTATCTGATACTTTTTTTCCATCTAAATATACTTCACCTGACTCAACTTTTCTAATTCCAGAAAGTGCTTCCAATAATTCTGTTTGACCATTTCCCGTAACACCTGCTAAGCCTAAAATCTCTCCTGCACGAATTTCTAAATTTACATTCTTGACTCTTGTGACATCTAGATCATCCTTAACGGTAAGATCTTCAACTTTAAAGACAACATCGCCTGTATTGGCTTCTGTTTTATCAAGTCTTAGTAATACACTCCTACCAACCATCATCTCGGCCAATTGCTCTTTGTTCGTATCCTCAGTTTTAGTATGACCAACCATTTCCCCTTGGCGCATTACAGATACCTCACTTGTTAGATCCATGATTTCTATTAATTTGTGGGTAATTAAAACAATTGTTTTACCTTCTTCATTAAGTGAACGTAGTATTTTGAATAGTTCATCAACTTCTTGAGGTGTTAAAACACCTGTTGGTTCATCAAGTATAAGAATTTCTGCCCCTCTATATAGGGACTTTAATATTTCAACTCTTTGACGAAACCCAACCGACAGATCTGATATTGTGGAATTAAGATCAATATTTAGTTTGTATGTATCACAAAGATTTTTTAAATCTTTTTTTGCTTTTTCTAAATTTTTTCCAAATACTAATTCGCCTTCAAATCCCAAAATTATATTTTCGAGAACAGTAAAATTTTCTACCAGCATAAAATGTTGATGCACCATGCCAATACCATTAACTATAGAGTCTTTAGGAGATCTTAAATTTATCTCCTTTCCATTTATCTTTATTGTTCCTGAATTTGCTTGATAAAGACCAAACACGATACTCATTAGCGTGGATTTTCCAGCGCCGTTTTCTCCAATTATTCCGTGGATTGTTCCTTTGTTAATGGTGAGATTAATATCCTTATTGGCGTGTACATGGCCAAAGGATTTATTTATATTTTTTAATTCTAGGATAGGTGAGACCATAAATTTATTTAATCTCTTGGTCTCACCAAATTATTTATAAAAGTTCTATTACTCTTGTGACCAGTCAGCAACTTCCATTGAACCACTAACAATATCTGCTGCTGCTGCTGCAACTGCTGACTCCATTGCAGAAGTTACCATGCCATCTTCAGTAGCATAACCAACCATGCCTTCAGCTAAACCAAGAATGTGAATTCCTGACTCAAAAGTTCCTGCAGCTGTTTTTTCAGCTTGTTCAAAAATTGTTAGATCTAAACGCTTTAACATAGAAGTAAGCATGTTGCCTGGGTGCATCCAGTTTTGATTTGTATCAACACCAATACCCATAATGCCTGCATCAGCTGCTGCTTGAAGTACACCTATACCTGTTCCGCCTGCTGCTTGATACACAACATCTGCGCCACCATCAATTTGTGCTTTTGTTAATTCAGCACCTTTTGTTGGGTTGTTCCACGCCTCTGGTGTTGAACCAGTCATGTTAGCTAAAATGTTAATATCAGGATTTACATAAAGTGCACCTTGCTCATAACCTCCTTGGAATTTTCTGATTAGTGGAATGTCCATTCCACCAACAAAACCAATTGTTCCACTTTCAGAAGCCATAGCTGCAATCATACCAACAAGGAATGACCCTTCGTGCTCTTTGTAACAAGCTTGATAGATGTTGCTTGCTGGATCATCTACCCAACATACATCCACTGCAACAAAGTTTATATCAGGATAATCAGGAGCAACTGCTGCAACTGCATCAGCTTGAGCAAAACCCATAGCTACGATTAATGATGCGCCTCTGTCTGCAATTTTACGCATACCTTGTTCTATTTGAGTGTTGTTTGAAGCTTCAAATTCAACCATGCCCCAACCAAGTTCGTTTTTAACTCTTTCAGCAGTATTAAATGCTAATTCGTTAAATGATTTATCAAACTTTCCTCCAGAGTCATATACAACTCCAATCTTGTTTGCAAACGCACTTGAAGAGAAGACAAGAGCGAAAGAAACTGAAATAATACTTAAAATTTTCTTCATACTAAAAATCCCCCTTAAATATGAATTATAGATACCTCACTGATAACATTTTATTATTAAAAAAATGAATTAAAAAATGAGATAATGGATAAATAATAAGATTTTTTATGGATAACTTCAAGTTCCCATGTACCTATCACCTGCGTCACCTAAGCCCGGTACAATGAACTTGTTTTTGTTAAGCTTAGCATCGATATTGCATGTAAAAATATGGATGCCTTTTTGCTTTTTTTGGATATTTTTAATACCCTCAGGAGCGGCAAGCAAAGATACTAAAAATATATCTTTAATATTAACGCCTTTATTTTTTATTAAATTGATTGCAGCAATTGATGAATTACCTGTTGCTAGCATTGGATCTAAAATTAACACTTTTTTATTTTTAACCCTTGGAAGTTTAAATAGGTATTCTACAGGTTCATAAGTTTGTTCGTCGCGGTATAAACCTATGTGGCCTTTTTCAGCTTCCGGTAAAAATTTTGCAAACCCCTCAAGTAACCCTAAACCGGCACGTAATATTGGGACCAAAATTATGGGTTGACCCAAGGCTGTACCACTCATTTTTTTTAGAGGTGTTTCAATTGTTTGTTTTTTAAAGGGAACGTATTGAAGAACATCAGAAGCAATGAGGTAGCTTATTTCATTCATAGTTTGTCTAAAAACAGTGTTTGATGTTTTTTTATTTCGCAAAATTGTTAATTTGTATTGAATGAATGGTGATTTAATTACTGTAATCATAAGGGATTACATATATAGAAATGCCACTAAGAGCAATGCGGTTATCAATTTATTTTTTAACACTGGTGTTTTTGTCTAGCTGTACGACTATTGAAGTTGGCAGGGAAGTTGTTAAAGTTGGAACAGTTGTAAAAGATAAAGTTGAAGAAACAATTATAAAAAAAGAGCCAGAAATTATTGAAGATAAAACTATTGTTGAAGAACAACAAATTATCACTGAAGAAAAAGAAGAGGAAAAGACTATAGTAAAGGAGCAGCAAAAAATCGCTGAAATAAATTTCATGGGAAGACAACTTGCTGAGATAAAACAAAAGCTGGGACAGCCTAATTTAGCAAGGTCTGATGGATCAATTCATATGATGCGTTATGATAGTCGCTCATGCAGATTATTTATCTTTTTCAATTTAAACTCTAATCTTAAGAGAGTAGAATATTTTGAATTTCGAGATTCCTTAGGTGAGCTTATAAATACAAAGAGCTCGATAGAAGAGTGTTACGAAGAATACAACTTTGCTAGCTAATCTCGACAAGCAAGTCTTTAGTTTCAACATTATCACCAGACGCAACATTAATTGATTTGATGGTTCCACTTTTATCAGCATTAATAGTGGTTTCCATTTTCATTGCTTCGATAACTAGTAACTTATCACCTTTTATTACTTTACTACCTGATTGAACAAATATTTTAGCAACTTGGCCTGGCAAAGGAGATCCGACATGATCTACATTATTATCATCCGCTTTTGCTCTTTGCGTAATATTTTTTGAAAATTCTTTATTTTCTATATCTATTGTTCTTGGTTGTCCGTTAATTTCAAAAAACACAGAGCACTTTCCATTACTATTAACTTCACTTTTCGCTAGGTATCTTAAGATAAGGTTTTTTCCTTTATCAATTTCTATTGTGTATTCTTTATCTTGTTGAGGACCATAGAAAAACAACTCGGTTGATAAAATTGATGTATCACTAAACTCCTTAAAATGATCAACATAATCTTTAAAAACTTTGGGGTACATTAGATATGACGCTAGATGTGTTTGATTAATTTTCATCCCAATTTCATCTTCTAAATTTTTTGCTTCTTTATCTAAATCAACTGATTCTAAAACTTCTCCAGGTCTTTTTGTTAGGGGTTTTGTATCGCCAAGAACTTTCTTTTGTAGTTCTTTTGGAAAGCCTCCATGTGGTATACCAATTTCCCCTTTAAAAAATTCTATGACTGAAGCAGGAAAGGAAATTTCTTTTTTTGGATCTAGTACATCTTCTTTGGATAAATCATTAGCAATCATATAAAGCGCCATATCGCCTACAATTTTTGAAGAAGGAGTTACCTTTACAATATCACCAAAAAGTTGGTTTACCTCTGCATATTTATTAGCAACCATTCCCCACTTATCAGTTGTAATTCCCAATGATCTCGCTTGTTCTTTTAAATTCGTAAACTGACCACCAGGCATTTGGTGAAGATAAACGTCAGAACTTCCACCTTTAAAATCAGTTTCAAATGCATAATAATTCTGACGAACTTGTTCCCAATATAAAGAAAGTGTTCTTATAGCTTCTTCATCAAGTCTTGGGTCTTGATGATTTTGTTTCATTATAGATACAATTGAGCCAAGCGCAGGTTGTGATGTTAATCCACTCATCGAGTCAATCGCAAGATCAACGATATCTACCTTTTCTTCTATTGCAGCAAGAACTGATGCTGATGAAGTACCAGATGTATCGTGAGTATGGAAATGAATTGGAAGATTAGTTGTTTGTTTAATTTCGTTAACTAATTTTTTAATAGCATTAGGTTTTGCTAATCCCGCCATATCTTTAATGGCAATAATATGTGCTCCTGCTTTTTCTAAATCCTTAACAAGATCAATATAATATTTTAATGTATATTTTTTCTCATTTGGATCAGTTACATCATTTGTATAACAGATAGTACCTTCACAAATTTTATTTTGATTGCGTACTTCATCAACTGCAACACGCATATTATCAATTAAGTTTAATGAATCAAAAACTCGGAACACGTCAATCCCGGCTTGGGCTGATTGTTGAATGAAATGTTTAACAACGTTATCTGGATAATTTTTATATCCAACAGCGTTAGATCCTCTAAAGAGCATTTGTTTAAGAAGGTTAGGAGCCCTTTTGTTTAATCTTGCTAATCTATCCCAAGGATCTTCTTTTAAAAAACGCATCGATGTATCAAACGTTGCACCTCCCCAACATTCTAATGAGAATAAGTTGCTTAGATTTTCACTATAATATTCAGCAATGTTAACAAGATCATCAGTTCTCATTCTTGTAGCAAGAAGCGATTGGTGTGCATCACGCATCGTTGTGTCAGTAATTAGGGTATAGGGTGTTTCTTTTATTTTTTTTGCAAACTCTTCTGGACCTAAAGTTTGTAAATCCTTTACATAATTGTTTTTTTCACTTTTAATATTTGAAACAGGAATTTGAACTTCTACAGTCGAATTACTACCGACTCTTCCAGATATATCGCTGTGTCCATTTACAATTATATTTCCAAGATAAGATACAATTTTAGATGCTCGATCTTTTTGAGGGTTATAAGCATAGAGCTCTTTTTTAGTATCAACAAAATTTGTATTGTAGTTTCCTTCAAGGAAATCTATGTTGTTTATAAGAGATTCAAGAAATACTAAATTTGTTTTGACACCTCTAATTCTAAATTCTCGCAAAGCCCTATCCATTCTTTTAATACAGTCGTCTTGATGCTTTGCCCAAGTTGTTACTTTTACAAGTAAAGAATCATAATAAGGGGTGATGATCGAACCAGCTGAAGCATTTGCTGCATCTAATCTGACTCCAAAACCAGCTGCAGATCGGTAAGTCATTATCTTCCCATAATCTGGCATAAAATTATTAAGCGGATCTTCGGTAGTAACCCTACATTGAATAGCAAATCCGTTTAGATGAATGTCTTCTTGTTTAGGAAGTGCTGGATGACTGCCAATTTTTTCACCTTCTGCAATTTTAATTTGGGCTTTTACAATATCAATACCAGTTACTTCTTCTGTTACTGTATGCTCAACTTGAATTCTTGGATTAACCTCGATAAAATAAAATTCACCAGATTTTTTATCAAACAAAAATTCAACAGTTCCTGCACCAAAATATTTAACTTGTTTTGCAATTTTAATTGCTGCATTACAAATTTCTTCTCGAGTTTTATTTTCAAGAAAATGTGCAGGTGCTCTTTCAATAATCTTTTGATGCCTTCTTTGAAGAGAACAATCCCTCTCAAAAAGATGTAAAATATTTCCATGTCTGTCACCTAAAATTTGAACTTCAATGTGCGCAGCATCTTCTAAAAATTTCTCTATAAATACTTCATCTTTCCCAAAAGCTTTAAGTGACTCACTTTGAGCAGTTGTAATTTGATCTATTAAATCTTTGCTTGATCTTACAACACGCATTCCTCGACCACCGCCACCCCAGCTTGCTTTAACAATTACTGGGTAACCAATTTTCTCAACATCTTTTTCAACACTTTTTAAATTTTCTTTTGTTACAAGAACAGACGGAACGGTACCTACCTTTGCTTCTTCAGCAACTTTTTTAGCCTCTGTTTTATTTCCAAATCTTTTTAGTATTTCTTTACTAGGCCCAATAAATGTTATGTCATTTTTTTCGCACTGCTCTGCTAACTCGGGACTCTCAGATAAAAAACCATAACCAGGATGAATTGCATCTACCTTTGCATCTTTGGCAATTTTAATAATCGAGTCTATGTCCAAATATGCTTGAATTGGACCTTTACCTTCGCCAACTAAATAACTTTCATCCGTTTTAAATCGGTGAATAGCAAAACGATCTTCTTTAGAGTAAATTGCAGCAGTTTTAATACCAGACTCTTCGGCAGCTCTAAAAATTCGAATAGCAATTTCACTTCTGTTTGCTGCTAAAATTTTACTAATCTTTTTCATCAAGCCACCATTAAATAAGGATTATTACTTAATATTTTTTTCTTTGA
>CACONS010000013.1 GCA_902628645.1 uncultured Alphaproteobacteria bacterium | reverse complement strand
AGTCAAATGAAATAATATATAGAATGCGTTATTAATATTAGGAAATAAGATAAAAGAATTAACAGAAATTGAGAAACTTATAATTAGAATAATATTTAGTTTAATCGAGGAATTAAGAAATTTGGAAAACTCCATTATTTTGAAGTAACTATTTGCAAATAATCAATATTTTCAAAATCAACAAAAGGTAAAACAAAAAATCTATTTTTTTCAACTTTAGCTACTTTTCCAACTAGTAAATCTACAGGAAAAATTTGTGCTGTTCCACTTGTAACAACAATATCACCTAATCTTGGCATTTTATTTTCTTTCACAAAAGAGCTAACTAAATATTTTCCATCTCCATTACCAGTTAGCAATGAAAAAATACCATCAGATATAGATTTTACTGAAATAGATAAATTTGGATCAGTTAAAAGTATTACTCTAGAATTTTTAGCAGTTGTGTCAATAACTTTTCCTACTAATCCTCTTTCATTAATAGCTGTCATATTTTTTTTTATTTTATCTTCATGCCCTGCATTTAAGTTTATTAACTTACTGTATATAGTATCATTTCTATTGATAAGAGAAGCTGTCTTTATCAAAGTTAAATTATTATCAGTTGCATTTAGTAATTTTTTTAAAACTTTATTTTCTCTTGAATTTTGTATTGCTAAAGTCTGCCATTTTTTTAAACGCACTATTTCTTCTTGAAGAATTTTATTTTCAAATTTTAAACTTCTAAATTGATTATATTCGTCAACAAAATTTGAAAAAGTATTTACCGGTGCTGAGATAAATCTTGTAATTGGAACAATTACAGAACTAGATAAATTTTTTATCCCATAAATTACATAGTAATCAGATTTGGAAAAAAAGACCAATAGAAATGAAAGAGTAACAACAGAAAAGATTGTAAAGTTTTTAAAAAATGTTGATAATCGAAATACCTTTATTTGGAACTTAGGTGCCATTTTAAATATTAATCAGTCGCAAATACGTCACTTAGTCGAGATTTTTCCTCAAGTGCCTGACCAGTACCCATAACAACACATAATAGAGGATCCTCTGCAATTGAAACAGGTAGGCTCGTAGATCTTCTTAATACTTTATCTAGATTATGCAAAAGAGATCCACCTCCTGTTAACATTATACCCCTTTCCACAATATCAGCAGATAATTCAGCTGGAGTTTGCTCCAAAGCTCTTTTTATTGTATCAATTATTTGAGCAACAGGCTCGGCAAGAGCTTCTGCTATTTGTCTTTGAGAAATGGATATTTCTTTTGGGAGACCTGTTATGAGATCTCTTCCCTTTACACTCATTGACCTGCCATCTCCATCATCAGGAGGACTTGCAGAACCAATATCTTTTTTCATTCTTTCAGCTGTAGTCTCTCCAATTGCTAATTTATGAGTTGTTCTCATATATTCCATTATAGCTTCATCAAATCTATCTCCAGCAGCTTTAACTGAAGTAGAATTAACTACTCCTCCAAGAGATAACACTGCTACTTCTGAAGTGCCTCCACCAATATCAACAACCATAGAGCCTGTTGGTTCTGCAACTGGTAAACCAGCTCCGATTGCTGCTGCAACAGGTTCTTCAATTAAATAAACTCTTCTAGCACCAGCTGCATCAGCTGACTCCCTGATTGCTCTTCTTTCAACATTTGTAGCACCTGAAGGTACACATATAACAATTTGAGGGTTTGATAGAGATCTTCCTTTGTGAACTTTTTTAATAAAACTTTTAATCATTTGTTCAGCAACATCAAAATCAGCAATAACACCATCTTTCATAGGACGTATGGCTTTGATTTTGCCAGGTGTTCTTCCAAGCATTTGTTTAGCTTCATTTCCAACTGCTAATACTTGAGTTCTTCCATCATTTTCAATGGTTGCAACAACAGAAGGTTCATTGAGAATAACACCTTCTCCTTTTACGTATACTAAGGTATTTGCAGTACCCAAATCTATAGCCATGTCTTTTGAAAATAAACTAAATAAACGATCAATTACCATTAATTAAACCCCTTCTATTTTTAAACTTGCTGTATTCTCTTTAATAGATTTAGTTTTTTTAAAGATCAATCTGTTTAATGCATTTATATAAGCTTTTGCTGAAGCAACAATAATGTCAGGATCACTTCCTTTTGCTTGAGATGAAATATCATCATCCTCAAGTCTTACAGTTACCTCTCCTTGTGCATCAGTACCTGCTGTGATTGCATTTACTTGATAAAGTTTAAGTTTAAATTCAGTATTAGTGAGTTTTTTTATTGCATTAAATGTAGCATCAACAGGACCATTACCATTAATTTTTGTATTTTCCACTTTATCGTTTATTTCTATCTTTAATTTAGCCTCAGCTTTTTGAACAGATCCTGCATTTACTTCTAACGATACAAATTTAATGTGTTCATCGTATGACGACGTTCTATCTTCTGCTAATGCAATCAAATCTTCTTCGAATATTTCTTTTTTCTTATCCGCTAAATCTTTAAATCTTCCAAATAATTCCATTAAAGCATTATCACCTACTTCATAACCAAGTTCTTTTAATTTTTCTGAAAAAGCATGTTTGCCTGAATGTTTACCAAGAACTAGTGAAGATTTATTTAGTCCTATTGATTCAGGCGTCATAATCTCATAAGTACCAGCATGTTTGAGCATACCATCTTGATGTATACCAGCTTCATGTGCAAAAGCATTTGCACCAACTATAGCTTTGTTTGGCTGAACTGGAAAACCTGTTATTGATGATACTAATCTAGAAGCTTTCATAATAGACTCTGTTTTGATATCTGTATGATAAGGCATAAGATCTTTTTTTACTTTTAAAGTCATGACAATTTCTTCAAGTGATGAATTGCCAGCTCTTTCACCCATACCGTTTATTGTGCATTCAACCTGTCTAGCACCTTCTTGAATTGCAGCAACATTATTTGCTGTAGCTAAACCTAAATCATTATGTGTATGAGTTGAAAGAATTGCTTTATCAATATTAGGAACATTATTTTTTACATTTTTAAAAATTTTACCAAACTCTTCAGGTAATGTATAACCAACAGTGTCAGGTATATTAATAGTTGATGCACCAGAATTAATTGCAAGCTCAATACATTTATATAAAAATTCTAATTCTGATCTTCCACCATCTTCACAGCTCCACTCAATGTTATCACAAAGATTTCTAGCATGAGTTACTGTTTTTTGAATAGCCTCTAAAACTTCTTCCTCAGTTTTCTTTAACTTATATTTCATGTGTAAAGGACTTGTTGCAATAAAAGTATGAATTCTTGGAGACTTTGCATATTGTACAGCTTCCCAAGCCCTATCGATGTCTTTAAAGCTGGCTCTTGCTAAACCGGCTATTGTCGAATTTTTAACATGTTTACTTACTTCTGAAACTGCTTCAAAATCTCCATTAGAAGCTATTGGAAATCCTGCTTCAATAATATCAACTCTCATATAATCAAGTACTTCAGCTATTTGAAGTTTTTCATCTAAATTCATTGATGCGCCTGGAGACTGTTCACCATCTCTTAGGGTCGTATCAAAAATATAAATTTTTTCAGTCATTTTTTAATTATACACTAATCAAGATTTTATTAAACTTTCATCTAGTTTTTCGATTTATCAACCATTTTTCCTTCAGCAATCCATGGCATTAAAGTTCGTAACTTTTCACCAACTGCTTCAATTGGATGTTCGGCTTGTTCCTTTCTCATTACTTTGAATTTAGTTTGACCACTCTGATGTTCTTGCATCCACTCTTTAGCAAATTGACCAGATTGAATTTCTGAAAGAATTTTTTTCATTTCTTTTTTTGTTTCATCAGTGATGAGCCTTGGACCTCTAGAATAATCTCCATACTCAGCTGTATTTGAAATTGAGTATCTCATGTTTGCCATTCCACCTTCATATAAAAGATCAACAATAAGTTTTACTTCGTGAAGGCATTCAAAATATGCCATTTCAGGAGCATATCCTGCCTCAACAAGAGTCTCATAACCTGCTAAAATTAAATGTGTTAAGCCACCACATAAAACAGATTGTTCTCCAAAAAGATCTGTTTCGCATTCTTCTTTAAAAGTGGTTTCTATTATTCCAGCACGACCACCACCAATTGCAGATGCGTAAGCAATTCCAATCTCCAAAGCATTCCCTGAAGGATTTTTATCTACAGCTACTAAACATGGTACACCAGCACCTCTAACGTATTCAGCTCTAACTGTATGACCTGGACCTTTTGGTGCAACCATTATAACATCTATACCTTCTTTAGGTTTAATTAAATCGAAGTGAATATTTAATCCATGAGCAAATGCGATTGTTGTTCCTTCTTTAATATTTTCAGCTATGTCATTTTTATAAATTTCAGACTGAAGTTCATCAGGAGTTAGCATCATAATAACATCAGCCCAATTTGCAGCTTCTGCAGGTGTCATTACTTTGAAATTAGCTTGTTCTGCTTTAGCCCTTGAATTTGAACCTTCTCTTAGAGCAATAGAGACATTCTCTATTCCAGAGTCTCTTAAGTTCATTGCATGTGCATGTCCTTGACTACCATATCCTACAATTGAAATTTTTTTATCTTTTATTAAGTTTAAGTCTGCATCTCTATCGTAATATACTCTCATTATTCCTCCTCATTTTTTTGAATTGATGATATTGCAACGGGACCACTTCTAACGATCTCAACTTTCGTAATTTCATTAATTTCTTTAATAAACCTATTAACTCTTTCAGAAGCACCAGCAATTTCAAAAATTGTGGTGTTATTTTCATTTTCAATTTTTCTAGCTCTATATAAATCGCAAAGCTGATAAACTTTCTTTTTATTAGTGTCAGAAATATAAATATAAACTAAAGCAACTTCAGCTTCTACAGAACTACCCTCTTGATCTAAATTTGTAACACTGTGAACTGGAACAATTCTAAGTAATTGTTTTTCAATTTGACTAACAACTTCTGAAGTACCATGAGTTACAATTGTAATTCTTGAAATATTTTCATCATTACTTACTTCAGCTACATTCAAACTATCAATATTATATCCTCTGCCAGAAAACATTCCTATTACTCTAGCTAAAACACCTGGTTCGTTATCAACCAATACAGTTAATATATGTCTTTTAATCTCTGATACTTGATCAGGAGAGTCATAAACAGACTTATTCATTAAACTAATATTTTTCCTTTTTCAGCTGATTTTTTATCTTGTTTTTGATCTTTACTTAACATCATTTCATTATGGGCAGATCCACTTTGTATCATTGGAAAGCAGTTCTCTTCTTTTGTAACCCAAATATCAGCAATAACTGTATTTTTTGTCTCAATCATTTGAGTTATAACATCATCAAGTTCATCAGTTGTCTTTGCTCTCAGGCCAACAGCTTTGTAACTTTCAGCTAATTTTACAAAATCAGGTAAACTATCAGTATAACTCTCAGAATATCTTCCACCATGTAAAAGTTCCTGCCATTGCCTCACCATTCCCATATATTCATTATTTAAAATAAATATTTTTACAGGCAATCTATATTGAACGGCAGTACTCATTTCTTGAATATTCATAAGAATAGACGCATCTCCTGCTATATCGACTACTAAAGCATCGGGATGTCCAACTTGCGCTCCAATAGCTGCTGGAAATCCATATCCCATAGTTCCTAATCCACCTGATGTAAGCCATCTATTTGGTTCATCAAATTTATAAAATTGAGCAGCCCACATTTGATGTTGACCAACTTCAGTTGTAATAAATGTTTTAGTATTTTTTGTTAATTCATAAAGTCTTTGGACAGCATACTGAGGTTTAATCTGCTTACCTTCACTATTATAGTTAAGACAATCTATTTCTTTCCATTTATTAATTTTATCCCACCATAAATTCAATGAGTCAGTATTAATTTTATATTTTTTTTCTTTCCAAACAGAAATCATTTTTTCAACAACTTGCTTAACATCACCTATTATTGGAACATCTACGTTTATCGTTTTATTAATATTACTTTCGTCTATATCAATATGAATTTTTTTCGAATTAGGAGAAAAGGCATCAAGTCTTCCAGTAACTCTATCATCAAATCTTGCCCCAATATTAATCATAACATCACATTGATGCATTGCCATATTAGCTTCATACATACCGTGCATACCAAGCATTCCAAGTGAATTTTTATCTGATGAAGCTACTACGCCTAGACCCATTAATGTCATTGTTACAGGTGATCCAACAATATTTATAAATTCTCTAACTAATTTTGATGCTTGTGGACCAGAATTAATACATCCACCGCCAATATAAAAAATTGGTTTTTTTGCTTTTGAAATTAAGTCCACTGCTTCGTCAATTTTATTTTTTTCAAAATCAGGACTTGGCTCAAATAATCTATGTGAAGGGATAACAATTTTATTTTTTTCTTCATAAGTTCCAGAAGCAAATTGAACATCTTTTGGTATGTCAATTAATACAGGTCCTGGTCTTCCATTTTGAGCAATTGTGAACGCTTCATGAAATACCGAAGATAATTTATTAACATCCTTAACTAAATAATTATGTTTAGTACAAGGTCTTGTTATACCCGTTGTATCACATTCTTGAAAAGCATCACTGCCAATTAAGTGCTGTGGTACTTGTCCAGTGATACATACAATAGGAACACTATCCATCATTGCATCAGTTAATCCAGTTACAACATTTGTTGCTCCAGGCCCTGAAGTTACAAGAACTACTCCAGTCTTACCTGTTGACCTTGCATAACCTTCAGCTGCATGTATGGCACCACCTTCTTGTCTTACTAAAACGTGTTTAATTGAATTTTGTTTAAATAAAGTATCATAAATTGGTAGTACTGCACCACCAGGGTATCCAAATACTACCTCAACGCCCTGCTCAGCTAAGCTTTTTAAGACTATTTCTGCACCTGTAATTTCATTATTCATTGATTTTAGCTCTTAGGCTGTGGATAAAATAAAATCAATAAATTAGTTCAATTTTGGTCTAAATTAATGGATTTTAACTCAATTTCATCTGGAAATTGATCAAATTTTTTAAAAATATTAAGATTTGAAGATCTCCACCAAGTGTGTTGTCTTTTTACATAGTTTCTTGTGACCTGCTGAATTTTAGAAATACATTCTTCAATTGATACTTCGTTATTAAGATAAGATTGAATTTCAGGAACACCATGAGCTTTCATTATAGGTAAACTATTATTATAATTTAATTTAAGCAAATTTTTGACTTCCTCTATCACACCACCTTTAAACATTAAATGAGTTCTATGATCTACTCTTTTATAATTTTCATTTCTTTCAGGAAGAAATAATAAAATTTTATAATCTTCTAAATTAATTAATTTTTTATTTTTATTATTTCTCCAATCACTAAATTTTTTCTTAGTAAAAAAATTCACCTCCCAAATTCTTCTTATTCTTTGAATGTCATTTGGTGAAATATTTTTCATTGCATCACTATCAAGTTCTTTGACTAAATTGAAAAAATTTTCCTTACCAATTTTTGAAATCATTTTGTCTGATTCTGTTTTTACTTCTTCTGGTATAAATGGAATTGAAACTATTCCTTTAATTAAAGAATCTATATAAAGACCTGTACCTCCAACTAAAATAGGGGTTATATTTTTATCAACTAAATAATTAATTTTTTTTGATGCTTCCTCGCACCATTTTTGAACATTAAATCTAACATCACCTTTTACAAAACCATAAAGATGGTGGTTTATTGTTTTTTGATCTTTTATAGTTGGCCTAGCAGTTAAGATACTTAACTCACGATAAATCTGCATACTATCAGCATTTATAATCTCACCATTTAGATTTTTAGCTAGACTTAAAGCAAATTTTGATTTTCCTGACGCAGTAGGTCCTAATACAAAATAGATTTGAGTTTTCAATTATTCTTAAATTTAATTGTTACCCAATTTTGTTCATCATCTCTAATTATTTTCAGTAACAATGAGGATCTACCTGTTTTCTCTAATGAATTTACCAATTCTTCAAATGATTTCATATTATTAATAATCTCTCTATTAACTTCTGTGATTATATCTCCGTTTTGCAAACTACTATCAACTTCTTCAATTGATATAACCTTAACTCCATCATCATGATCTTCAATAGTAATGCCTAGAGATTCTATTTTTAAATTGCTCAATACATTTGAAGTTGTTTTTCTTTCAGTAACCACTTCTCCAGGTAATTCACCTAGTGTAACTTCAATATTTATTTTTTTATTTTTTCTCCAAACTTCTAAAATTGCAGTGGATCCAACATCTGACTCCGCAACAACTCTAGGTAAATCAGGCATTTTTTTGATTTCAATATTATTAAACTTTAAAATTACGTCGCCCGGTTCTAGTCCAGCAGTTTTGGATGGTCCATTTGGATTTACATTTGATATGAATGCGCCTTTTTGGTCAGGTAATCCAAGACTTTCAGCAAAATCTTTTGTCACTGGCTGAATTTGTACGCCTAACCAACCTCTCTTTGTTTTTCCAAAATCTTTTAGTTGTTGAACTATTTTTTTTGCACTATTCGCAGGAATAGCAAAACCTAAACCTATGCTTCCTCCTGTTTGTGATACAATTGCTGTGTTAATACCTATTACTTGTCCATCTAAATTAAACAGTGGTCCACCCGAATTACCACGATTTATAGATGCATCAGTTTGTAAGAATTTCACGTATGGTCCGCTACCTAAATCTCTTGAGATTGCAGATATTATACCCGCTGTTACAGTACCTCCTAAACCGAGAGGGTTTCCAATTGCAATTGACCAATCTCCGACTCTCATCTTATCAGAGTCTCCCCAACTAACATAAGTAAGTTTTTTGTTTTCGGGATCAATTTTCAATACAGCTATATCTGCTTTTGGATCTCTTCCAAGTAATTCAGCTGTAAACTCTGTTTCATCATTTAAAATAACAGTTATTTCATCAGCACCTTCGATTACATGATTATTAGTAACTACTATACCATCTTCACTTATTATGAAACCAGACCCAAGTCCTGTCATAGGTCTTTGAGATCTTCTTTGATCTCGATCAAAGTACTCTTTAAAAAAATCATCAAAAGGTGAACCTTCAGGGAATTGAGGTATCTGATTTTGGTTATTATTTTCAACTATAGTAGTAGATGCGATACTAACTACAGCAGGTGATAATTGTTCAACAAGATCAGCAAAACTTTCAGGTACAGCTAATAATGGTTTTGAAAATAAGATAGTAATTATAAATAAAAACCTAATTCTCATATTAATTATCATAGTATTTGAACGTGAAATAAATAAGGCACAATCCCATAAGTGCAAAAAATAAACTAATATTTTTTACAGTTTGTAGATTCATAAGAGAAAGCATATTCAGATATTTTTTTAGATTTTTAGCTAGGAAGAAATAAAGTAAGCCTTCAATGATCAGCACTAGACCTATGCTTATTAGTAAAATTTCAAACATTAATTTTGGATATCTATTTCACCAAAAAACTTTTCACAAACTTCTCCAGGAGCAATAACCATGGACATTTCGGTGTCTCCAAAGGTATCTTTACAAGCTTGCATTGTTCTTAAAAAATCAAAAAATTCCTCATCTAGGCTATAGGCATCACCGAGTATCTTATTTTTGGCGGCATCTCCTTCACCTCTTAGTATTGATGAGGTTCTTTCAGCTTCTGCAAGAATAACTGTTTGTTGTCTATCTGCTGAGGCTACAATTTCTTTTGAAAGTTCTTCACCTTCGGCTCTTAATAAATTTGCTTCTTTTTCACGCTCAGAACGCATTCTTTGATAAACATTGTTTGAAACTTGTTCAGTTAAATCTGTTCTTCCAATTCTGATATCAACAATTTTTACACCAAAAGAGTCTTCATTAACTTTAATTTGTTTTTCAATTTCATTCATAATGTTAATACGTTCGTCACTAAGAAGAGATGTTAAGGAATATTGTGCAATTACACCTCTAACAGCTGCATTTATAATTCTGCCAAATCTGTCTGAAAATGTAGTTTCATTTCTGACTGTCTGATAAAACTTTAAAGGATCAACAATGTTATATCTAGCAAATGAATCAACAATAATTCTTTTTTGATCAGATAGTATCATTTCTTCAGGCTGAGGATCAAGATTAAGTAACCTTGAATCTAAAAATACGGCATCTTGGATAAATGGAATTTTAAATTGAAGGCCAGGTTTTGTAACAACTTTTCTTGGATCACCAAATTGAAGTACTAAAGCTTGTTTGGTTTCATTTACAATAAAAAAAGCTCCTGTAAAAGTTAGGAAGAGTATAAACAAAACTAGAACTATAAGTAAATTTTTTGCACTAAATCTCATCTTAATTATTACCTGACTTTTTCAATTCATTTAATGGAAGATAAGGTACTACACCTTGTCCATTTCCAGTATCGTCTAAAATTATTTTGTTCTTACCTTCTAAGACTTCTCTTAAAGTCTCTAAATAAATTCTTCTTTTAGTTACTTCTTTTGCATCTTTATAACTATTATATACATCAATAAAGTTCTGAGCCACACCTTCAGCTTGCTTGACAACCTGTTCTTTATAAGCAGTAGCACCTTCAACGAGCTTAGCTGCTTCACCTCGAGCATTTGGAACTATTCTGTTTAAATATGTGTTTGCTTCATTCACTAATCTTTCTTTATCTTGTCTTGCTCTTTGAACTTCATCAAAAGCATCAATAACTTGATCTGGTGGATCAACACTTTGTAGTTGAACTGATTGAATTAAAACACCGCTTTCATAAGAATCTAAGACTAATTGTAGTTCATTTCTTACAACTTGCTCAACCTCTTGACGACCTTCTGTAAGCAAGAATTGAAGGTCTCTTTGACCAACTACCTCACGAACAACACTTTCAGACATATCTTTTACAGTAAGCTCAGGGTTTCTAAGTTTAAATAAAAAATTACCTGCGTCTTTGATCTTAAAAAGAACTGTAAAAGCTACATCTGCGATATTTTGATCGCCAGTAAGCATTAAACTTTCTTCTATAACTTTTCTTTCAGCAGTTGAATTTGAACCAAAACCTAAGTCGCTTGCACTTCTAAATCCTACGTTAATTTTTCTTATTACTTCAACTTTTGGGGTGATTGTTTTTCCTATAGGTGTTGGAAAAAAATAGTGTAATCCAGGTTCAGTTGTTTGACCGTTCCACTTACCAAATAAAAGTTCTACACCCTGTTCATCTGGCTCGACTCTGTAAAAACCGGTAGCTAACCATAGCAATAGAGCAATAATGATAAAAATGGATAGGTTGCGCTTTCCACCAAACTTAAATCTCCCGAAGCTATCTTTTGCTTTTTTTATGGAGTCTTCAAAATCTCTTCTATTAGGGCCATCTCCTGACCCTCCTGAGCCCCAAGGATTGTTATTTCCACCTGAACCCCAGGGATTATTGTTATTGTTATTTTTGTTCCAGTTCATATATTGTTGATAATATTGGTTCTATCTACTAACACTTATTATATTAATTAATAACTAATATTTGAGTAAATCTGGAAAAATCAAGTATGTCTGATGAAATTTTATATTTAATTTATACATTTTCTAGAAAATTTAATGATCCTGAAACTAATCTGAGCTTTGATCCTAAAAATCAAAACATTTCAGCTATTATAAAAAATGGTAATGTAAATATTTCTTTACTTGTAAAAGGTCAAAAAGAGGATTTATATTCAAATATTGCTAGACTTCTAAGACAAAATATCGAGCAAATTTCTGGTGTAAAATCAGTAAATGTAATTATTAACTCTGATGTAGGAAGTAATAAAACAGATAATCTTAATGATAAAAAATTTAAAATTGATGCAAAAAATATTGTTGCAATTGCTAGTGGTAAAGGCGGAGTTGGCAAATCGACATTTTCAGTAAATCTTGCTACAGCTTTGAGCTCACTTGATCTTAAAATTGGTTTACTTGATGCAGATATTTATGGACCTAGTATTCCTAGAATGATGGGTATTTCTCAAAAACCTATAATGAATGAAAACAAAAAACTTATACCTCTTGAAAATTACGGAATAAAATTAATGTCTATTGGCTTTATCTTAGACTCTGAAGCTCCTACAATTTGGAGAGGACCCATGGTAATGAAAGCTTTAGAGCAAATGTTTAATGGTGTTGATTGGGGTGAATTAGATTATCTTATAATAGATCTACCACCTGGTACTGGAGATGCTCAGCTTACTTTGGCTCAAAGTTCAAAACTTTCTGGATCAATTGTAATTTCAACGCCTCAAGATGTAGCTCTTACTGATGCTAGAAAAGGAATAAATATGTTTAAAAAAGTAAATGTTGATATTCTTGGTATCGTTGAAAATATGAGTTACTTCATATGTGATAATTGTAATCAAAAACATTATATATTTTCAAAAGATGGCGTAAAAAAAGAAGCAGAAGAATCACAAATACCTTATTTAGGAGAAATTCCTATTAATACTAATTTAAGAGTTCAATCTGACAATGGTATACCCGCCTTAATAGATAATCCAGACAGTGAAATTTCAAAAAAATTTATATCAATCGCTGAGAACTTAAAAAAATCACTAGATTAAACATTCATCAAAGCATTTATTTTTGCATAATGATCATAATTTATTAATTTAAAATCATTTACATTATATGAAAAAAAATTTTTCGTTTCAAATTGAATCTCAGGTAATTTTTTAGGCGCTCTTTCTAATTGAATTTTAACTTGCTCAAAGTGCTCTTTATATATGTGAAAATCACCTAACGAATGAATAAAAGTTCCAACTTCTAATTTACACTCTCTAGCTAACATATGAGTTAAAAGACTATAACTAGCTATATTAAATGGAACTCCTAAAAACATATCGCATGATCTTTGATATAATTGACAGCTTAATTTGTTATTTGAAATAAAAAATTGAGAAAATGCGTGACAAGCTGGTAATGACATATTTTTTATCTCTGGAGGATTCCAAGCTGTAATTATATGTCGTCTACCATTTGGATCTTCCTTAAGACCTTTAATCAAATTTAAAACTTGATCTTCACCATTAAAGTTTCTCCATTGAACTCCATAAATTTTACCAACATCACCTTCAAATCGAGCTTGTGATTTCCAGTAATCTGCTTCAGCATTTTGTGACCAAATAGTTTTTTTATCTTTTAAATTTTCCCTTGAATCACAATACAAAATCTCCGCTAGTCTTCTTTCATCATCAGAACCCTCAATAAACCAGAGTAATTCTGAAACTACAGATTTCCACGCCAATTTTTTTGTAGTTATTGCAGGAAAACCTTTTGATAAATCAAAATGCATTTGATAACCAAATGATTTTCTAACACCACCTGCTCTACTTTCAACATCTATGCCATTATCATAACAATATTTTAAAGCATCTAAATACTGTTTCATTTTTCCCAAATCTCAAAATGGCAAGAAGTGTCGCCATCAATTTTTTTTATCATTTTCATATTATTTTCTATTAAGGATATATCTATAAACTTTTCACAATTGTAATTACCGTAGATTCTAGTAAGATAAAATTGTTGTATTAATTTAAAAGTTAAATTTATTATTTCTGATCCTCCAATTATAAAAATATCCATATCTTTATTCTCTGATTCAATATTTTGAATTTGATTATTAACGTTTCCACTTAAATAATAATCTGCCCCTTCTATTAATTCTTTGTCTTTTCTTGTAATTAGAACATTTATTCTAGATTTTAGAGGTGTTGGCATAAAAGGATCTTCCCAGGTCTTTCTTCCCATAACTACGACATTATTTATTGTATTTTCTTTGAACCATTTTAGGTCAATTGAATTTTTAGGCCAGGGCATGCTTTGACCCTTACTTATACCTCCTTTTTCATCTACTGCCATTATTGCTTTAATCATATTTTATTTATTTTATCTCTTAATTAGTAACAATTTTTTTTTTTAATTGCTAGTTTTCAAGACAAAACTTTCAAGTATAATTAGATTCAGGTATAATAATCATGTTGTTTTGCAACTAAGATAATAAATGCTTTGTGCAATAAATTATTCGGACCCGGGGGCGGTACCCGGCGTCTCCACCAATATGGGGACGAAATAGGTTTGACGGTAATTCAAAGACAAAGACTTTATCCGGTATTGTACCACCGTTATCGGGCTATTTTATAAACGCTAACGATAATAGATTAGCACTTGCTGCCTAGATTCTAGGTAAGCGCGGTTTGGGGCACCGAGCAACAGAACGCCCCACTACATTCTTGATTTTTGATTCATTTCTCTAGTTTTTTTTAAGATGCCCTAAGTTCGTGCGTAATATATGCGTATTAAGAAAATTTTATTAATTATATTGAAGCTTATAAATTGCACCTTCAAATAAGTAATAAGCTATTTTCAAGTCATCAAAAGTTATAAATGGATAAAAAACTTTTCTATTTAGTTCATTATTACCATTACAAGTAATTCTATGAACATAAATATTACCCCCTAATATTTCAATGTTACTTACATATTTATTGAATAATAAGAATTCTTTATTCTCAAGAAATTCCTCTAATGATTCATATTTAGTATAAGTATAACTTTGTCCTTCATAGTCACAATTATAGAAGACACCTTTTGCGTATCCTTTATAAAATTCTTGAAATTTACCAATTATACTTTCAGGCTCAGCATACCAAGCTTCTCCGAAATATTCTTTAACTTCCCATTTTGTTTCTACAAAGTTAGCGCTAGCATGAAAACTTATTAAAAAGAAAAATAATAAATAAAATTTTTTCATTTTTGTATTAATATCATGATCATAAAATATTTATCCTAAAATCGTGCGTAATATGTGCGTAATACAATTAAAAAATCACCATTATTTAGGCTATTGTGCTATAAACTTTTTTAAGAAAGAATAAGCGAATAACAAAGGAAATGCTTAAACTTTTGGGTGTTTGGGTGTGCGTAATTAAACTAGCAATTTTTCACGCACCGAGCAACAGAACGCCCCTTATAAAAAAATTTATTTAATGTTTCCTCTTATATCTATCGTGATAAAATGAAAATATAAAAAAACTTTTTTAATATTCAAAGTTCTAATTAAAATAATTTTTACAAATTGTGGTATAGAGTTTTTTTATATACAACCTTTGTAGTTCTTTGCTAAACACTCACGAGCAAGTGTCTGCGCCTCTTCAATTTGAGAGAGAGACATCTCTTCTGTTTTCATATCTCTAAGTTCAGCAGCGTAAGGAGCTCCATTAAATGCAGCAATATTCCACCACATATGTGCATATATTATATTTCGAGCAGTATAGAACCAACCTAAATTATATTGCGCTTGTGCATTTCCTTGTTCAGCGCTTTTTAAAAACCAATTTGCTGCTGTTATTTCATCTTGTATGACCCCTTTGCCTTCATTATACATTAAACCCATCTGTAACTGTGCTTCTGCAATTCCTTGTTCTGCACTTTTTGAATACCACTTTGCCGCTTCTTTATAGTCTTGAATTACTCCATAACCATTCACATACATCCAACCCAAATTGAATTGTGAACTAGGATCGCCCTGTTCTGCAAGTGGGTGCCATTCATTATATGCAGTTGCGTAGTCGCCGTTATTTGCAGCATCAACTCCCTTTTGAAAGTCTCCTGCATAAATTGGTAAACAAATAAATATTTGAATAATGAATGAAGATAAAATGTAAATAGGGAAGTAAAATAAAAATTTCATTATTACTTATATCAAATTTGGAAATAAAAATAAGAAATAATTATTAAATTAACAATTAACTACGAAGAACCAAAACAAGAAATATATTGAAAAATGAAAACTTACTACGAAGTTTCTACGAAGAAGTTTCCAAAAATCATTATTTTCTGTCAATAATGATTTAGTAGTCGTTTTACAGAACGCCCCATACTAAATCTTTTAATCTCTATATTAATGTTAATATTTTATACTTTCACTTAATTGTACCGAAGTATTGCCAAATAAAAATCGTGAAGAAATAATTTTAATTTCCTATTCCTATTTTCAATCTTGCTCTCTGATTATTTGCTTCAGTATCATTTAATTCCCATCCATTCGTTAAAAGACGAGTTGTATATTGCTTGTTGTATAAAAAAGGTATTATGAGTTGAAATAACCCAAGAGTAACTACAGAAAAAATAATATGCAAAACTCCAATTAAAATCTCTCCTCTAAATATTGGTACAAAAAACCCAAAGAAAAAATAAGTCCAACAATATCCAGTATATCCCGATTTATTAACTCCAGAATTTGAGTGCTTAAGATTTACACCTTTTTGTGGCCCCATAAAAATTAATCCTAATATTAAAGGGGAAAAGAAAAGTAAAACAATAATTAATTGCAATACACTTAGTGACATATTGTGCAACATAATTAATTTAATATGAAATTGCTATTTAAATTTTTTATTTATTTAAATTGAAATGGGATAATTCTTTGCTAAAATATTACCGAATTATAATTAAAAAATTGTTTTTAGAATATAAAAACCTTAAATTTTGTGCTAGT
Source organism: uncultured Alphaproteobacteria bacterium (assembly GCA_902628645.1). Lineage (GTDB taxonomy): Bacteria > Pseudomonadota > Alphaproteobacteria > HIMB59 > CACPNW01. Next base: position 2,897 of record CACONS010000013.1, on the reverse strand, counting down.
TTGACTCAAGCACCAGGCAACAGAACGCCCCACTTTTTTAATATTATCTAGTAATACCAATAACTTTTTATAAAAAACTCTCTACGAAGTTTCTACGAAGAAGTTCAAACTATTTTATTGTATTAAAAATTGGTATCTAATGTTTTCTTAGAGTCGGAGTCAATTTCAAATTTTTTCATCAAACTTTCTTCTGACCAATTAATACCTAAACTCATCCAAAGTCCATCAGCATCCAGATAGTCATATCCACTAATTATTATTTCGCCCTCTTTAGTAAAATGCATTTTTAAAGATAAAGTATAAATATTACCTTCCTCATCTACTATGTCAAAATCTTTTTCAGATACAAATCCATATTTTTCATAAAGTATATTACCAATTTGATCACTAAATTCAGAACATCCCTGAAGTCCTTTTAAAGGACAGTCTGCTCTAGCATTTATATTGCTTATTATCTCTTTGCCATTCAGTGAAGTAGTACGGATCTTATAATCAAAAAATGAATTATTTTTGATTGGGGGTTCAGTATCGTAAAAATTGTATTCTAGTTTTTGACCATAGTTTGCTTCAAAAATTTCTGTTAATGTATTACCAAATAGATTATAGTCATCTCCCAAGCGTTTATTTGAGATTTGATATTTCTTAGGATCATCTAATACTCTTATACCAAATAATTTAGTCTTATTTTTAAAATTAGATTCAGATTCTGCTAAATATTGTTTTTCTTTTTCTTGCTCTTCTTTTTCTAATCTTTCAATTTCCAATCTATTTTTTTCTTGATCAATTAAATTGAGAACTTCCTCATTTTTTGTTACTATTTTATTTTCATAATCATTGAATAGAGTTTTTATATTATTATAATATTGATTAAGTTTGTTATTATTTTCAACGCTTAACTCCTTTCTATATGCTATAGAAGTAAAATTATTAAAAGACTGCTCGAAATTATTTGAAAAACTTAATGCTTCTTGATTTATGTAATTGCAATCATCAGATTTACTGTTAAATAAATTTTCAAAATCGTTACAATTTAATAAAAAATTATTTTCGATTTCTTCTAATTTTTTTATATTAAGTAAATCAATGAATTCATATATTATATTAGTTCTTATATTACTAATAGATTTGTAATTTTCATAGATCTCTACTGTAATTTTATTTTGATTAGTAAAAAATTTTAAATAAGCAATCTGTTCATTAAATTGAACTTTCAAAGATCCTCCACAAGAACCACCAAGGCAGGTATAAAAATTGTAATCATTACCTCCATCAAATAGTACATTAAAATCTAAGACACCATCTGCTAAATTATTAAATCTTATATAATTTGAAGGTAAACTTTTAAAAATCTTACTTTTTTCAGATAATTCCTTTTTAGTTATTTCATTACTATTTACATTTTTTGATTTTACTTGAATTGGATTTTTATCAATTTTTGCATATTCAGACTTTGTTAAAATATGTGTGGTTTTTGCAAAAATTTCACCTTTGTTTGCCCAATAATAGATTTTATCATTTTTATTTTTTTTATAAATTAATGAGCATTCCCAATTATCTGTGCCATCAACTAAAAAACAAACTTTACTTTTTGTTACCTTATAAACACCAGTATATTTTTCATTTTCTGAAAAACTTATTAGAAATTGTCCCTCTTTTCCTTTTGTATTTGGTGAGTATTGACTTTCAAAGAGAGCGCCATCACTATAAAATCCAAAAGTAACTGAGTCGTATAAAATATCCTCTATTTCTGTTGTTTTAAGTTTTTTAAAATCTGAAACATCAAGATTTATCAGTTCTTCATCTTTGACAATGTCTACTGACAAGGATGGTTTAGATAAAAAAAAGATTATTAAAAATCCAATAGGTATAATAATTATGTTTCTAAAAGAAGTTTTAGAATACTTGAACATATCCAATTTATATAACAAATTACTACGAAGAAACAAAACAAGAAATCTAACAAATAACGAAAACTTACTACTAAGTTTCTACGAAGATATTTTCAAAAGTCCTTATTTTCTGTTAATAATGATTTAGTGGTCGTTCTACAGAACGCCCCACTTTCTTAAACAATAGTTTAAATATAATTTAAAAAATTTTTATTCTTAATAATAATTGGAACTTTTTATTTCAAAACTACGAAGACTAAAAAAGGGAATTACTCAAAATAGAACAAAGGTGCCCAACCATATTTTTCTAAATGACCAGAGGTAATATTAGAACTTTCAATAGTAATTTTATCTCTTTTTTTGAGTTCAAAAGTAGTTTCGAATACAATTGGTTGACCATCTACTCGTGATGAGTAAATACTAATTTTTGCATCATCGATATCATTAATCAAATTGATCTCAAACTTACCTTCCTCAAGAGATAGTTTTTGAAAAGTTTCTTTCTCTACAAAGTCACTTAAACTACTTAGTTTATCCAAATTCATAATTAAAAAAACATCTGGTTTATTTCTGTTTTCAAAAATACCAGACCAATAACCAATTAAACTTTTATTTTGATCTTCGAATTCTTTTTTGTTGTTAACTACTGGAACGCTTATATTAGATGTAATGTAAGACATAAAGTCTTCTCCTATTCCACATTCTATCTGTTTATAATCTATAAAAAAAGTAGATATTTTATTGCTAAATGCAGTTAAATCTTCATCGCAACTTGATACTTGAAATCTTATTTCCATTGGTAAATTTACTGACTTACCAGTTTTTGCAACTTCAATTAAATCAGCAGTAAACAAATCTCCATTAAAGTCAATTTTACAACCACTAAGTAGTATTGTGAGAAACAAAAATACAAATAGTCTTATCATTCTTGATAAACCTTAATCATTTAAATTCATTTGGGCAATCTTTTTGTTTTATTTTTATTTGAATGACCTTTGGTCATTTCAT
>CACONS010000012.1 GCA_902628645.1 uncultured Alphaproteobacteria bacterium | reverse complement strand
AATTGTATAATGATGTAAAGTTAGTCTCTTTTAAACAAGGGGAAGTTACATTAAATACATCCAATATTAATGATGATAGTTTCAATAGAACTGTTGCAAAATTAGTTTCTAAATGGACAGGAAGAATATGGCAAGTACGTTCATCAACAAGTAATCTTGGAAAAAGTTTACATGATGAGGATATTATTAACCAACAAAAAGAAATTGAAATAATGAAAAACCATCCAGAAGTAAAAAAAATATTAAAAGAATTTCCTGAAAGTAAAATTCACGCTATTACAGAATTGGGTGAAATAAATGATGATGAGTCAGATATAAATCAACAAAAGATTAAAAAGGAGAAATAATGGTTAACTTAGGTAATATGATGAAGCAGGCTCAACAGTTGCAAAAAAAAATGGCTGAAGCACAGAGTAAACTAAATGATATTGAAGTTGAGGGTACCTCTGGAGGAGGCCTAATTAAAGTTACAGCTACAGCAAAAGGTATATTTAAAAGAATTTCAATTGACGATAGCTTGATTAAACAAGATGAGAAAGAAATACTTGAAGATCTGATCGTAGCTGCAATTAATGACGCAAAAGAAAAAGGAGAAGCAGCAGCCCAAGAAGAAATGAAAAATCTCACAGGTGGCTTACCATTACCTCCAGGAATGAAACTTCCTTTTTAAAAATGGAGCAATCCCCAATAGACAAATTAATAAACGATATTTCAAAACTCCCAGGATTAGGAAGAAGATCAGCTCAAAGAATTGCTCTTTTTTTACTAAAAAATAAAGATAAAAATTTATCTCCTTTAATTGAGAGTTTAAATTTATCTTATAATAAAATTATTGAATGCAAAGATTGTGGAAATATAGATATGATAAATCCATGCAATATCTGTGCAAATCCTAAAAGAGATAAAACAACTATTTGTGTTGTTGAGGATGTATCAGATTTGTGGACGTTAGAAAAAGTAGGATTTTATAGAGGCCTATATAATGTTCTAGGTGGTTCGTTATCAGCAATCCAAGGTATAGGAACTGATGAATTGAAAATAGAACATCTGCTAAACAGAATTCAAACTAATAATGTCAAAGAAATTATTCTTGCCTTAAGCACAACTATGGAAGGACAAACAACATCTTTTGTTATTGCAGATAAACTTGAAAAATTTAAAGATTTAAATGTAACAAGACTTGCACAAGGTATCCCTATGGGCGGAGAAGTACACTACTTAGATGAAAACACATTAAATACAGCATTTCAATCTAGAAAAAAAATTACATAAATAAAAATGGATAAATTACTTTATGTCCCAAATCCACTATTACGCCAAAAAGCAGATAAAATTCAATCTGTTGGAATTAAGGAAAAAGAAATTGCCAAAAAAATGATGCAAATAATGATAAAAGCACCAGGTGTAGGTCTGGCGGCAAATCAAATTGGAATTTTGAAACAAATAGTGACTATATTTTTTGTAGATCAAGAGACTAAAAAAGAAACCCAATATACATTATTCAATCCTAATATTGTTTCTTACTCTCAAGATAAAATTGTTATGGAAGAGGGCTGTTTATCACTTCCTGAACAATTTGCGGAAATTGAGAGACCTCAAAATATAGTAGTTGAATACTTAGATGAAGATAACAAACAAATAAAAAAAGAAGTTAGTGGAATGGAATCAAGAATTTTACAACATGAAATTGATCATCTTTCCGGAAAATTATTTGTAGATTATCTTTCTTCATTAAAAAGGAATATAATGATTAAAAAAGTACAAAAATTGTTAAAAAACAAAAAATAATGAACGATAAAAAAATTATTTTTATGGGCTCACCTAAAATAGCTTCTGACTATCTTGAGGCTTTAATTAAAAGTAATTTCATAATTTCCGCAGTATTTTCACAACCTCCAAAAAAGAAATCTAGAGGAATGAAAATAATTGAATCTGAAGTTCATCAACTTGCAAATAAAAATAACATTGAAGTTTTTTGTCCAGATACGTTTAATAAAGATACTATTGAGACAGTGAAAAAATTAAATCCTGATTTAATTATTGTCATGGCATATGGTAAAATATTGCCAAAAGATATTTTAGATTTACCACCATTTGGTTGTATCAATATCCATGTCTCTTTGTTACCTAGATGGAGGGGTGCATCCCCAATAGAGCATTCTTTAATGAATGGCGATAAAGATACTGGTATATCAATAATTCAGCTAATCGAAAAATTAGATGCTGGACCAATTATTAACCAAAAAAAAGTAGATATAGAAGATGATTGTAATAAAAATGAATTAAGTCAAAAATTAACAAAGGTTGGAACAAAATTATTAGTTGAAACTATTCCTCTTATATTTGATAAAAAAATTTCTTATTCAGATCAGGATGATAACGATGCTACATATGCAAATAAAATTTCTTCAATAAATAGAAAAATTAATTTTAATAAATCTGTAAATGAAGTTTTAAATTTTATAAGAGCTCACTCTCCTAAACCTGGTGCTTGGTTTACTATACAAAATGAAAGAATTAAGATTATTAAAGCAAGAAAATCAAATTCTAGTGGTAATGCATCGACAATTCTTAACGAGACCTTTGATATTGGGTGCAATGACGGAAGTATTGAACCACTAATTTTACAAAGAGAAGGTAAAAATATTATTTCTAAAGATGATTTTCTTCGTGGCTATAGCTTTAAGATTAATGAAATAATAAATGTATAACTATAAGATAATATTAGAATATGATGGGACTAATTATGTTGGTTGGCAACGTCAAGAAAATGGCGCTTCTATTCAACAATTGGTTGAAGAGGCAATAGAAAAACTATCAAAACAAAAAATAACATTATTTGGAGCTGGTCGAACAGATGCAGGCGTTCATGCAAGAGGACAGGTAGCTAATTTTGAATTAGAGCAACATTTTGATACTGATACTATTAGAGATGGAATTAATCATTATTTAAGACCCCAACCCATATCTATTTTACATGCTGAAGAAGTAGATAAAAATTTTAATTCTAGATTTTCAGCAAAATTAAGATGGTATGAATACAAGATCTTAAATAGAAGATCACCAATTACGTTAGAGCAAAACAAAGTTTGGTGTGTACATAAAAAAATAGATACTGAAAAAATAATAAAACAATCACAACAATTTATAGGAAAATTTGATTTGTCTGCTTTTAGGTCAATAAATTGCCAATCTAAATCACCAATAAAATCTATTCATTCACTGGATATAAATTTTCATCATGATGAAATAAATTTTTTAATATCAGCTAAATCATTTTTACATTCTCAAGTTAGAATCATGGTCGGTACACTAGTCGACATAGGATCAAATAAAATAGAAAAATCTATTTCAGAAATTATTCAATCCAAAAAAAGAGAATTTGCTGGAGTTACTGCACCACCAGAAGGATTATATTTAAAGAAAATAGATTATTAATAAAAGCCGATTTCGGATAAACAAATATCTGCTTGAAAGTCTTTAAATCCAGCAACCAACCCTAATGTCTTAATATTCTGACCAACTAATTTTTTAGGTTGATATGCATTTGATTTTTTAAATTCATTAAAGGGTGCTTTTATTACTGTCCACTCAGAATTAGTTTTAAAACTATATTTATAATATTGCCATGGAGCCATCGTTAGAGCGGTTCTTACATGAATTGAATACTCTTCATTATTACCAAATACTTTAAAATAAATACCCTCAAACTCTTCTGTTGATATTGAAGGTTTTAATTGATTTCTTATTTGAATAAAGCCACCATTATTTTCAGTCGTGACATCCCCTGTCATATGATAACAACTAACATCATTAACCTTCGATATGATAGCTTTGCCTTGAGATAAACCTCCCATTACCCCATCAGTAAAAAATGCCCAGTTTTGACCTTGAGAAGTTACACCAGGGTTACTAAGATTATCTAGTATCATAGATTTATTTTCATTAGCTTGAAGAAATGTAGTTTTAGACAAAAAAAAAGAAAAAACACAAATTTTAAAAACTAGATTTATCATAATTTTTATATAGTTTTTATAACCAAATTTTAAATTTATTTCGTAAAATTTGATTGATATTCCTTAAATTACTAATATTTATTAATAATGGAAACAATGAAGACCCTTTTATCTAGAAGATCTATATCCAAATTAAAAGAACCACATCCAAATGCTGATGAAATGGAGAAGGTATATCAAGCCGCTTTAAGAGCTCCTGACCATTCTTGGTTAAGACCATGGAGGTTTATAGAAGTGGTAGGGGAAGGAAGAAAAAAATTAGGACAAGCATTTATTAATTCTACAAAAAAAACAGAAGAACTAGATGAAGAAAGAGAAACTAAAATAGCAGCATTACCAATGAGATCACCCATGGTTATTGTAGTTATTTCAAAAATTAACCATGAAAAACCTAATGTCCCAAGATTAGAGCAAATTCAATCTACAGCGGCCGCAGCTCAAAATATCTTAATTGCATTACACGACATGGGTTATGGTGCCTATTGGAGAACAGGTAAATATTCAACAGAGAGAAATGAACATATATCTGCTGAGTTATCGTTAGATAAAGACGATGAAGTTTTAGGTTATTTATATGTTGGAACTCCTGAAGTTGAAGCTTCAAAAATTCCTCAACTTGAAAACAATGATTATGTAACACATTGGAACTAAAATAAGACTAAAATCAGAAATATTTCTTATAAACTTTGAGCTAAAATTTTCACACGTTTCATGTGATTGTTAAATACTTTTTTAGACATATCAGGTAATACTGAGTAAAATCTAATATATTTTGTTTTCATTCCACCTAAATTAAACACCGCTTTTTTGATTCTCCTATATGGGATATTATCGAAAATAGAAAAATTAAAATAACTGATCATTGGGCCGCCATAAGTAATAGATACAATTCCTAGTTTACCTTTCATAGCCCCTGGAACAGTATAGCCATAGTTTTTAAAAAACTTACTGTCAGGTAAAGCGGTTTTATAAGAGAAAAACCATTTTGGATGAAGTACCCAATCTACCCAATTTTCTAATATAGAATTTAGCCTAAGGTTATTACAAGAACCTATCAAAAACATTACATCACTTTTTTCAAGTCTTTTTCTATAATCTAAAACTAACTTAGGAGGTGGGTTGAAGTTAGAATTATAAAAAGGTAAATATTCTTTCTCTTCAAATAAATTAACTAGATCAATAGTGTGACCTAACTTTTCTGCTTCTTTAATAAAAGTATCTCTTATTTCTGAATTAAATGAACCACTAGTATTATGGTGCCCAAAGACTACAAATATTTTCTTCACTTATTTTAATATACTCAAACTTTCTTAATATACTTAAAAAAATAATTAGATAAGTATTATTTTTTATTTTTAAGATATTAGAATTAGTCTAATTTTAACTATAGTTTATAATAAAAATACATAAATTAACTTATAATAAAATGACATTTAGTTATAAAAATATTGAAAATGCTTATTCTAGAATAAAAGAATTAGTTGTTGAGACACCTTTAGTAACAAATGATTACATTAATAAATTATTAAATTCACAAATATATTTTAAGCTAGAAAATCTTCAAAATACTGGATCTTTTAAATTTAGAGGAGCTACACATAAGATATCTTTGCTATCAAAAGGATTAATAGAAAATGGAGTAGTTGCTTATTCTTCAGGCAATCACGCACAAGCGGTTGCTTTCTCAGCGTTTCAAAATAATTTAAGTGCAAAAATAATAATGCCTAAAACTGCACCTCAAATAAAAATTGAAAATACAAAAAAATATGGAGCAGAGGTAATATTATATGACACATACTTTCAAAATAGAGAAGAGATAGGAAATGAAATTCAAAAGAAGGATGGTAGAGCTCTAATTAAACCCTATGATGATGAAGATATTATTGCTGGTCAAGGGACTGCGGCTATTGAAATTGTAAATGATTTAAAAGAGCAATCAATTGAACCAGATCTTTATTTATGTTGTTGTGGAGGTGGAGGTCTTATTGCAGGAACATCAACATACTTAAAATATATTTATCCTAATATAAAATCATACTCTGTAGAACCTGATGAATTTGATGATACAAAAAGATCTTTAGAAGCTGGGAAAATTTTAGAAAATAAAAAAAATGCTAAATCTTTTTGTGACGCACTATTAGCACCTCAACCTGGAAATATAACCTTTCAAATAAATTCAAATAATCTTGAAGGAGGATTAAGTGTTTCTGATGAAGAAGTAACAAAGACCATAATTTTATTAGCTGAACAACTTAAAATAGTAGTGGAACCAGGTGGAGCAGTTGCGGCAGCTGCAGTATTAAATAATAAAATTGATGTCAAAAATAAAAGAATTATAGTTATGATTTCTGGTGGTAATATCGATTTAAGTTTATTTAATAAGTTATGATCAATCAATCAAATTTAAAAAAATTACAAAATCTATTAAAAGAAAAAGATACTGATATCTTTGTCATCAATAGAAGTGATAAATATTTAAATGAGTATATTTCTCCAAATGCAGAAAGATTAAATTTTATAACAAACTTTTCTGGTTCAGCTGGAAGAGCAATTATAACACCAACAGATGCATTCTTGTATGTTGATGGACGATATACTTTTCAAGCAAATACTCAAATTAATGCCAAAGAGATACAAGCAAAACACTTAAACAGCTTTTGGACAGATTTAGAAAAAATTTTATTAGAAAAAGAATTAAAAATTGCATTAGATCCAACTCTTCATTCAATTATAGAAATTGAAAAAGTGGAAAAAATGTTAGAGAATTCAACATCTCAACTGCAACTAATAGATAAAAATTTTGTTGATTTAATATGGGAAAATCAACCAAAAACTGAGTATACAGATATATTTGATCACCCAACAAGTTTTGCTGGTCAGGGCAGAAGTGAAAAATTAGATATTTTAAAAAAATTTTTAGATCAAAATGAAATTGATCATTATTTTGTTTCTGGGCTTGATAATATTGCTTGGCTATTAAATTTAAGAGCAGATGATATTAAATATACACCACTGCTTTATTCTTATCTTCTAATTTCAAAAAACAATAAACACTCTTTGTATATTAAAGAGTCTGCAATGCCAGAAATACTAAAAAAGGAAATCCAAACACTAATAAATATTAATAATATTGAAAACATCAGATCAATTTTTAATAACATTAATTCATCTGAATCAATTGGTTTAGATTTTAATTCCACTACTTATTATTTTTTAGATCTTTTGAGAAAACAAAAAATAAATACTAAAAATTTAGCAAATCCATGTATTTTGTTAAAAGCTATCAAAAATGAAACTGAACTAGATGGAGCAAAAAAAGCACATATAAGAGATGGTGTTAGTATTACTAAATATATTTATTGGTTAAAAAATATCATGGATCCTAAATCAAATGATGAAATAAGTGTCGCGCATCATTTAGAAAATCTTCGAAGAAAAAATGAATTATTTCATTCTCTATCTTTTGATACAATTTCAGCGATTGATAAAAATGCAGCCCTTCCTCATTACCGTGTTAATGAAGAAGGAAAGTCATCTTTCTCAGATAATAATATTTACCTTGTTGACTCAGGGGGTCAATATTTTGATGGAACAACCGATATAACAAGAACTATAATTTTAGGTAAAGCAACAAGAGAACAAAAAGATAGATTTACGAGAGTTCTTAAGGGTCATATTGCTCTATCAAATCATGTTTTTGACAAAGGAACAAAAGGAACTGATATTGATTATCTGGCAAGAAAAAGTCTCCAAGAAATTAATTTAGATTATGATCATGGGACAGGGCACGGTATTGGAAGTTTTTTGAGTGTGCATGAAGCACCACAACGTATTGCAAAAAAATCAATGTTTGAAAGTGTCGAATTACTTCCAGGAATGATTTTGTCCAATGAACCTGGATACTATAAAGAAAATGAATATGGTATAAGAACAGAAAATTTAGTGGTGATAAAAGAGAATAGTGATAAGAAATTATACTTCGAAAACATATCATGGTGTCCAATAGATCTCGATCTCATTGACAGTAGTATGCTAGATCAAATTGAAAGACATTGGTTAAATAAATATCATAAAAAGGTGTATGATACATTGGACAAATACCTTGAGGATAAGGAGAGAGATTGGCTTAAAGATGCAACATCTGAAGTTTAATTAAAGTCACTAATTATTTTGCTTTATTATTAATTAATTAATTAATTTTGATATATTAAAAAAATGATCGTAATATTAACACAATGTTTTCCCTCACGAGTTGGAGGAATAGAAACCTTAATGTACAATATTGCATTGCACCTTAGTTACTCTAATGATGTTGTTGTATTAGCGGATCAACAAAATTTTAAAGAAGATAATATTTTTGATCAAAATGAAATAAATTTTTCTACAAAAAGATTTCGAGGTATTAAGTTTTTAAGAAATAGAAAAAAATTTAACAAACTTAAAAAAATACATACTTCATCAAAAATTGATGCTGTAATTAGTGATAGTTGGAAAAGTCTTGAAGTAACAATAGATTTTCTTAAAAAAAATAGAATACCAGTTATTAGCTTAGCTCATGGAAATGAAATAATAATTAAAAACAACAAACATCATAATCGTGTAAGAAAAATATTAGAATATGCAAATGCAATAGTAGTTAATTCAAATTATACAAAAAGTTTACTCAATAAAATAAGTAATAATTTTCAAAATGTTAAAACAATATACCCAGGAATTAATATTAAAAAAAATTATATTGAAGAGAATGTAAGTTTAAATCAAGGTTCGCCAATATTACTTACTCTTGCAAGACTTGAAAAAAGAAAAGGTCATGCTTTAATTCTTAAATCTATAATGAATTTAAAAAAATATTTTCCCAATATACAATATATAATTGCAGGTGAAGGTGAGGAGCTAAATAATATTAAAAATAAAATTAAAGAATACAATCTTCAAGATAATGTAAATTTAGTTGGCACAGTAAATGAAAACCAAAAAAATTATATATTCTCTAATACTGATTTAATGATAATGCCAACTTTAGATGAGAGCTCAGCAAAATCTATTGAAGGATTTGGTATAGCCTACATAGAAGCAGCAAATTTCAAAATACCCTCAATAGCATCTGATGTAGGCGGTACTCCTGAAGCGGTAATACATAATAAAACGGGTATAATAATAAAAGAAATTTATGAATTAGATGAAGCAATAAAAAGCTTAATAGATAATAAAGAAAACAGATTAAACCTTGGTCAAAATGCTAAAATAAGAGCAGAAAATGAACTTAACTGGGATATTCAAATCAAAAAATATAATGATTTAATTAAAGAAATCCAATGACAATATTATTTCATAATACAACATTTGATAAAATTGATGTTTGGAAAAAAACAATAAAAAAATATTTTAAAAATGAAAAAATAATTTCCATAAAAGATTATAAAAAATTTAATGATGTAAAGTATGCTATTATTTGGAATTTACCAGATGAAACTCTTGCAAAGCTTAAAAATCTCAAAATTATTTTTTCTATGGGTGCTGGAGTCGACCACATTTTAAAATTAAAAAATTATAATAGAAAAATACCAATAATAAGAATAAAAGATCCAAAAATGGGAGAGAGAATCGCTAATTATTCTTTAGCCCAAATTCTTAATTATCAATTAAATTTTAAAATTTTTCAAAATTCCCAAAATAAAAAATATTGGTCTGGCGAGAGAACACCAATTGATAATGAAAACTTAACTGTAGGTATTCTTGGTTTAGGTTTTCTTGGCTCTTACATTGCAAAAAAATTAATTAAATTAAATTACAATGTAATTGCTTATAAGAAATCTTCTAAGCAATTTTTAAATATTAAAGTTTATACCAAAAAAAACATAATAGAATTTATTAAAAACTCAGATGTTATAGTTTCAATTTTACCAGCAACTCCGGAAACAGATAACATTATTAATAGATCATTCTTAAAAAAAATGAAAAAAAAATCATGTTTAATAAATATTGGCAGAGGGAATGCCATTGATGAAATTGCACTCGTTGAACACTTAAAACGAAACAAAGATTTTTTTGTCTATTTAGACGTATTTAAAAATGAACCACTTAAAACTTCAAGTAAACTTTGGAGCTTACCAAATGTTTCTATTACTCCGCATGTTGCAGGAGTTACAGCAATAGATTCTGCCGTAGAGTATATGTTTCAAAAATATAAAATATATAAAAATAATCATAATTTAAAATCAGATGTTGAATCTAATAAAAGTTTTTATTAAATTTTAGAATTATTCTAATATTAAAATATTTTATTTCAGTTAATCAAAATAAGAAAAATAAAATAAATTTTATTTAATGTAAAAAATAAGTATTTTTAAGTAATGGTTAATCAATCATTATCGTCAAATATTGATTTATGTTTGAACACGATCTTGTATTTAGTAGGTCTTCAAACACATGGTAATTACAAAAAAATTATAAATTATGGTGTAAGTATTAAAAAAATATCAAGTAATAAAAATTATGATTTTATTCAAATCGAAAAACCAAATTTATCTAATTTACATTTAAAATTTGATAAATTAGATCCCATCAAGGGCTCGTCTAGTTTTGTAGTTGGTTATATATCAAAAATTATTGATTTAAATATTACAAATAATATTTTTAATACACGGATTCATAAATCTGATATTAAACAAATTTACCTTTCTATTTTTAATACTTTTTATAAAATTAGTGGTGAAGAAATTTTTGATTTTGCAATATTTAATAATCAAAATATCATGTTTAATTCTGATTATTCCAATGTAACCTCTCATTTTGGTTTGGGCAGTTATGCAGCTATATGGGACCATCAATTGTTTGAGAGGGATTGTGCATTAAACAATGGTTATTTATTTTCTTATCTCTCAGATAAGGATAATACTTTGCTGACTAGAAATCTTGAAAATGTCTTAATAGCTCAGTTTAATAAAAAAGAAATCTTCAAAAATCATTTATATATAAACAGTCTGAGTATCAAGCATGAAACTTAAATTTAAAATAATTATAAATTAGTTGAATTTATTAGGACTTAAGTAAAAAAAATATTTTTTTAAAATTTATTTTTAAAATAACTATAAAAAATTATGAAAATTTTATGTGTTTTATACGATGATCCTTCTACTGGAATGCCTGAGAGCTATGCCTTAAACAGTCTTCCTAAAATTGACAAATACCCTGATGGAATGACTCTTCCTTCTCCTAAAAATATAGATTTTAACCCAGGTGAGTTACTCGGATGTGTCTCTGGAGAATTAGGTTTAAGAAAATTTTTAGAAGAACAAGGCCATACATTAGTTGTGACTTCTGACAAAGATACTGAAGGATGTCAGGCTGACAAAGAATTAGTTGATTCAGATATAGTTATTTCACAACCTTTTTGGCCTTATTATCTTACTAGAAAAAGAATTGAAAGTGCTCCAAATCTTAAAATGGCTATTACTGCAGGAATAGGTTCTGACCATGTTGATCTTCAAGCTGCAATGGATAATAAGGTAGATGTAGTAGAAGTTACTTATTGTAATTCAAGGTCAGTTGCAGAACATATTGTTATGATGATACTTTCTTTGGTAAGAGATTATCATAATCAGCATGCAATCGCAAAATCTGGTGGATGGAACATTGCTGATGCAGTTAAAAGATCTTATGATGTTGAAGGTATGCATATAGGTACAGTTGCTGCTGGAAGAATAGGCTTAGATGCTCTAAGAAAAATGAAACCATTTGATACTCACTTGCACTACTTTGATAGGCATAGACTACCTGATAGTGTCGAAAAAGAATTAAATTTAACGTATCATGAAGATTTAGATTCAATGTTGAAAATTTGTGATGTTGTTACAATTAATTGTCCTCTTCATCCAGAAACAGAACATCTTTTTAATGATGAGCGTATAAGCAAAATGAAAAAAGGTGCCTATATTGTTAATACAGCAAGAGGAAAAATATGTGATAAGGATGCAGTGGCAAGAGCCATTCAATCAGGTCAACTTAGTGGCTATGCAGGGGATGTCTGGTTTCCCCAGCCTGCTCCAAACGATCATGTATGGAGAGATATGCCTAATAATGGAATGACACCTCATACATCGGGTACATCTTTATCAGCGCAGGCAAGATATGCTGCAGGAGTTAGAGAAATTCTTGAATGTTTTTTTGATGGAACAAATATTAGAGATCAATATCTAATTGTTAAAGATGGAAATCTTGCAGGAATGGGAGCTCATTCTTATAGTAAAGGAAGCTCAACTGAGGGCTCTGAAGAGGCAACTAAATATAAGAAATAAATACAATACGTTTAGTTAAAATCTTTCTTAATTTTATAAGGATAATCTTTACCAACTAACTTGTTATAAATTATTGCAAAAATAATAATTATAAGTGAACCTAAGGCTAAAGTTATATAAATAAAACTTAAAGATTGCTCTCCTAAAATTACAATAATTGGATTACCACCTGCAGGTGGATGAACTGTTTTAGTTATCATCATTAGAAAAATTGCTAAACCTACTCCAAGACCAATACAGAAAATATTGCTTCCTATAAAACTCAAAACAAAAAAACCTGATAATCCTGATATGACATGACCAAAGAAAATATTTTTTGGTTGTGCAAGATCACTTTTATGAACTGACATTACTAGTACCATTGAAGCTCCAAATGAAGGTATCAGCCAAATATAAATATTTTCAAAATTATCTAAGTAAGACAAAAGTAAAATACAACTAAAACCACCGATTGCTGCAATTAAGGAATCTTTAACGACTTTCATTGAAAATTCTAATTCACTTCAAAATAATTTTCTAAAATTCTAAAATAAATACTTTCTAGTTTAATAATATCTTCAACAAAAACAAATTCATCTACTTTATGAAGTGTTTGATTTCTAAGACCTAACTCCACTACTTCACAATAGTTCTTTATATATCTTGCATCTGAAGTACCACCATCAGTTGCTTGTTCAGGGGGGCTATTTCTCCCTGTAACATCAGAAATTGATGTTGAAATAATATTATATAAATCACCTGCTTTATTAAGGAATGACTCAGCCGTTGCATCATATGTATAAGTACAACTGGCATTTTCTAATTTAGAGAAAATCTTTTCTATTTTATTATCAATCCATTTTATAAGTGAGTCAGAGGAGTGCATATCATTAAATCTAATATTAACCGTTGCTTTAGCTAATTCTGGAATTACATTTTGAACGGGATTGCCAATATCAATAGTAGCAATTTGAACTGATGTTGGTAAAAAGTTTTCATTACCCTCATCTAGAGGTTCTTCTAATATACTATTTAATAAATTAACTAAGTGATGTGAAGAATTTTCAGCTAAATGAGAATTAGCCGTATGTCCTTGAATACCTCTTACCTGAAAAAAGAAACTTACTGATCCTCTTCTTCCAATTTTTACTTTATCACCCACCTCATTTTTAGAAGTTGGTTCACCAACAAGACAATGATCAAACCTATAATTTTGTTTACTTGCCCATTCTAGAATTCTTGGTGTGCCGTTTACAGAATCTCTTTCTTCATCACCTGTAATAATAAAGGAAATCTTACCTGGAAGATTTTTATGCTTATCTACAAATCTTTTAGCGGCACTAATGAAACAAGCAACACTACTTTTCATATCTTCGCTGCCTCTTCCATAGAGTTTACCTCCATCTATTTTTGCAGCAAAAGGAGGGTATTTCCATGAACTTTCATTTCCTACAGGAACGACATCTGTATGACCAGCATAAGCAAAATTTTTTCCTTCATTTCCTATTGTTGCAAATAAATTTTTTACTTCGTAAGAATTGTTTCCAGAGAAAGTTAATGGATGACAATCACATCCTATAGCTTTTAGATGATTTTCAACGACTGTTAAAGCGCCTTCATCTTTTGGAGTTACACTAGCACATTTAACTAAGGATTGTGTAAGATTAACTGGATCAAAATTAATTTCTGACATTAATCTCTTAAAAGATCATTTATTGATGTTTTACTTCTGGTTTGTTCATCAACTCTTTTAACAATAACAGCACAGTATAAAGAAGGATTAATATCCCCCTCTTTCTTTCCTGGTAACGTTCCTGGTACAACAACTGAATAAGCTGGAACTTTTCCCATATGAATTTCTCCAGTCGATCTATCAACTATTTTTGTAGATGCACCAATAAATACACCCATTGATAAAACAGCACCTTCGCCAACAATCACGCCTTCAGCCACTTCACTTCTTGCTCCAATAAAACAATTGTCTTCAATAATTACGGGATTTGCTTGAAGTGGCTCAAGTACACCACCAATACCAGCGCCTCCAGAAATATGACAGTTTTTACCAATTTGCGCACATGAACCAACTGTTGCCCAAGTATCAATCATTGTCCCTTCATCAACATATGCACCAAGATTTACAAAAGAAGGCATTAAAACAACACCTTTAGCAATAAATGCAGATTTTCTTACTACAGCGTCTGGCACATATCGAAATCCTGCTTTCAGATGATTATCTTTGGTCCAATTTGCAGTTTTACTCTCTACTTTGTCAAACCAAGTAGCGTGAGATGCTTTAATGATTTCATTATCATTTAATCTGAAACTTAAAAGAATTGCCTTTTTAATCCATTGATTAACTTGCCACTCATTATTAATTTTTTCACAAACCCTTAAGTTTCCACTATCAAGTTTGTTCAAAGTTTCATCTACTGCATTTCTAATATCGCCTGTAGTATTGACATTAACATTATTTCTATCCTCAAAGGCATCATTTATAATTTTCTCAAGATCACTCATATCTTACCCTCATTTACATCTTTTAAAAATAAACTCAAATCTCTTGTTTGAAAATCTAAATATTTTTTAGATGCTTCAATATCATCTGAAAAATTCTCATAACCAGCATCAACCCAGACAGGTGTGAAGCCAACTTTTTTTGCGGGAACTAAATTTTTCGCAATATCATCAAACATTGCTGATTTATTAGCTTCGATGTCAAATAAGTTGATAATTTTTTCATAAGGAGAAATTTCTGGCTTAGGTATATAATCAGCCATTTTTATATCATATATTTCATCAAAAAAATTTGTTAGATTAATTTTCTCTAATACATCTAAGACATGTTGCTTGTTTGCATTTGTATAAATAATTTTTCTTCCCTCAAGTTTGTATAATTCATTATTAAGATTTTGATTTGGACCAACAATTGAATAATCTAACTTATGAACTTCTTCTAAAAAATAATCAGGATCAACACCATGATTATCCATCATACCTCTTAGAGTTGTGCCATGTTGCTTGTAATATTTTGCTTGTAGTTTTTTTGCTTCAGCTAATTCCATATTTAAATTTTTAGCTACGAATTCACCCATTAATTTATGGACTTGCTGAAAAATTCCACTGTCTGCAGAGTACAATGTGTTGTCAAGATCAAATATCCAGGTATTAATGTTATCTTTAAAGCTCATTTAATTACTTGTAATTTGTGTACCAATTCCATGTTCAGTGAATAACTCTAATATTACTGAATGAGGAATTCTTCCATCTAAAATAGTAGATTTTTTAACACCTTTTTTCATTGCTTCAATACATGTATTAATTTTTGGTTTCATACCTCCAGAAATATATTCTTCATCTGCAATATTTTTAGCTTCTTCAAGAGTTATTGATGAGATTAATTTTTCATCTTTGTCTAAAATTCCAGGTACATCAGTTAGTAATAATAGTTTACTTGCCTGTAACTCACCTGCTATAAAACCTGCAACTGTATCGGCATTAATATTATATGTAAAATTATTTTCATCCTTACCTAAAGGAGATATGACAGGTATTTGACCATTTTTTATAAAGTTAGTTAGCATATCTTTGTTTAATTTTTTTGGTTGTCCAACAAAACCAATATCAACTATTTTTTCAATATTTGAATCACTATCTTTAATTTCTACGTTCAATTTAGTTGCAGTGACTAAGTTATCATTACCAGATACTCCTATTGCTTTTCCTCCAGAGACACTTATAGATTCTACTATTTCTGAATTGATATCCTTAGATAAAACTTCTTCAACTATCTTAATTGTTTCTTTATCAGTAACTCGTAATCCTTCAACAAATTGTGTCGATATATTTTTTGATTTAAGTCTCTCACCAATTTGAGGGCCTCCACCATGAATAATAATTGGTGACACACCTACTTCTTTTAATAACCCAATATCTCTTGAAAAACTCTCAGACAGTTTTTTATCCCCCATTGCATGTCCACCGTATTTTATTACAATGGTATCACCACTATGTTCTCGAATGTATGGAAGAGCTTCAACCAAGGTCGAGGCTTTATGTATAAAATAAGCCTGATCGCTCTCTGATAAAAAATCAAATTTCATATTTATTGTGATAACCCGTATATAGATCTTTGAATCTCTGTAATACCATTATTTTTTTTGGTCTCAGATTGATATATTTTCGTAAATGATTTTTTATAATTTTGCATTAAACTTAAAATTGATTTTTTTTGATATTCTAAATAGTTATTAGATATTTTATCTATTTTAGTTAAAATTATTGAAAATTTCCTTGAGCAATCACTTAATAAATCCAACATATCAATATCAGAATTTTTGATACCAACTTTTGAGTCAATTAGTAAAAAAACATGATCAAGTTCATCTCTATTTTCTATATATTCTTCAATCAAGATCATTAAGTTTTCTCTAGCAACCTTTGATACTTTAGCAAAACCATAACCGGGTAAATCAATCATATTTATTTTTTCACTAATTAAAAAAACATTTAGAGCCTGTGTTCTTCCTGGAGTTTTACTGGTTTTCGCTAGTTTTTTTGTTTTAGTTAATGAATTTATTAAACTAGATTTTCCAACATTAGATCTGCCTATAAAACAACATTCTTTTTTTATATCTGAATAAGGAATGTCTTTAAATGACTGAAATGAACCTAAAAACTTATTATTATTAAAAAAGTTATTTAAATTTTTATTTAAGCTAGCCATTTTTGGCTAAAATTCTTCTTTGAATATACCATTGCTGCGCAATTGATAAAATATTGTTCACTGACCAATATAAAACTAAACCAGCTGCAAAACCAGCTAATACAAAAGTAAACACAAATGGAAGTAATGCAAAAATTCTAGCCTGTGTTGGATCAGCAGGAGCAGGATTTAGTTTTTGTTGTAACCACATAGTGAAACCCATAATGATAGGAAGAATACCAATGTCAATTATTGACAGTATAGGAGGCACATCCCAAGGAACTAATCCAAATATTGTCATTAAGCCTAACGGGTCTGGTGCAGATAGATCATGAATCCATCCGTAAAAGGGAGCGTGATACATCTCTATCGTAACAAACAACACTTTATACAAAGAGAAGAAAATTGGTATTTGTACTAAAATTGGTAGACAACCCGCGACAGGATTAGCCCCCTCTCTTTTATACAAGGCCATTAGTTCTTGCTGCATTTTTTGTCTGTCATTTGGATAGGTTTCTTTTAATCTTTGCATATCAGGCTGCAGTTTTTTCATTTTCGCCATAGATTTAAAAGATGCCTGCGCTAGCGGAAATAAAATTAAACGCATTAAAATAGTAAAAGCGATTATTGCTAGACCAAAATTACCAGCATAACCAAAAAACCAATTAATGGCATATGAAACAGGTTTAGTTAAAAAACTAAACCAACCCCAGTCAATTGCATCAGTAAATCTTGGTATAGAGAGATTTTCGTCATAAGCACTTAAGACATTTAATTTTTTTGCACCCACAAATAATTTTCCGCCGTAAGATATATTTTCACCTGAGTTAATTTTATATATCTGACCAACATAACCTGCCCTATAGCTATCACGTCCATTATTACCGTATCTATAATTGACGTTAATGGATTGGTCAGCATCAGGAATTAAAGCAGACATCCAATATTTGTCTGTAAAACCTAACCAACCTCCTTGTGTTTTATTATCGCAAAACTCTTTTTTTGTTTGCATCGATGAATTACAATCATCGGCAATATCATCATAATTTTTTTCCAATAATTCGTCGTTTATTAGACTAATTAAACCCTCGTGAAGTATAAAAAAATTAATCGTATCTGGTGTGTTTATTCTTTTGATTAATCTGTATGGAAAAACTTCAATATCTTCACCACTGTCGTTTTCTATTTCTTGTGTAATTGTAAACATATACTCATCATCAACCTGATAGTTGATTTTGAAAGTTATGTTTTTATTATTCGTCCAACTAAGTGTAACAGGGCTTGAGGGGCTTAGAGTGGTAGAGTTAGTTTTCCAACTTGTTTCTAAATTAGGTAATTCAATGTTAGAATTTTTTAGCTCTTTCCAACCTGTTTCAATATAATATGGATTAGCAGTCCCATCTGGTAACAAAAGCTGGATATTATTCGAATCAGGTTCTAAGCTAGTTTTATATTTTGATAATACGAGATCATCTAAAATTCCTCCTTTTAGATTTATAGAACCTTTAATAGATGCATTTTCAAAAATAACTCTGTCGGTTTGAATTAAAGCTTCATCTCTACTTTGTATTTCTGAAACCGCTTGGCTGCTTTGTCCATCAATGGATGTTGCAGGCTCTAATACTTCATCTTCTTCAAAGGATGTTGTTTGAATTGGTTGAGTTGGAAATAATAATTGAAAAAAAATAATTATCGCAATTGAAATGCCAATAGCCAAATATAAATTTCTTTGTTCGTTCATTTATTTAACTCTGATTTTTTTGGTACTGGGTCAAATCCGTGTGAACCCCAAGGATGACATTTTGAAATTCTTTTCACCGATAAAATTGATCCTCTAAATAACCCATGTTCCTTTAATGCTTTAATAGAATACTCAGAACAGGTTGGTAAATACCGACAATTCTGCCCAAGTATTGGGGAAATCAATAACTGGTATAATCTAATTATTATGATTAAAGGTAATGAAATATATTTACTAACCATTTATCTTTCCCTTAAGTTCTAATAAAAGTTTATCAAATTTTTCTTCGAGCAATGAACTTTTAGCTATTAACACATAATATGAATTAATTTTACCATTAATAATAATTTTTCTAGCTAATTCTCTCATTATTCTCTTTGCTCTATTTCTTTTTACTGCGTTGCCAATTTTTTTTGAAGCTGTGTATCCTACACCTATAGAATTTTCTAGATCTTGATTGTATAAAATTTGGATATTTATATTCTTACCTTTTATAAATTCTCCCTGGTTTCGTATCATAACGAAAGTTGATCTCTTCTTAATTGTAAATAATTTATGGGCCATTTGGCCTATTTAAGCGCTTAATTGAGCTCTTCCTTTTGCACGTCTTCTATTAATGATTTGACGACCTGCTTTAGTTGCCATTCTAGCCCTAAAACCGTGTCTTCTTTTTCTAATTACTCTACTAGGTTGGTAAGTGCGTTTCATAATAAATATCTGGGCCTAATACGAATTCATTATATATAAGTCAAATATTTACTTATGTAATCGATGAAAATTTTCAGAAAAGCGGGCGAATTAAAGCCAAATTTAGTTTCAATCAAAGACAAAGGCCAGTCTATTGGTTTAGTTTTAACAATGGGAAACTTACACGATGGACATTTATCTCTCATTAGAGAAGCACAATTACATAACGAATTTGTGATCTGTTCAATATTTATTAATCCTACTCAATTTAATAATGAAAATGATTTCGACTCTTATCCAAAGACAATTGATAAAGATATTTCTAAATTAGAAAATATTGGTTGTAATGTACTCTTCTTACCTGAAGTCCAAGAGATATACCCTAAAGGATTAGCAAAGAAAAAAATTGTAAATAATTTTAGAAATATTTTATGCGATAAATTTCGACCTGGCCATTTTGATGGAGTTACTACTGTTGTGGATCTTTTTTTTAATATGATTAAACCAACGAACAGTTATTTTGGTGAGAAGGATTTTCAGCAAGTAAAAATAATTCAAGATTTAGTAAAAATTAATCATCACAATATTAAAAT
>CACONS010000011.1 GCA_902628645.1 uncultured Alphaproteobacteria bacterium | reverse complement strand
AGATGTACTAAAACTTATTCCTAAATCAGTTGAGAGCAAAATTTTAATTGCAACTTTTGCTAATATTAATCTTAACGGCATTCAAGGTGCTATAAAAATAAAAATTATTTTTGCACTTTATTATATAACTTTATTTACTTGGTTTAATGATGAAAATGAGAGTTTAGAAAAAACAATGAGCGTTTTAGATAAATATTTAAATAACATTGAAAAAATTTTTAAATTCTCATGAGTAATCAAAATTATATTAATTACAATGAATTTGAAAATGTAGATATAAGAATAGGTACAGTAGTTGAAGCTTATGAATATAATGAACTTAAAAAACCATCAATAGTCATGAATATAGATTTTGGAGAAAAAATTGGTACCAAAAAAACTTCTGCTCAATTACAAAAATATTATAAAGCTGATGAACTAATTAATAAGCAAGTTATTGCTGTTATAAACTTTGAGCCTAAACAAATTGGGAAAATTACATCCGAAGTATTAGTTCTTGGTGTTCCTGACATAGATTCTGAACCAGTTTTATTGTTTCCAGACAAACCTGTAAATAATGGTGTAAAATTATTTTAATATTAAAGAGGAAGTAAAACTTTTAGTTGTAGACCTCCTAAATTAGACTCAGAGAGCTTAACATCGCCTCCATGTGATCTAATAATATCTCTAGTAATTGTTAATCCTAATCCACTTTCTCCTTTAAGTTTATTTCTAGAGGGATCTAGAGTAAAAAATGGTTTAAAGACATCTTCATATTTATTCCTTGGAATTCCCTCACCATCATCATTAAACTCAATTACACAATCTCTCTCATTTTTATAAAGATTTATTTCAATTTTTTTTGCATATCTCTTTGAATTATCAATAATATTATTGAAAGCCCTTTTAAGTTGGATTTGTCTACCAGATGTTTGAATATTATCGTGTTCATTTATAACTAACTTAACATTATTTTTTTCAATAGTTTTAACAATATCACCAATTAATTCATTTATTATAATTGTTTCTATTGGTTCAGGAGATTCTGTTTTTACAAAGCTAACATAACTATCTAACATTGAAGTCATTTCATTAATATCAGCTTCAAGTTCAGATTTTGCTTTCTTATCTTTCATCAATGAAATTTGTAATTTCATTCTTGTTAAAGGTGTTCTTAGATCATGACTAACTCCAGCCAGCATTTCTGTTCTTTGTTTTAAAAATCTTTTAATTCTTGTTCTCATTTGATTAAAAGCATTGGCTGTTTGTCTTATTTCGTATGCTCCTGTAGTCTTAATATCTGGAGCATCTAAACCTCTTCCAAACGTCTCAGCAATTATTGCTAATCTTTTAAGAGGTCTTAATTGTTTGCTCATTAGAAAATAGGACATAAAAAAAAGAATTATAGAAGCAAAAATCATCCAAAGAAGAAAGACAAAAGCAGATTCACTATATAGTCTATCTTTATCGACATTAATTACTAAAATATCGTTATCAATTTGAATGTAAATTAAAACACCTTTTTCAAGATTAGATAAATCATAATCAAATTTTTTTTTCAAATTACTTAAGGATTGATTTAATCTATTAGATAATATTCCTGAATTAAGATTAAATTTTGAAGTAATTAATTGTTTATCATAAATAATATTGATTTTCATTTTAAAATCCTGATTTGCTATATTAATTGCATTATAAGTAAGATCGCTATCAATTAATTTAACTAAAACATTGATATCTGCAGCTACAGACTCAGTTAATCTTTTAGAGATAATACTCCATGATGTTTGATAGAATACAATTGAAGTAAGCAGAACTATAACAATTATAGGAACAAAGATTATAATTATTGATCTTCCAATCAGGGTAGAAGGTATTATTTTTCTAATCATTAAATTTCATTACAAATTAATTTATACCCTTTTCCTCGTATAGTTTTAATAAACTGTGGTTGTTTTGCATTTGTTTCAATTTTTTGCCTCAAACGTGTAACTTGAACATCTACTTTTCTGAGCTCAGTTTCATCAAATTCTTGATCTGCTAGTTCTTCTCGTAAAACAATATCGTTTTTTTTATTTATCAATTTTACAAGTAAATTATTTTCTCCTTCAGTTAAATAAATTAATGTATCGTTTTTTTGTAATTTAAAATTAGACGTATCAAAAGTAAATTCTCCAAACGAAATTTTAATTTTCTTCTTTTTAAGATTTTCAAATAAATTTAATAATTTTTTAATTCTTAAAAATAGTTCTTCTGGCTCAAACGGTTTTGATAAATAATCATCTGCACCAATTTTTAATCCATCAATTTTATCCTTATCCTCTCCCATTGCTGTTAGCATTATTACTGGAGTATTCGAAAAATGTTTTATATGCTGAATAAGCTCTATACCATCTCCACTTGGCATCATTCTATCAAGAATAATTAAATCAAATAAAACTAGAGATAAAATTTCTTTTGCTTCATTGTAATCTTCACTTTGATAAACTTTTAAATTTTTTTCTGTTAAATAGTCTTTTAGTAGTTCCCTTAATCTTTTATCATCATCAACAATCAAGATATTTTTATTCATTATTATCTATTTATTTCATCAAATGTTTCTTTATTACTATCATCTACCATCTCATAAATAATTTTTTTAAAACCATTTATATCCATCTCATTAAATTTTAATAAAACATTACGTATTTTTTTTATTTGAATTTCAGATAGTCTTCTTTCTAATTCCTCTCCTTTTTTTGAGAGTATTAATTTTTTTGTACGTTTATCTTCACCGACAGATAATATAATATATTTCTCATTTACAAGTTGGTTAAGTACTCTAGACAAACTTTGTTTTGTGATTTTCAATATTGAAAGAAGTTCCTTAATTGTAAGATTTTTTTGTTTTCCAACAAAATATATCACTCTATGATGAGCTCTTCCAAAATTTATTTTCTCCAAAATTTTATCGGGACCTTCTGTAAAATCTCTATACGAGAAAAATAATAGCTCTATAATCTTTCTAATCTCCCTTTCATTTAAAAAGAGAGGTGTTAACAACTTATTTAGGTCAGCCATATTGACTTAATTATGCATCACTGATAGTCAATTGTCATTAAAAAAAATTAGTTAATTATATGCTTAAATCATTTGAAAATAGGGATGGATGGATTTGGATGAATGGTAAAATAATACCATGGCTTGATGCAAATTCTCATATAATCTCTCAAGGTCTTCACTATGCAAGTGCAGTGTTTGAAGGGGAAAGAGCCTACAATGGAAAAATTTTTAAATCAGAAGAGCATACTAAAAGGTTTTTTAAATCTGCTGAAATAATTGGAATGAAAATTCCTTTCACAC
The DNA here is from genome assembly GCA_902628645.1 of uncultured Alphaproteobacteria bacterium. Taxonomy (GTDB): domain Bacteria; phylum Pseudomonadota; class Alphaproteobacteria; order HIMB59; genus CACPNW01. The sequence goes on along the minus strand of CACONS010000011.1, from coordinate 18,290 downwards.
ATGATCAAATTAATAAAGCAAAATATGAACTTATAAATAAAATGAATTATAAAAATTGTTATGTCAGGCCGCTTGCTTGGAGAGGCGGAGATCAAATGGGTTTATCAACTACAAAATCTAATATAAATGTAGCTATTGCTGTTTGGGATGACTGGGCAACATATTTTAAGATTGAAGATCAAAAAGCCGGCTTAAAATTAATTACATCTCCATGGAAAAGACCTGCGCCGGACACAGCTCCATATGAAGCAAAAGCTTCAGGACCTTACATTATCTGTACTTTGTCTAAAGAGTTTGCAGAAAAAAAGGGTTATCACGACGCTTTAATGTTAGATTATAGAGGTTATGTTGCTGAAGGGACAGGAGCAAATATTTTTTTTATTAAAGATAGCAATATCCACACTCCTATTCCAGATTGTTTTCTTAATGGAATTACACGACAAACTGTTATTGAAATGGCTACTAATCAGGGTTTCAAAATTATAGAAAAACATATAATGCCTGACGAAATTGGTAATTATGATGAAGCTTTTTTAACGGGAACTGCTGCGGAAATTACACCTATTAGGTCTATTGATGAATTCAAATATAATACTGGAGATAATACTACTACTTTTAAATTTATGAATGATTTTAGTGATATGGTAAAAAATTCTAGCTAGAATTTTCTAACCATTCATTATCTTTATAGTAAAATTCATTTTTCCAGAAAGGGGCATCTCTCTTCAAATAATCCATAATAAACTCACAAGCATCAAAACTATCTTTTCTATGTTGTGAAAAACAACTAACCAAAACTATCTTTTCATTAACATTTAGTTTTCCATATCTATGGATAATTAAAGTATCAATTAATTCCCATTTTTTAAACGCGTTATTTTCAATTTTTGATAACTCTTTAAACGCCATTTCTTTATAAACTTCTAAATTTAAATATTTAACATCTTTTTTTTTGTTCAAATCTCTTACATATCCAACAAAAGAAGTTAAGGCCCCAATATCGGAATAATTATTTTTAATTTTTTCTATTTCTTCTTCTAAGTTAAAATCTTTTTTTTGTATTTTTATCATTACCCACCACTAACTGGTGGAAAAATTGCTATTTCATCAATTGGTTTTAAATTCAAATTTTCCGAAACATACTCTTGGTTAACAGCAAATCTTAAAATATCTTGTAAAAAATGTTTTTTTAACTCAGGATATATATTTTCTAAATATTCTTTTAATTCTTCTAAGTTTTTTGGGTGATTAATATCAATAGTTTCATTATCTTTATTTGTTATATCCTTAATCCAAGCAAAATATCGAATTCTCATATTAAAAATGCTTTATTGATCCTTTAATATAATCATATGCTGTATAGAGCGTAAGAATTCCAGCAATCCAAAGAAATATTTTACCTAAATATATAACAAATAATAAATTTATATTACTTTCAGATAATATAAGTAAACCTAGTGCAGCTAGTTGAAGAAAGGTTTTTGCTTTTGCAATTCTTGAAACAGGTATACTAATTTTTACTCCTGCTAAATATTCCCTTAATCCTGATACGGTTATTTCTCTTAATAATATTATTAGTGCTGGAATAGTATCCCAATCTCTTATTACACCTTTAGAAGTTAAGATAAGAACAACTGCAGCTACTAATAATTTATCTGCAATTGGGTCTAAGAATGTTCCAAAATTGGTTACTTCATTTCTTAGTCTTGCTAAATACCCATCAAAGTAATCTGTTATTCCAGCTAAACAAAATAATATGAAAGCAATCCAACCAAAAAATGGGTTTGTCAGATATATACAAAAAACTATAATTGGAATTATAGCTATTCTAATTATTGTTAGAATATTAGATATATTCATCTCTACTCTTTTTAGATGAAGAATTTTTAAACGCTATGAAAATATTCATAAATTTTAGTTAGAATTGACTCAGGTATAGATTTAACCTCTTTTAATTCATCTAAACTGGCTAATTTTAATTTTTCTAATGTACCAAAATGTTTTTTTAATATTTTTTTTCGTTCAGGTCCCACTCCTTCTATATCATCAAAAACAGATCTTACACTCATCTTTGATCTTTTTGATCGATGTGTCGTTATTGCAAATCTGTGAACTTCATCTCTTATATTTTGTAAGAAATGAAGAAGTGGATTATTTTCATTTAATCTATGTGTAAATTTATCATGTATAAGAATTTCCCTACCTGCATCTCTTTCTTCACCTTTAGCCATAGAAATTATTGGTATATCTATTTTTAAATTATCCAACACTTTTTTTGCTGAATTATATTGCCCTTTACCTCCGTCTATAAGTAATAAACTTGGCAAATCTATTTCATCTTGAAATTTTGAATTACTAAACCTCCTAGTGAGCATTTCTTTCATCATATAATAATCATCAACTTTATTTTTGTTCTCTTCAAGATCAAATCTAATATTAAATTTTCTATAATTTGATTTTACAAATCCATTTTGATTATACGCAACCATTACACCTATAGGATGTTTTCCAAATGTATGGCTGTTATCATAAGCTTCTATTTTTGTAATTTCATTTTTGAGTTTAAATATTTTTTTAATTTCTGAATTAAAATTATCAAAAGATTTAAGTTTATTTAATTTAATATCTAAATTTATTTTAGAATTTTTTTCTGCAAATTTAAGTAAATTTTTTTTAGGCCCTTTTAATGGTTTAATGATTTTTGTTTTATCAAAATTTTTTCCTAAAATTTGTGAATTATTTTTTTTATCAATAGTTAAGTTAGTAATAATTATTTCAGGAATATCTTTTTCTGCATAAAATATATTTAAGAAACCTAACATTATTTCTTCATGATCCAATAAGTTGTCATGATCAGGGTAGAAAGCTTTACCACCATAAGAAGTATTATTTCTAAAAAAACTTCCATAAATACATGTTTTGCCTTCATTTGATGTTATTGCAAAAATGTCAGCATTTTTAATATCCTTAATTTTAATTGAATTATTTTGTTCAATATGTTTTAAAGCTTTAAGTCTGTCTCTTAAAGATGCTGCTAATTCAAAATTATTTTTTTTTGAAGCCCTATACATTTGATCAGTAAAATTTTTTTGTATTTTTTGAGAATTACCACTACTGAGAAAATCATCTGCTGCCTCTATTAATTTCGAATAGGATTCTTTTGTTATTTTTCCTCCGCAAGGACCAGAGCATCTTTTAAGATAATAATTGAAGCACAATTTATTTCCTGCATTAACCTCTTTATCTGTGCATGATCTTAAAAGAAATATACGTTGTATTGTATTAATAGTTCTATTTACTGCATCTGGACTTGCAAACGGTCCATAATATCTCCCTTTTTTCTTTTGTGGACCACGATGTTTTTCAATTCTAGGAAAATCATGCTCTGAAGAAATAAATATATAAGGGAATGATTTATCATCTCTTAGGAGAACATTAAATCGAGGCTTATATTTTTTAATTAAATTACATTCAAGGATAATTGCTTCTAATTCTGTATTTGTAACAAAAAAGTTCATTGATTTAGTTAGACTAACCATTCTTTGAATTCTTCTGGTTAGGTTATTTAGAGATAAATAATTTTTTACTCTATTTGATAATACCTTTGCTTTTCCAATATATAAAATATTTCCTTTATCATCCTGCATTTGGTAAACACCAGGTTGATTTGGTAAAGTTTTTGATGTAGCCCTAATAATTTCTTGTCCAAGAAGCGTCATTTTATCAATCGTAAATAATTAATTTTTCATTAAATAGGAATTTTATAAAATTAATAAATAACTAACAAGATTATTGTAGTTCATTTAATAATTAATTTAATGTAGGTAAGAATAATATATTAGGGGTTTTATTATGGCAAAAATGACAACAGAAGAGGCTTTCGTAAAAGTTTTACAAAAACACGGTATTCAACACGCTTTTGGAATAATTGGATCGGCATTTATGCCGATATCAGATCTTTTCCCTAAAGCTGGAATAACATTTTGGGATGTTGCTCATGAGTCAAACGGCGGAATTATGGCCGATGGTTATACTAGATCAACTGGTAAAATCGCAATGTGTATTGCGCAAAATGGACCTGGTATAACTGGCTTAGTTACGCCTATAAAAACTGCTTTTTGGAATCATACTCCAATGCTCTTAGTTACTCCTCAAGCAGCAAATAAAACTATTGGTCAAGGAGGCTTCCAAGAAGTTGAGCAAATGAATTTATTTAAAGATATGGTTTGTTATCAAGAAGAAGTAAGAGATCCCTCCAGAGTTGCAGAAGTTTTAAACAGAGTTATTTCAAAAGCTATAAAAGGATCTGCTCCTGCTCAATTAAATATACCAAGAGATTTTTGGACTCAAGTTGTTGATATTGATTTGCCACCTATAATTAAATTTGAAAGACCTTCTGGTGGAATTGAAGCAATTAAAGAAGCCGCAAATCTTTTATCTAATGCAAAATTCCCAGTTATTTTATCTGGCGCTGGAGTGATTTTAGCTGACGCCATTGATGATTGTAAAAAACTTGCAGAAAAATTAAGCGCTCCTGTTGCTTGCGGATATCAGCATAATGATAGTTTTCCCGGCAAACATCCTCTTGCGGTTGGCCCTTTAGGATACAATGGATCTAAAGCAGCAATGGAAATAATATCTAAGGCAGATGTAGTTCTCGCACTTGGTACAAGATTAAATCCCTTCTCAACTTTACCAGGTTATGGAATAGATTATTGGCCAAAAAATTCAGATGTCATTCAAGTTGATATCAATTCTGATCGCATTGGTTTAACAAAAAAAATAAGTGTTGGTATTTGTGGAGATGCAAAACTAGTTGCAGAACAAATTTTAGAAAACCTTACAACAAATGCAGGTGATAACGATAGAAAAGAACGAGAAGAGTTAATTCATAAGACGAAGTCAGCTTGGCTTCAAACATTAACTGGCCTTGATCATGAAGAAGATGATCCTGGCACATCTTGGAATAAAGATTCAAGAGATAGAGAACCAGAAAAAATGTCACCAAGAATGGCATGGCGAGCTATTCAAGCAGGATTACCTGAAGATGCAATTATATCAAGTGATATAGGAAATAATTGCGCAATCGGCAATGCTTATCCAACATTTGAGAATGGTAGAAAGTATTTGGCACCTGGTTTATTTGGACCATGTGGTTATGGTTTTCCATCTGTAATTGGAGCAAAAATAGGTTGCCCTAATACACCAGTTGTTGGCTTTGCAGGTGATGGCGCATTTGGAATTAGTATGAGTGAAATGACCTCTTGTAATAGAGATGGATGGCCAAATATTACAATGATAATTTTTAGAAATTATCAATGGGGAGCGGAGAAAAGAAACACTACACTTTGGTATAATAATAATTTTGTTGGAACTGAACTTGATCCTAAATTAAGCTATGCAAAGATTGCAGAAGCATGTGGATTTAAAGGTGTTAAAGTTTATACTCAAGAGGAACTAACAGAAGCTTTACAACAATCTTGCAAAGATCAAATGGAAGGCATAACTACTTTTATTGAAGTTATGTTAAATCAAGAACTAGGAGAACCTTTTAGAAGAGATGCTATGAAGGCGCCAGTTGAAGTTGCTGGAATTGATCCTAAAGATACAGTAGTTCAATAATTATTTCTGATCGTTAACAATTAAGTCTGATGCTTTTTCAGCAATCATCATAGTGGGGGCATTCGTATTACCTGATGTTATAGTTGGCATTACAGATGCATCAACAACTCTTAAGTTATTTATTCCTTTTACTTTAAGATTATCACTTACAACTGAGTTTTCATCATTACCCATTTTACATGTACTTACTGGATGAAAAATAGTGTTTGCAAATTTACCAGCTTCTTTTGCCAGAGATTCATTATCTTTAAATTGTATTCCTGGTCTATATTCTTCTGGTTCATAATTTTTATATGCTTTTGATTCTAAAACAATTTTTCTTACAATTTTTATAGATTTACCTGCAATTTCCCTATCTTCATCAGTAGATAAATAGTTCATTTTTATTTGTGGGTAAACTCTTGTATCTGGAGATTTAATTTCTATTGAACCTCTGCTTGTTGGGTGAATATTTGTTATTGTAGGAGTGAATGCTGGAAATTTATGCAGTTCTGCTTTTCCTAATAAATCAGTGCTAGCTGGTGAAATATGAAATTGTAAATTGGGGTTTTCTAAATAAGAATCACTTTTAACAAATCCACACAAGTAACTTGCTCCAACTGTTAAGGGTCCTTTTTTATAAATTAGATAATTTAAACCTGTTAAAAATTTTTTGGTAAAACTATGATATATGTCATTTAACGTCTCTAAGTTTTTAATTTTGTACACTGGTCTTAACATTAAATGATCAGTTAAATTTCTCCCAACACCATTAATTTCTTTTACAATACTAATATTATTTTCATTTAACAGTTTACCTGGACCAATACCCGAAGCTTGTAATATGTGAGGAGATCCAATTGTTCCTGCAGACAATAAAACCTCTTTATTTACAGAATATGAAAATTCTTCATTATTTTTCCATAAATTTACATTTTTTACTTTTAAATTTTCAAAGATTAAATTTTTAACATGTGCCTTAGTAATAATTTTTAAATTTTTTCTATTTTTGATAGGATTTAAGAAAGCAACTGCAGCACTACATCTATACCCTTTATCAATTGTCATAGGGAAATAACCCATTCCTTCGTTATCACCATCATTGAAGTCATTATTTTTTTTATAACCAAACTCTTGAGACGCTTCCAAAAATAAATCTAATAATTTAAATTTTGATCTAATTTTTTCAACTTTGATTGGCCCACCACTTCCATGAAAGTCACTTTTAGAGATCCTATAATCTTCTGATTTTTTAAAATACGGTAAAACATCTTCCCAAGACCATCCAATATTACCTAATTGTCTCCAATAATTATAATCATTTGCATGACCTCTTATATAAAGCATGCCATTAATTGATGAACTGCCACCTAACGTTTTTCCTCTTGGAATAAGCATTTTTCTGTTGTTGCAAAACTCCTCTTCTTCGGTTGTAAAACACCAGTCAGTTTCAGAATTATGCATTGTTTTAAAATAACCCCCAGGAATATGTATCCAAGGATTAGTATCTTTGCCCCCAGCCTCAATCAAAAGTACTTTGATATTTTCATTCTCTGATAGCCTATTTGCTAATATGCAACCTGCTGTACCTGCACCAATAATAATATAGTCAAAACTTTCATTCATAATTTAGAAAAATTTATTTATTATATACTATTTAATTTAAACATATAACTAACTTAAATAATTAAAAATTTTCAATGGATATTTTATTTTCGATTATTGGATTAGGGCTTCTAGTTTTAGGTGCTGAAATAATTATAAGAGGTTCAGTTAGTTTTGGAAAAAGAATTAATATCTCATTGTTTGCAATTGGTGTTGTAATTGTAGCCGGAGGAACATCATTACCTGAATTGGCAAGCAGTATTAATGCAGTTCTTAATGATTTTTCTGATCTTGCTTTAGGCGCCGTAGTTGGAAGTAATATTGCAAACTTGATACTTGTAATGGCAACAACAACATTAATTTTTCCAATTGTAAATATAAATAAAAATCAGATTAACCAAGCTTGGATAAATATTATTTTAGGAATTATATTAATTATTATGACTTTTTTTTATTTTAATTTTATTTTTGGATTAGTTGCAATTACATCATTAATTTACCTAATGTATATTCAAATAAATAAAGGAGAAATTGATAATTTAGAGATAGATAAAAACAATTATTCAATAACAATCTCATTAATATTAATTATAATAGGCATTGTAATTTTAGTATTTGGTGCAGATTTACTAGTTGATTCAGCAATTAATATTGCAAGAACATATAATGTTCCAGCTTCAGTAATCGGATTATCATTAGTAGCTTTTGGAACTTCTCTACCAGAACTTGCAGTTGGTATTGTTTCTGCATTTAGAAAAAAGATTGATTTTGCTTTAGGAAATATTCTGGGGTCTAATATTTATAATGTATTAGGTGTTCTAGGTATTAGTTCATTTTTTGGTAATTTTAAAGTTCCTACAGTTTTAGCAAATCAAGACTTATACTTCATGCTATCAATTACAGCATTAATTTTAATGTTTATGATTTTTGCAAAAAAAATTGGACGTATGTACGGAGTTATCGGACTAACTTTGTATTTTGGATATATGTATTTCATTTATATATAACTTTAATTAATAAAAAAATTCTATTAAAAGAATCATGAACTTAGAATTACATAAATCAAAAAATTTATTAAAAATATTAAATACTGCTATAGATGCAGGTAAGGAAATTCAAAAAGTATATAAAAAATCTTTTAATGTAGAAATAAAAGACGATAATTCACCTATTACCGAAGCTGATATAAAATCAAATAATTTAATTCTAAATAGATTAAAATCTTTTAGCCCGAATGTTCCTATATTAAGCGAAGAAAGTCTAATACAATGGAAAGAAAGAAAAACTTGGAATTCATATTGGTTAATAGATCCATTAGATGGAACTAAAGAATTTATTAAAAAAAATGGAGAATTTACAGTTAATATTGCATTAATAAAAAATAACTCACCAATATTTGGTATTATATATGCGCCTGCTAAGTCTTTGCTTTATTATGCTTTAAAAAACTATGGCGCACATAAATTAATTACAGAGTCAAATATTGAATCAACTAAAAATTTTATAAAAATAAATTCAGTAAAAGACAAAAGTAATTTAACAAAGGTTATTGGTAGTCGATCGCATTCTAATAAAGATTTTGATAATTGGATAGTAGATAATTGTAATAATTTTGAATTAATCCAAATTGGTAGTTCTCTTAAATTTTGTTACTTAGCTGAAAGTAAGGCAAATATATATCCAAGACTAGGTCCAACTTCAGAATGGGATATTGCTGCGGGACATATTATTCTTGAAGAGGCAGGAGGATCAATTAAAGATTTTAATGAAAATATATTACTATACAACACTAAAGAAAGTGTTATTAACCCTAATTTTATAGCTAAAATTTAAATTATAAACATATGAAAATACTTATCTGTGGTCTTCCTGGTGCTGGTAAAACTTGGTTAGCTGAAAGGCTTATTAAAGTAATTGAAAATTGTGCTTGGTATAACGCAGATGTAGTAAGGAAGTCAGCAAATGATTGGGATTTTACGATGGAAGGTAGAATACGACAAGCCAATAGAATGAAAACATTTGCTGATTTTGAAAAACAAAATGGAAGATGGGTAATTTGTGACTTTGTAGCACCAACTGAAAAAGCAAGAGAGGCTTTTGAGCCTGATTTTATTATCTGGCTTGATACTATTAAAGAAGGTAGGTTTGAAGATACAAATAAAATGTTTGAACAACCAAATAAAACTGACATTAAAATAACCAAATTTTTATCAGATCAAGAAATAGAAAATCTAGCAAAGGAGATTAAAAATGTTTGATTGGAAAAAACCAACAGTACAAATGTTAGGTAGATGGCAACCATGGCATGATGGACATACAGAATTATTTAAAAGGGCACTTCAGAAAACAGGTCAGGTATGTATTATGTATCGTGATGTGGGAGGTGTAGATGCAGGTGTAGAAGGTCAAGCTGACAATCCATTTCAATTTGAAGAAGTAAAAGCAAAAATTAATGAAGGTTTAGCTCAACATGGTTTTACTGATGGCAAAGAATATGTAGTTATTAAGGTTCCAAACATTATTGATATTTCTTATGGAAGAGGAGTTGGTTATTCATTTACAGAACATGATTTAGGAAAAGAGATACATGATATTTCCGCAACAAAAATTAGAAATGAAATGAGAGTTAAAGGGGAATTAAAATAAGCTAAATTTTCTCTCCTGCTGGTTTTCCATATCCAACATTTTTCTTTCCGTATCGTCTAACTCTTACATTACATTGTTCTGCATGACCAATAAAACCTTCCAAATGTGAAAGCCTAGAACCATATTCTCCGATAAGAGTTGCAGCTTCATCTGTCGTAATCTTTTGATAAGTGTGAGTTTTAATAAACTTACCAACCCATAAACCTCCAGTATATCTACCAGCTTTTTTAGTAGGTAGAGTATGGTTAGTACCTATTACTTTGTCACCATTAGCAACATTAGTTCTAGCACCTAAAAATAGGGCCCCATAAGATGTCATATTTTCTAAAAACCAATCATCTTTTTCTGTCATAACTTGAACGTGCTCTGAAGCTATTTCATTTGCTTTAGATAACATCTCCTCATAGGTATCACATAAAATCATTTCTCCATAATCTCTCCAGCTTGTACTTGCTGTTTCTTTAGTAGGTAAAATTTCTAAAATTCTATCAATTTCTTTTAATGTATTTTCTGCAAGTTTTCTTGAGTTTGTTATCATCACTGCAGGGGAATTATATCCATGCTCTGCTTGTCCCAATAAGTCTGTTGCACACATTTCACCATCAACTGTTTCATCTGCAATAACCATTGTTTCAGTTGGACCAGCAAATAAATCGATACCAACTCTGCCATACAATTGTCTTTTTGCTTCAGCAACAAATGCATTGCCAGGTCCAACAAGCATATCTACGGGTTTAATCATTTCTGTACCAATAGCCATTGCGCCAACTCCTTGCATTCCTCCCAAAACATAAATTTCATGAGCGCCACCCATTTTCATTGCAGTAACGACTGCTGGGTTAGGTTTACCTTTAAAAGGTGGAGTAGTGGCTACAATTCTAGGTACCCCAGCAACAGAAGCAGTAACAACTGACATATGTGCGGATGCTACCATAGGAAATTTACCAGCAGGCACATAACAACCAACTGCTTGTACTGGTATATTTTTATGACCTAGAATAACACCTGGATGGGTTTCTACCTCTAATTCATTTAAAGTATTAAGTTGTGCTTCCGCAAATGACCTTACTTGTTTTTGAGCAAATTTAATATCTTCTTTGTCATTATCGGAGACTTCACTCATTAATTGATTAATTTCCTCTTCACTTAATCTGAAGCTATCTGGTGAATAATTATCAAATTTTTGTGATAATTCTCTAATATATTTATCTCCTTGTGATTCAATTTTACTTAAAGTTTCCTCAACAACTTTTTTTACTTTATCGTTATCTTCAACCCTTTGTTTTTCATCTAAACCTTTTTTTAAATACTCAATTGCCATAATTATTTTGTATGAATTAATTTAAATATATCAATACCTATTTGATTTAAAATATGTGCAATATCAATAGGCACCCAATTTTCTCTAATTAAACCCTCATGGTTTAAATAAAAATCCATAACTCTCATTGTAACTTTTTTATTAGTTGCTGGAAAACCAAGCCATTCCTGTGATCCATGGGTCGTTTCAATACTATGCCAACCTCCGGTCATTGAGTAATTGCCGTCTCCAATTTCAATATAATGTCCAATTTTCCAATAGTCTCTATTTTTGAATGTTAAACGAAAGGGAAGTTGATGATGATCAACAAATCCTTCAAGGCCTCTTGCAGTCCCAATACCTGATGGTCCGTACCACATCATTTTAGGATGCCAATATTTTTTCTGTGGATGATTAATCAGTTTATCTCTTAATTGATCTTTATTCAGTCCTGGTTCATTTTCAGGTTTAATATTTAAACTTCTTTGCATTTCGAGATCCAAATTAAGTGATTGAAGAGATAATTCTTTATCTAGATTTTCATTATTTTCACCATCTCCTGTAATTGGGCTTGGCCACATTTCTTCAATACCCAACGATTTGTTTATTGGTAAATGACCTGATTGGCGAATAAAATCAACAGTGTCTATCAAAATATATGATTTAATAATTTTATTATTTGTAATTTGGTGAGCTTCACAAGTTCTTAAATAAATGGTTTTATTTGTAGCTGGTACACCTAACCATTCATTTACGAATGTGCCTGTTAGATGACTTATAAAAGAAACAAAAACTTTATCTTGAAACGAACCACCAATGACAAGATTATTTCTTCTCTCAAGATCAGGAAATGATTTTTTTAATGGAGCCCATAATTGTTTCTTGATTTCATTAATTCCTTTAATTTCGTTGATTGGATAAAAAGCATTCAATTCAGCTTCATCATGATAAAAATTTCTTAGAGATTTATCTAAATCTTCGAGTGAAGACTCAGCTATATGATTTAAAAGATTTTTAAAATGTTTTTTATTTTTAATATTTTGTTTTGGATCTAAGTCAACGTGAATTATATTTTCAAAAGTTTTTTGTCTTGTATCAAAATTGTCATCTATTTTTGCCATTTTAAATTACACACACTATAAAATTAAATAATAATTGATTTATTCAATAATATGAATATTATTCAAAAAAAATGAATAAAATATCATTAATATATGTCAACTAATATTACTTCAAGATTAGCTAAATTTAACGAACTAGTTCCAAGTAATATTCCCTTTGTTGAGGGTAAACTAAAAGGACACCAAGATAGAAAAAATTATTCCGTAATTGGACCAGGAGTTAGTGAAGATTCAAAACAAAATGTCAAAATTGCTGAAGAGCATGGTTTTAATATAGGGGCAGTAAGTGCAGCACCCATGAATGGCTCAGGATTACATAGCCATACAACTGCTGAGGTTTTCATTATTCATCAAGGTTCATGGAGATTTTATTGGGGTGTTGATGGCACTGAAGGTGAAGTAATACTTAATAGTGGAGATGTAGCTTCCTTTCCAACAAATATGTTTAGAGGTTTTCAAAATGTTAGTAAAGATGAAGCATTAATGTTTGTAGTTCTTGGTGAAAATGATCCTGGTGTAATAACATGGACACCAAAACTTTTAAAAGATGCAAAAGACTCAGGCATGGTGTTAATGGATGACAATTCTTTGATCGATACAGATAAACAAGAAATTCCTGATGAGGATAAAATTATTCAACCATTAAAGGAGCAAGAACTTGAAACTTTTGATCATTATTCTTCCTCAGAAATTGAAAAATATGTAATCAGATTTGATCAAGGAGATAAATATTTTGTCGATGATGAGCACTACAACTCTAATAAAATAATTAATTACATCGATAAATTCGATATTCATAATAAAACATTAGAACCCTACATCCCTCATAAAACAGGTTTTAGTTTATCTCTCTTACAGGGTAAAGATGCACATATTCATGAGTACACATTAGAAAAGTCAGAAGTTTTTCATTGTTTAGATGGTAAGTGGGAAATCCAATGTAATGAAGAAAAAATAGTCATTGGGGCTAAAGATACTTTTTCAGTACCAAAAAATTCACTTCGATCGATTAGACAAATAGGTGATACTACCGGTAACTTATATATTATAAGACAAACTAATTAATAAACTTCATGAAAGGTTTTGATAATCAGTTCAAAGATTTGCCTGATTATATTTTAAAGATTACTTATCAAATATGGGAAAATAATGATGTTGAAGCAATAAATGAATATTATGCTGATACTCCAGAAGTGACTCTCCCTACACCTACTAGATCACCTAGTGGAGTAATTTATGGGGCTGATCCTGTAATAAAAAGTACTAGAGAAAGTAAAAAATTGTTTCCAGATAGAACATTACTTGGTGAAGATGTAATTTGGACTGGAAATGATGAAGAGGGTTATTTTTCTTCACACCGAATACTCTCAACTTCAACTCATAATCAAGATGGTATGTATGGAAAACCTACTGGTAAAAAACTATACTATCGAACGATTGCTGATTGTGCATGTATGAATAATCAAGTCTATGATGAATGGCTTGTGAGAGATCAGGGAGCTATTGTTAGACAAATTGGAATTGATCCTAAACATTATGCAAATGATTTAATTATGAAAGAGGGTGGTCCAGAAAAATCAACTAAGCCGTTTGATGAAAATACACCAATTAAATCAATTTATAAATCTCCAGTACTGCCATCAGGTAATATTGGAGAAAACTACAGCAATATTCTAAGTTCAATTATGAATGTTAATCCTGAAAAAACCATTAATGATAATTACGATAGATCAATTCAACAATATCAACCTGGTGGTCAAATTCATTATGGAAAAGATGAAGCAATAAAATTTTGGAATGCATTAAGATCTTCATTTCCAAACGCCTTATTTACAATAGAGCATATTGCTTTTACTGAAGAGAAAGCACAACCAAAAAAAGCTGCTGTAAGATGGTCTTTAGTAGGTAAACATGAAGGAGCTGGTATTTTTGGTAATCCTTCTAATGCAAAAATTTATGTTATGGGAATTAATCATGTTGAATTTGGTCCTAGAGGCATTAAGAATGAATGGGTTCTTTATGATGAAACAATGATTTGGAAACAAATATTATTAAAAACTGGATAATATAAAATAATGACATCTATCTTAACAACACATGTAGGAAGTCTCCCAAGATCAAAAGAGTTATCGGAATTACTTTTTGCGAAAGATAAAGGTGATGAATACAGCAAAGAGAAATTTAAAGAAGTCTTAGCGTCAAACGTAGATCAAATAGTAAAAAGGCAACTTGAAGTAGGGATTGATTTTATTAGTGATGGAGAGATGAGTAAAATAAGTTATGCTACTTATATTAAAGATAGAATTGAAGGGTTTTCTGGTGAAAGTGAGAGAAGAGCGCCAGCTGATTTAGATGATTTTCCAGAGTATAAAGACAAAATTGCAAAAAGTGGTGGGACACCAACATACTCTAGGCCATGTTGTACAGATGAATTAAAAATAAAAGATGAAATATCTTTATTAAATGACATTGCTAATTTTAATAATGCCTTGAAAAAATTTAATCACACAAAAGCATTCATGAACGCAGCATCACCAGGTGTAATAAATGTTTTTATGCCAAATAAATTTTATAATAGTGATGATGAATATTTAAATAAGTTATCAAACATAATGGCCACTGAATATGAAAAGATTACTGATGCAAATATTCAAGTTCAATTAGACTGTCCAGATTTAGCTTTAGCTAGACATATGAATTTTAAAGATCTTTCAGAAGATGAGTTTTTAAAAAGGGCAGAAATACAAATTGAGTGTTTAAATACAGCTTTACAAAATGTTGATAATGAAATGACAAGAATGCATATTTGTTGGGGTAATTATGAAGGACCTCATACCCATGATATTGCTCTTGAGAAAATTTTACCAATAATTTTAAAATCTAAAATAAAATATTTTTTAATTGAGTCATCAAATCCACGTCATGCACACGAATGGAAAGTTTTTGAAGAAATAAAACTACCTAAAGATAAAGTTTTAGTGCCAGGGGTGATAGATTCAACATCAAATTTTGTTGAGCACCCCGAAGTAGTGGCTGATAGATTAATACAATTTTCAACTGTCATTCCAAAAGATCAACTAATGGCTGGAACTGATTGTGGTTTTAGTACTTTTGCAGGATTTGGAAAGATCGATGAAAATATATGTTATGAAAAACTTCATGCATTAGTTGAAGGCACTAAACTTGCATCTAAAGTAATATAAAATTACTTTTTTTTAGCTTGATCTAATAAATCAATTCCAAGTTTTTTTAAGAAATGAAGATGATCAATAAATATCCAATTTTCTGCAATTTTATCACCATCTCTTCTATATAAATCAACTACCCTCATTTCAGATTCAGTATCAGCAGATTTAGTTAAACCTAAGTATCCATCTTTAGGTTTCATGATTAGATTTGGCCAACCAAACCAACCTCCTAAATCATCTTCAGCACTACTTAAGATATGTCCATTAAATTTAACAAATTCCAAACCTTCTTCAAAAGGACCAGAGTGACCTTTCATATATCCATCTATAGTATACGATGCACCTATTCCTCCAGGCCCCCACCAAATCATATCTTTTTTCCAATCAAGCTCTAATTCATCTTTTAAAGATTTCATTTTAGATCCTTCAACTAAGCGATCACGCATTCGATGAATAAGTTCTAATGTTTTCTCTCCTTCATTTTTATTAGATAAATTAAATTTTAGACCTTTATGATTCATTGGTCCTGGAGTTACACATACAAAACCAGTTGATTCTGGAATAATGGAAAGATCTAGTTGTTGCATAAAATTCATAAGATCTAAAAAAAATGCACCTTCAGTTATCTTGTTATTTTCTATTTTATAAAATTCAGCATATCTCAACAACACAGATTTATTATTGGGTTTTAATCCAAAAAAATCTTTTTTGAATAAACCCATTAAGTGACCCATACTTGAAACCCATCTTCCTTGATTTTCGTCATGAGAATTTACACCTGCATAAAAAATATCCATTCTTCTTTGAATAGGATTAAAGGATTTTTTAATTGGCCACCAAAGATTTTTAGCAACATTTTCAGCTCCCTTTATTTCATTAAAAGGATGAGTACACCTCATATGAAAGTCATCTGATGTATATTTAGAAATTATTTCAGTAAGTTTATCGCTTTCAGCATTATCAAGGTCATTAAAATAATTGAGGACTAATTTTTTTTCTTCCTGAAGATCAAGCATATTCGCAGTAATTATATTAATTAAAATAAAATAACAATATTCATTTTTTTGAATAAAATTTCATTGCATTGAAATAATTTAATTGTATCAGAACTATAAAAATAATAATCTAGGAAAATTTAATTTATGAAAAATAAAAAAGTAAAAGATTTAAGGCCAATGCAACTTAAAGATCATCACATGCCTAAAAACTTTGACATCTCTTTAAAAGCTTATGGTGGAGGAGGAACTTCTAAATCTTTAAATCCAAATCCTAAAAAATTAAAACCTCAATCTATGAAAGGTTTTGAAGCACAATATAAAAATATTATCGATTATATTGTTAGAATTACCTACACAATTTGGGAAGAAAAAAATATTGGATACATATACGATACATACAGTAATGATTGCCGAGTATGGGATGAATTTGGATTACAATTTGGATCAGAAAAAATTGTTTCAGATACTGTTCACACTAACAACGCTTTTCCAGATATTAGGTTATTTGCAGATGAAGTAATTTGGGCTGGAGACGAAAAAGCAAGTTTTCATACGTCTCATAGAACAATAATAACTGGAACTAATTCAGGGTTTAGTAAATTTTCTAAACCTACAGGTAAGACTGTTAGATTATTTTGTATTGCGAACTGTGTAGCAAAAAACAATGAAATATATTACGAAAATGTTGTTTATGATACAGCAGGTTTGATAAAGCAATTAGGTTTAGATTTGCATCAAGTTGCCAAACAAATTGCAAATGAAGGAAGTATTGGACCATTTGCTCCAGACTTTAAAAGTTCTAAACCTAAAAGAAAAATTACAAAACTAAAACCTATTAGCTATGAAATTCCAGAAACAGTCAAAGATGTTAGAAAGTTTGTTCATGCTGTTTATGACACAATTTGGAATAGAAGAAATTTTTCTGCTATTAATGATGTATTTTCTAATAACATCGAATTTGAAGGTTCTACTGGACGTAAATTTAAAGGTGTTAAGCAACTAAGAAAATTTATTATTTCAATAGTAGCTTCCTTTCCAGACCTGGCACTCAGTATTGAAGACTTATATTGGATGGGTAATACAAAAGATGGATTTTTAATTTCCATACGGTGGGGTGCAGTAGGAACTCATAAAGGTAATGGAATTTATGGACCGCCTACAAATAGAGAATGTTATCTGTGGGGAATTACTCAATGGGAAATTAAAAATAATAAAATTATAAAAGAATGGACAGGCTTTAATGAGCTGGCAATATTAATGCAATTATTAGGTGATAAAAAATGAATATAAACGATAGTAAAAAGTTATTAGAAAATATGTATGATGCACTAAATGCTCAAGATTTAGAAGCACAACATAAATATTGGCACAACGATATGGTTTGGCATGGCCCTCCAGGCTTTGGCGATATTCATGGTATAGAAAATTTTAAATATAAAGTCTTAAAACCTTTTTATGAAGCATTTCCTGATTATCATGTTAAAAATGATATTGTAGTTGCTGAAGGTGAATGGATAAGTGCTACTGGTTTTTTGACTGGAACACACAGTGGCACATATCTAGGTGTTGAGCCTACAGGGAAAGCTATTAAAATGCAATTCTCAGATTTTTGGACTATTAAAGAAGGAAAGTTTTTAGACAACTATGTAATGGTTGATAACCATGGTGTTTTTGAACAAATGGGATTGAAATTTAAGTAAAATAAATTTCTTAAATATAAATTAATTAATTATCTTGTAGTCTTTCTCTTTACAAGTCTACCTTGAACAATATGATTTATAGATTCATAGTCAGGATCTTGAATAAATTCATCGATTAATTGTGTAACGAG
>CACONS010000010.1 GCA_902628645.1 uncultured Alphaproteobacteria bacterium | reverse complement strand
AGGATCTCCAATACCATTTACAAAAAGTTATTTTAAAATCTCATACCTCTATTCTAATCAAAATAAATCAAAAATTAAAGGCAGATTGGGTGATATACCCGCTCTTAAAGTTAAAAGATTGAACAGCGGATTAAATATTATACAAATTGAGTCAGTAACTAAATATGTGGAGTATAAAGAATTAGTCAAATTTGAAATATTTGCTAGAAAAAAGGGGTATCCTGATTTAGCAAAAAAACATAAAGAAAAAAATTATCCAAATAATTTTTATGAAAGTTACAAAAGATATGCAAAATCTTTAGTTAGTGTTGATAATTTTGATGGAGATGATGTCGATACAAACATGGAATTTGAATTAATATTTTTAGACAATCCTCTTAAAAATTTAAATAAAAGTAAGAGAATTCTATTAGAGTATAAAAATAAATTACTTGCTAATCATAAGGTTTCTGTAATGAGTTTTAAAAATGGTTATTTTAAAAAAGAATATGTTAAAACAAATAAAGAAGGATATTTTGATTTTATTTTTAAAAATGATACAAAATATCTAATTGAAAGTGTTGTTATAATTGAAGGTAGTAATAAAAAAAAAGATAATTATGCAAAATGGCATTCTTTATGGACTTCTTATACCTTAAAAACTCCAATTAAATGAGTATTCGAAACCTCTTAATAGAATTCTTTGAAGGAAGAATTAAACTTTGGAAATCATATTGGCTAGTTGGAGAGCTATTAAATGGTGTTGTTTTATTAATAATTTTTAATCTTGAGATTTATTTTTTTAATAATAATAGTTCAGTATCGCAAATACCTTTTTTAGATTTTAGTAATTTTACATTACTATCAAAAATTATAATTTTTGTTTGGACGATTTTTATATCTATTGGAATTTGGAGAGCAGCAGAAAATTATAAAGGAAATATTTTTTGGATAATTTTAACTTTTATAATAGTTGCTTATAGATGCTTTTCTTTACGTTTAATTTTCTTTATTTAGTTTCTGTTTTAAAATGTCATTAAGTATTTTTGGATTTGCTTTACCTTTTGTTTTTTTCATAGCTTGACCAACAAAAAAACCAAGCAATTTATCTTTTCCAGCTAAGTATTGATCTACCATTTTTGGATTATCTTCTATGACTTCGTTAATAATTTTTTCTATTTCTCCTTGGTCTGTTACTTGCTTTAAACCTTTTTCATCAACAATTTCTCTAGCAGTTTTTCCTGTAGCAAACATATCTTCAAGTACATCTTTTGCTATTTTTCCTGAAATTTCATTTGAGGAAATTAATTTAACAAGCTCTCCTAAGTTTTTAGATGAAACAGGGGAATTACTTAATTCAAAATTATTTTTATTTAGTAAGGAAAATAATTCTGATGTAATCCAATTAACAACCATTTTAGCATGATTTTTTAATTCTGGATCTGAACTTATCGATTCAATAAAATAATCAGATGTTTGTTTTTCTGCAGTCAATACCGAGGCGTCATAATTAGATAGTTTATAAGTCTCAATAAATTTATTTTTTAGTTCATCTGGTAATTCTGGTATTGATGATTTTAAATTTTCTATTTCTTCTTCAGTAATTTCTAATGGAAGTAAATCTGGATCAGGAAAGTATCTATAATCATGGGCTTCTTCCTTGTTTCTCATTGGTCTTGTTTTGCCTGTTGATGTATTAAAGAGCATTGTGTTTTGTTCTATAGAGCCGCCAGACTCTAAAATTTCTATTTGTCTTTTTGCTTCGTAGTTAATAGCTTGTTTTATAAACTTGATTGAGTTTAAGTTTTTGATTTCGCAGCGAGTCCCGTATTCATCTCCAGGTTTTCTTACAGATATGTTAACATCTGCTCTTAGAGATCCCTCTTGCATATTTCCATCACAAGTATCTAAATACATTAAAATTGATCTAATTTTAGAAATATACAAACCGGCTTCATCGGGAGTTCTAATATCTGGTTCGCTAACAATTTCCATTAAAGCAACACCAGATCTATTGAGATCCACATATGTTTTTGAAGGATTTTGATCGTGTAGGCTTTTACCAGCATCTTGCTCTAAATGTAATCTTACAATTCTAATATCTTTTGATGTTCCATCTTTAAAATCAATTGTAACTTTTCCTTCTCCAACTATTGGATATTTATACTGACTAATTTGATATCCTTGTGGGAGATCTGCATAAAAATAATTTTTTCTATCAAAGACTGAATAATTATTTATTTTTGCATTTAAACCTACTCCTGATTTAACTGCTTGCTCAACACAATACTTGTTTATAACTGGAAGCATACCTGGCATAGCAGCATCTACAAGAGATACTTGACTATTTGGTGATGACCCAAATTTTGTTGATGAAGAACTAAATAGTTTAGAATTTGATTTTACTTGAGCATGTACTTCAAGACCAATGACCATTTCCCAATCATGCTTTTCTCCTTTAATAAGATTATTCATAAGATCTTTCTAGTAAAAGAGCTCCATTTAAAACTTGTTGTTCATCAAAATGTTTACCCAATATTTGAATTCCCAAGGGAAGGTCATTTTTATCTTTTCCAAAAGGAATAGATATGCCCGGTAGTCCAGCTAAAGAAGCTGGAACTGTAAAAACATCATTAAGATACATTTTGATTGGATCATCCTGTTCTTGATTAAGTGGAAAAGCAGCACTTGGCGCTGTTGGGGTAACTATCAAATCACATTCTTTAAATGCCTCATTAAAATCATTTGCTATTAATTTTCGCACTCTTTGTGCCTTAAGATAATAAGCATCATAATATCCAGCAGATAAAACATAGGTTCCAATTAAAATTCTTCTTTTAACTTCTTTGCCAAAACCTTGTCCCCTTGTATTTTCATACATTTCATCAAGTGAAGAAATTTCGTCAGATCTATATCCATATTTTACACCATCATATCTTGCTAGGTTTGATGAAGCTTCTGCAGGTGCTATTATATAATAAGTAGGAAGTGCATATTTAGTGTGAGGTAATGATATATTTTTTATTTTTGCACCTTTTTTTTCTAAAACTTTAATCGCATCTTCCCAAATCTTACTTACTTCTTCTGGAGTACCGTCTATAGAGTATTCTTTTGGTATACCTATTGTCTTACCTGATAAATCATCTGTTAAATTATCATAATAGTTTGGTATTTTAATATTTGCACTTGTGCTATCTCTTTTGTCAAAACCAGCTGTTGACTCAAGAAGAATTGCAGCATCTTCAACGTTGTGTGTAAAAACACCTGCTTGATCTAAACTTGAAGCAAATGCAGCTATACCCCATCTAGAACAAAGTCCGTATGTAGGTTTAATACCAACCACACCACAAAAACTTGCTGGCTGTCTTATAGATCCACCTGTATCTGTTCCTGTTGCGCCTAAACATAAATCTGCAGCAACTGCTGCCGCTGATCCACCTGAAGAACCACCTGGAGCAAGTGGCTCACTTTCTTTAGATAAGGGATTAATGGTATTACCAAAGTAACTAGTGTCCGTAGCAGATCCCATGGCAAATTCATCTAGATTGGTCTTACCAACAAATATTGCGCCATCATCTAATAATTTTTGAGTTACAAATGACTCATATGTTGGATTAAAATTTTCTAAAATTTTTGAAGCAGCTGTAGTTGGCATTTTTTTAGTACAAAAAAGATCTTTAATTGCTAAGGGTATTCCTTTTAGTTTTTTATTAGAATTATCATTTTCTAATTCACTTACTTGATCTAAAATTTTTTGTTCATCAAAATGAATAAAAATATTTAATTCAGATTTTGTTTTGATTTTATCGATATATTCTTGGTTAAGTTCTCGAATTGAAATTTTATTATTCTGTAAATTTTCAATAGTTTTTTTTAATGATTTTTCTAACATTACTCGACCACCTTTGGTACTGCAAAAAAACCTTCAAGTTTATCTGGCGCATTTTTAAGAATTTCATCACTTGAATTGGCATCATTAGATATATCTTCTCTTTTAGGTAATATAGAAGATGAAATATTACTTAGTGGTTCTACTTTTTCGGTATCTACTTCGTTTAATTGCTCAACCCAATCTAAAATATGATTAAGATCTTTAATATAATCTTCAGATTCCTTATCATCTAACTTTATTCTCGATAGACGAGCGATTTTATTTATTGTATTTTTATCAATCTTCAATTTATGAGCTCCATTATATGAATGACCAAAATAATTTAATCGATGGCCTTAATACATCACAAATACTTGTAGGTCTAGACCTAGGAACTAAAACCATTGGTGTTGCAGTAAGTGATAGATCAAAAATAATTGCTACACCACTATCAATTATCCAAAGAAAAGGAACTAACAAAGATTTGGAGATCATGAAAAATATTTTGAATGAGTATGAAATTGGTGGATTTATTCTTGGTCTGCCAATTAGCCTGGATAATACTGAAAACAAACAAAGCCAATTAGTAAGAGATTTTAATATTAATCTTCAAACCTTTTTTAAAAAACCTACAGCTCTTTGGGATGAAAGATTTTCATCAGATGTAATCTTTAAAGAAATGAGAAAAGCCGATTTAAGTAAAACAAAGATAAAAGGTAAACTTGATCAACAATCGGCTGCTTATATCTTACAAGGATATTTAGATAGATATAGAAATAATTAATAAATTAGTTTACACATACTTACACATTATTAACACATATGAATTCAAAACTACTTAAATCAGGACACATAAAATTATATAAAAGAGAAAATTCTAAATATTGGCAAATGAAAGTTAAATTGCCAAAATTAAAAGCAATCAGGTCATCTACAGGTTCAAAAATTCTTAAAGATGCAGAAAAAATAGCTTTAAAATATTATTCATCAATTTCTTCAAAAACAAATATCAAATTAAAAAGAAGTAAAAATATTTTTAAAAAAATTCATTTAGTAGAAACAGCTGATTTAACCAAGAAAGAAATTGAGCACATCTTAGATGAATCTAAAAAATATATAACTTTTAATAAAAGGAAAATTAAAAAAATTAATGTTCTAGAAGGAAGAACAATATTTAATCTTTTTTTTGAAGATTCAACAAGAACAAGAACAAGTTTCGAAGTTGCTGCTAAAAGGTTAGGAGCAGATCTCATTAATGTAGTCGTAAAAGATAGTTCAATAAATAAAGGTGAAACCTTACTCGATACTATGACTACAATTAATTCAATGAATCCTGATGTTTTAATTGTGAGACATCCTGAGGAAGGAATTAGTAAAAAAATTTCTGAATCAGTTGATGCTTCTGTGATCAATGCTGGTGACGGAAGTCATGAACACCCTACACAGGCTTTATTAGATGCACTTACTATAAAAAATAAATTTGAAAATTTTTCAAAATTAAAAATTGCTATATGCGGAGATATTCTACATAGCCGTGTTGCGCGATCAAATATAATCATATTATCGAAGTTAGGTGCAAAAATAAATGTTATTGGGCCAAAGGAGTGGTTACCAAAAAGTTTAAATAAACTACCTGTGAATGTTTATACAGAAATGAAAAAGGGATTACGAAATTGTGATATTGTTATGATGCTACGTATTCAAAAAGAAAGAATAGTTGGGAAAATAATGCCAAATCAAAAGACTTATTTTAAAAAATATGGATTAGATTACAATAAACTTAAATATGCAAAAAAAAATGCTTTCGTTATGCATCCAGGCCCAATGAACCGGGGTGTAGAAATAGACTCGAAACTTGCCGATGACGTCACAAGGAGCTTAATACAAGAACAGGTTGCTATGGGCGTTGCAGTAAGAATGGCATGCTTAGACTTAATTATTAAAAACAGAGATGACTTTAGTAAGTAGTTTATCATTAATCATATTTTTTTATGTAATAGGATCATTACCCTTTGCATTGATTTTTACAAAATTATTTGGCTTGGGAGATATTAGAAAGGTTGGTTCTGGCAATGTAGGTGCAACAAATGTTTTAAGAACAGGAAATAAATTAGTAGCATTCATTGTTCTTTGTTTTGATATTTTTAAAGGCTTTCTTCCATTCCTCATTTTACAAATGTATTTTCAAGATATTACTTTATTGAATAAAATACTTCTCTGCCATTTTGCCATATTAGGTCATATCTATCCTGTTTGGTTAAAATTTAAAGGTGGAAAAGGAGTAGCAACATACATTGGCTTTTTATTTGGTCTTAATCCTTACATTGCACTTTCATTTTTATTTGTATGGCTTGTAATTGCTTTTGTTAGCAAATACTCTTCTCTAGGATCTTTAATTGGGATTTTAGTAGCTCCAGCTTATTTTATTTTTGTTAATTTTAATTTTTATATTCTGATTTTCTTTATTTATTTAACTTTAATTATTTATCTTAAACACACAGAAAACATTAAAAGACTCATAAACAAAACTGAAAGTAAAATTAAATTATCCAAGTAAAAATATACTTTTTTTTAAAATTTCTTGACGAATTATCTTTAAACTGAAATTTGGAGCCAAAATTTATGAATGTATTAATTGTTGAATCACCATCAAAGGCAAAGTCAATAAATAAATATTTAGGCTCTGACTTCAAAGTTCTCGCAAGTGTTGGACATGTCCGAGATTTATCAGCAAAAAATGATGCGATAGATACTGATAATGATTTCCAAATGAAATGGGAAACCAGTGATCGTGGAAAAAAAGTGATAAAGGAAATAACAGATGCTGCAAAAAAATCTGAAAATTTATATCTAGCAACTGACCCCGACCGTGAAGGTGAGGCCATAGCTTGGCATGTAGAAAAACTACTTAGAGATAATTCATCACTTTCAAAATTAAATATTCACCGTGTTACATTTAATGAAATTACCAAAAATGCCGTTCTTGATAGTCTTAAAGAACCAAGAGAAATAGATGAGAATTTAGTAAATGCCTATCTTGCAAGAAGAGCTCTAGATTTTCTTGTCGGTTTTACACTTTCTCCAGTACTATGGAGAAAATTACCAGGTTCAAAATCAGCTGGTAGAGTTCAATCTGTTGCCTTAAGAATAATTAGTGAGAGAGAACTTGAAATAGAAAAATTTATTCCACAGGAATATTGGTCTTTACAAGGCGAGTTTAAAAATAAAGAAGATAAAATCATTAATTCTAGACTAACAGTTTATGATGGGAATAAAGTAGATAAACTTGATATTAAAAATGAGAGTGAGGCGACAAAAATTTTTAATGACATTAAAAATTCTACTTTCACTGTTGGAAATATAACGAAAAAAGAAGCTAGAAGAAATCCCTATCCTGCTTTTACTACATCTACAATGCAAATTGAGTCTAGTCGTAAACTTGGTCTTAGCGCAAGCCAAACAATGCGTACAGCTCAACGCCTTTATGAAGGAACAGACATTAAAGGAGAAACAACTGGCTTAATAACTTATATGCGAACAGACAGTGTCGTAATGTCAAAGGAAGCTATTAACCAAGTTAGAAATTTTGTTACTGATAATTACGGTGCAAACTATTTGCCAGAAGCACCAAGAGTTTATAAATCAAAGGCTAAAAATGCTCAAGAAGCACATGAATGTATTAGACCAACAAATATTTACCTAACACCAAAAGATATTAAGCAATACATTACCTTAGAAGAATACAAGCTATATGAAATTATTTGGCAAAGAGCGGTAAGCTCACAAATGGCAAGTGCTGTTTTAGATCAAGTAGCTGTTGATATTACAAACGAAGATAAAAAAATTGTTTTACGAGCAAATGGATCAACAATTAAGTTTCCTGGAATGTACAAAGTTTATCAAGAAGCTAAAGATGATGATAAAGATGAAGAAAAAGAAACAATTCTTCCTGCCATGGGTGAAGGAGAGAGTTTAAATCTCAAAGAAGTTGAAAAGACACAACATTTTACCTCCCCTCCTCCTCGTTACACCGAAGCGAGCTTAGTTAAAAAACTTGAAGAACTAGGTATTGGTAGACCATCTACTTATGCTTCTATTATTAAAGTTCTACAAGATAGAGATTATGTAATTTTAGATAAAAAACGTTTTAATCCCCATGATAGAGGAAGAATAGTATCGATATTTTTAGAGAAATATTTCAATCAATATGTGGAATATGATTTTACCGCTGATCTTGAAAATCAACTTGATGAAATTTCTGATGGTAAACTTGATTGGAAAGAAGTTCTAAGAAAATTTTGGGAAACATTTAAACAACTTTGTGATGAAACTGTAGGAAAATCAAATAGAGAGGTCATTGATGTGTTAGATGAAGCATTAGGTCCGCATTTCTTTCCACCAAACGGATCAGATGAAAAAAGGAAATGTCCAACGTGCGATAATGGAAGATTAGGAATTAAAGTTGGAAAGTTTGGAGGATTTATTGGCTGCTCTAATTATCCTGATTGCAAATATACAGTTCAATTTAACCAATTAAACGATAAAGATGGCGCTGCTCTTAGCGGACCAAAAGAAATTGGTATTTATCCAGAAACAGGTGAAATGATTACTCTTCGAAAAGGTCCTTATGGATTTTATATGCAAGTTGGTGAAGGGACAAAAGAAAAGAAACCAAAAAGAGTTTCTATTCCTAAAAATTTTGAACCAGATGAAATAGGATTAAATACAGCTATCCAACTTCTAGGACTGCCTCGTAAATTAGGATTTCATCCGGAAACAAATAAAACAGTTAGTGCTGGTATTGGAATGTATGGACCATATATTTTGCATGATAAAAAATATAAAGCTCTCGAAAAAACAGATAATATTCTTGATATTGAACTTGAAAGAGCCATTGAATTAATTGCTAAACCTACACAGAGAGGTAATGCAACATTAAAAACATTTGGAGAGCATCCAACAGAAAAGAAAAATATTACTGCTCATGATGGAAAATTTGGACCATATGTAAAATGTGGAAAAATAAATGCATCAATTCTAGGTGATCAAACAATAGATAGCTTAAAACTAGAAGATGCCATTAGGTTAATTGATGAAAGAAAAGCTAAAATGGGTCTAAAAAAAAAGAAAAAAACAGTTAAGAATTGAATTAAACTGAAATAGTTTTAAATAAAGATTATGGCAAAAAATATATCTCTATCAACAATTAAAACTTTCAAAAATAAATTTTTAAGAAATAATAAAAATACAGCTTCACGAAATGCATTAATTAAAAATGATTTAGCCAATGTTGCGCTCAATTGGGAAAACTTTAGTCAAATCAATCATAATTTTTCAAATTTAATTAAAAAAGAACTTCCTGCAACAAACCAAATGGCGTCAGGTAGATGTTGGGGATTTGCAGGATTAAATCTTATGCGTTTGCAAGTTGTTGATAGTCTTGAACTAAATACATTTGAGTTTTCACAAAATTATTTCATGTTTTGGGATAAGTTAGAGAAAGCAAATTATTTTTTAGAGAATATTATTAAATCAAGAGATGAATCATATGAGAGCAGATTAATAACTCATCTTTTAAAAGCACCTGTGCAAGATGGTGGACAGTGGGATATGTTTGTAAACTTAATTAATAAGTATGGTGCAGTACCTAAAGACGTAATGCCTGAAACAAATCATAGCAGTAAATCTGGTGCTATGAATTATATTCTTACGCACAAATTAAGAGAGTTTGCTTCTATACTAAGAAAGAAGCCAGCAAAAAATTCTGCAGCTCTTAAAAAAGATATGATGGAAACAATTTATAATTTACTAGCAATGTTTCTTGGTCAACCGCCAGATTTAATCAATTGGTCTATTAGAAATAAAGATAATAGACACATTGTCATTTCAGATATGACGCCAATTGATTTCTGTAAAAAATATGCTGATATCAATATTAAAGATAAAGTTTGCTTAATTCATGCTCCAATGAGCAATAAAAAATTTAATACAATGTATACAGTTGAATATCTTGGAAATGTTGTTGAAGGACAAATTATTAAATATCTTAATGTTGATATCAAAGAATTAAAAAAATCTGCAATGGACTCAATAAAAAACAATGAAGCAGTATGGTTTGGTTGTGATGTTGGAAAACGTTTTAGTCGTGATATGGGTGTACTTGATATGGGTATTTACGACTATGAAAATGTCTTCCAAACTTCATTTAAGATGAATAAACAAACTCGTTTAGAGTATGGTGATAGTGAAATGACTCATGCGATGCTTTTAACAGGTGTCGATATTAAAAAAAGAAATTCAACTAAATGGAAAATTGAAAATAGCTGGGGAACAAAAAGTGGGAATCAAGGATATATGATGATGACTGATGAATGGTTCGATGAATATACCTATGAAGTTGTCATTGATAAAAAATATCTTAACAAAAGACTTTTAAAATATTTAGATATAGAACCAGTTGCGCTAGCGCCTTGGGATCCAATGGGTGCATTAGCTAGATAAGTTGAATAAAGAAAACGCATCTAAAATTTGGAAATTAATTCAAGAAACAGGTGATTTTTTAAAAGGGAAATTACCTGATCATCCTAATCATCCGAAAGGCAGAAATCCTTATGCTCATGTGGCATTGGAGGTAAAAAATTATTTTGGCACCACATACAAAGATATACCAGATGAAAAAATCAATGATGTTATTAATTATCTTGAAGAAATAAAATCTAATCCTGAGTAGCTATTACTCGGTTATTTTTCATTGGTAAAAAAATAATAAATACTGAAACTATTGCCATCATTATTGCATTAATTAAAAATAAATAAGTAAACTCCAAGGTAATTGAATATATTTCAGATATTAAAAAAACAGATATTGGACCTGAACCAAATGCTAAAATGAATTTAATTCCATAAACTACACCGTGATACTTTTGAGGTGTAAATTTACTTAAAAGTAGGTTTTCAGTTGGTAAAATACTAGCATTAAAAACAGCTGCAAGAATACATAAAACAACAAGGGAATATCCTGACATATAAGCTATACCTAAGTAGCATGGAAATTGAAGAAATATTCCAATTAAATAAATTGCTTTTTGATTAAATCTATCAGCAAGTATTCCTCCCACATAAGTTGTTGCACCAGAGATAAAATAAATTACACCAATCATAAAACCAATCTGGAATGAACTAATATTACCAATTCGTATCTCAAAAACTTTTGGTAAAGCTGTTTGCGTATTATGAAAAGATAAACCAAGTGCAAACATTGAAAGTAACATAATTATTGCAACTAAAATCACTTCATTTCTTGAATGATCCTGCTTATCTTTATTGATAAAAAAATTTGTGTACGAAATTTTATTTATTATGATTAAATAAAATAGAATTAAACCAATTATTATTGAAACTAATCCTGGTAAAATAAAAGCTAATTGCCAATTTAGAAGCTCTGTTAGGGTTCCTGCGATAAATGCTCCAGATCCTATCCCTACTCCTCCAAATATTCCATTTACTCCAAGTGCTCTTCCCTGCCTATTAGCTGCATGTATGACCCAAGGAATTCCTACAGGATGATATATGGAACAAAAAAGTCCAAGAAGTGATAATGAAAAAAATAACAAAGAAACAGAGTTACTTGATCCACATAAAATTGAAGCTAGACCCATACCAATAAACATAATGGTCATTGTACCTGAACGAGACCATCTGTCACTAAGCCAACCAAAAGGAATTGCTCCTAAACCAATTAGTAGCGCTGCAAGTGACCATAATTTAATTAATTGATCATAAGAAATATTCCATTCTTTTTCGATTGTTAGAACAATTACAAAATAAAATGCAGCAAACATGTGCATCAATGCATGACCTATTGATGAAAATAGGAGTGTATAAGAAGTATTATTCAAATTCTTCGTAATTAATCGATAAAGAATTTACGCAATATCTTTTTCCCGTAGGCTCAGGTCCATCATCAAAGACGTGACCTAAATGTGCATCACATTTTGCACACATAATTTCTATTCTAACCATACCGTGAGATCTATCAGTCTCTGTTTTTATTGCTTCGGGTGATATTTGTTCAAAAAAACTTGGCCAACCGCAATAGGAATCATATTTTGTCGAACTATTAAATAATTCATTACCACAGCATTTACATTTAAAAATACCACCATTAATAATTTCAAAATTTTTTCCAGAAAAAGGAGGTTCTGTTCCCTTTTGTCTTGTAACATAATATTCGTCTTCGGTGAGAAGAGATTTCCATTCTTTGTCAGTTTTAGTAATCTTACTCATTATATGATTTTACATTAGATAATATAATTCCAGATAGTATAAAAATTACTCCAATAATATGAAAAAAAGCAAATTTTTCATCTAAAAATGTAATAGCCCAAACAGCACTAAAGACAGGTATTAAATGTAAAAATAAACTAGCTCTATTTGGTCCAATTATTGATACTCCCTTATTCCATGAAAAAAATGCTACTATACTTGCAAATACAGCGACATAACTAATTATTACAAAATCCAATCGAGAAGACGGAAGAAATGTCGAATTAACTGATTCAAAAATGTAAAATGGCGTAATAAATATAATACCAATTATTATCATTACTTCTAAATTTGCTAATTGTGATGTTTTACTATCTATTTTTTTTAGTAAGACTGAATAAAGACACCAGGAAATAACTGCAGCTATCATCCATAAGTCTCCTGAAGTAAAATATAAATTATATAAATTATCTAAATTACCTTTTAAAATAATAGAAAAAGCTCCTATTAGAGATAAGATTATGCCAGCAAACTGAGGTGTTGTAGTTTTAGTTCTAAATAATAGCCAAGAAAAACCTATCATCATCACAGGTGCAATTGACGCCATTAATGTTGAATTAATAACCATTGAAGAGCGAAGAGAAATGTAAGTAAAAGAATTAAAAAATGTAACACCTAAAATAGAAATGATAATCATTAAAAATATGTTCTTTCTATAATAGTCTAAATCTTTAATGATCTGCTTATAGGTAAAAGGTAACAGTATTAGTAATGCTAAAATCCAACGAAAAAAACTAAGCTTAAATGGGGTCAGGTTAGTTAAAAAAGCAACCTTTCCAGAAAAAAAATTACCAGACCAAAAAAAAGAAGACGCAATAAGTAGAACTATAGCTAGTGCTAGGTTTCTTGACATCTACTTGTCTACAAGAGTCATTAAAGATGATGTATCAAATCTATTTCCTCCATTTTTTTGAACTTCTTCATAATACTTATCAACTATTTTTGTAACCGGAAGCATTGCTCCATTTTTATCAGCTTCATTAAAACAAATTGATAAGTCCTTACGCATCCAATCAACGGCAAAACCATAATCAAACTTCCCATCAAGCATAGTTCTATATCTATTTTCCATTTGCCATGATTGAGCTGCTCCCTTCGATATAACACTGAGAACTTTTTCCATGTTTACATTCGATTTTTTGCCAAAAGCCATTGCCTCGGATAAACCCTGAACTAAACCTGCAATACAAATTTGATTTATCATTTTTGCTATTTGCCCTGATCCAGATGGACCTATAAGCTCAATGGCTTTACCATAAGATGTGAGAACTGGCTTAACAGTATTATAATCTTTTTCATCTCCGCCGATCATAATAGAGAGAACACCATTTTCTGCTCCAGCCTGACCTCCAGATACAGGAGCGTCAAGAAAACTTAGTTTTTTATCTTTAAGTTTATTATAATAATTCCTGGCTATCTCTGCAGAAGCTGTTGTGTGATCAACAATAATTGTTCCTTCAGCTACTTTTGAAAGAATTCCATTTTCACTTTCCATTACTTCAATAATATCTTCATCACGTCCAACACACATAAAAACAATTTCAGAATTTTGAGAAGCTTCACCAGGAGTTTTAGCCATGCTTCCTTTGTACTTTTCTACCCATTTTTCTGCTTTAACTGTTGTTCTGTTATAAACAGTTACATTATACCCATTGTTTTGAAGATGACCTGCCATTGGGTAACCCATTACTCCTAAGCCAATAAAAGAGACATTTTTAATACTCATGAATATTCTCCTATTTTTTCCAAAATTTTAAAATTCAAATCTTCTGAATTACTTACAATTAAATTCTTATTCTTTTTTGTAAAGTCATATTTATTTTTATCAAAATCAATATCAGCACCTCCTGCTTCTCTGACAAAAAGAATGCCTGGAATATGATCCCATGGGGATAATTTTGATAAAATAGCAAAATTTCTAATCCCAATTCCTATATCTATATATTCAAAACCAATGCATCTATAAGAGTTAACTTCTCTAAATATGTTTTTAAATATTTTTAACTTATCTTTAAATCCTGGTTCCCAATACTTTGTACTTATCGATCCTATAGTTTCCTCAATTATATTTGCTTCTTTTGTAATAATTTTATTATTATTGATATAAGCACCTTCATTTACAATTGCTGAACACATAATTTTATCTAATGGCTTATATATCCAAGAACGTAAAATTTTTTCTTTAAATGTTAAGGCTATCATAATTGCAAATTTATCTCTACCATTAGCAAAATTTGTTGTTCCATCTATTGGGTCAACAGTCCAACAATATGCATCTTCATTATAAAAATTTAATATATTTTCATTTCTAGAATATTCCTCTTCTCCTATAAAATTTGAATTAGGTAAAATTTTTAACAAATTTTTTTTTAATTCTTTTTCTGCCTCTATATCAGCTGCTGTTACTAAATCTGATCCATTTTTATAATTAATTTCATCGTCTGATAAATTTTTAAATTTTGGCAAGATAATATTTTGACTTACGTTAAAACAAATGTCCTCTATGTCCTCTTGCTTTATATTATCCATTTATACATGCTTCAGTATACATTTCTGCTAGTTTCAACGTGATATTGCCAATTTTACCATTATTAATTTTTTTATTATCAATTTTTAAAATAGGAGTAATGAAACTTCCAGAGCTTGTTAAAAATACTTCATCTGCATTAAATAATTGCTTATGAGTAAATTGTTTTTCTATTAATTTAAGTTTAGTTTTCTTTATAATTTTTAAGAGGGATGTTCTAGTTACTCCTTTTAAAATATCTGAGTTAGCTGGATGAGTTATTAAATTATTTTTTTTTATAATCCAAATATTTGATGATGTGCCTTCAGTGACTTTTCCATTTTGTATTAAAATTGCCTCATAAGCGTTTTTCTTTTTGGCCATGTTTGCTGCTATAATATTTGGAAGCAAATTTACTGTTTTAATATCACGTCTTTTCCATCGAAGATCTTGGTATGTAATTGTATTTACTCCTACAAATTTGTTTCCAGGTAAATTAAAACTCTTATTTCTTGAGTATACAATCAAATTTGGGATTAAATTTTTTTGATATTTATGCTCTCTGAATTGAATACCTCTTGTAATTTGTAAATATATTATACCATTTCTTGTTTTATTTTTTTTTATTAGATTTAGAAAAATATTATTTAGGTTTTTTTTATTGATTGTAAATTTAATTTCTAATTCTTTAAGAGAAAACCTAAGTCTTTTAAAATGAAAATCTAAATCTATAAAATTACCATTTAAGACTGCTACTACTTCATAAACACTATCTGCAAATTGCAGACCCCTATCTTCTATATGTATTTTTGCTGATTTAAAATTAACAAATTTGTTATTTATATAAGCAAAATTTGGCATTCAATTAAACTTTTGATAAAAGTTTTTCTAGTTTTTTTATGCAGTTTGTTTCAGCAAAAAAAACAACATCATCATTTTCTTTAAACACAGTTTGACTATTAGGTATTATAATTTTTTTATCCCTTACAATAGATCCAATACGAATACCTTTTGGTAATTTTAATTCTTTAAGATTTTTATTACAAAGAAATGACTCTGCCTGAATATCTGCCTCTATTACTTCTCCAAAACCTTCACCTATTGAATAATCATTTCTTATTTTTACACCTCTTACCTTTTCTAAAATTTTAGAAATTGTAATTATTTTTGGATCTAATGTCATATCAACACCAATATTAGATAACAAGGATGAATAATTACTATTGTTTATTAAGGTTATTGATGTTTCTGCTCCAGCTCTTTTAGCTAACAAAGAAGATAAAATGTTGACTTCATCATCTTCAGTAATTGATATACAATAACCAGCTTCTGAAATATTAACTTCTTCAAGAATCTGATTATCCAAGCCATCTCCACATGTAACTGTGATATTTTCTAAATTTGATGCAAGGTATTCTGCACGTTCTTTACTGGCTTCAATCAATTCAGTCTTGATATAAGTTTCTGAATTTTCAATTAATTGTGCTAATGAAAATCCGATGTTACCGCCTCCTATTATAACCGCCTTTTTTGCCTGCAATTCTTGATGACCAAATTCAGATAAAACGTCTGTCAAATTATCAGTTTCAACAACAAGAAAAATAGTATCTTTTTTTTCGATTTTAGTTGAAGAATTTACTGTAAATTTTTGATCACCTCTAAAAATAAACATTATATTTGCAAGATATTCTGGAAACTTTTGAGAGAGTTCTCTCACAGAAAGACCAGAATGTAAAAAATTATCTTCACATTTTAGGCCAATTAATTTTAATTTTTTATCTGACAACTCAACCATATCTATTGTCCCAGGAGAAATTAATCTTCTGAATATGCCTTTAGCAACTTCTTGTTCTGGAGAAATAATTGCATCTATTGGGAAATTTTCATCATTATATAAATTTTTCCAATCAGTTTTTAAATAATCTTGCTGTCTTATTCTAGCAATTTTCTTTTTAATCTTAAATAATGAATGTCCAATTTGACATGTTACCATATTAGTTTCATCACTTTTAGTAACTGCAATCAGTATTTCACATTCACTAGCACCGGCACTCTCTAAAACAGATGGCATACTAGGAATACCGTTAATTGTTTTTACATCTAAAGTTTCAGAGACTTTATTTAATCTATTTTCATCCTCATCAATAACTGTTACTTCAAAATTTTCGCGTGATAATTTATCAGCTATGCTATATCCAACATCTCCAGCGCCACAAATAATTGTTTTCATTGATTGGTTATTCTACTTTTATATCTAGTGATTTAAATTTTCTATAAAGAGCAGTTCTTTCCATTCCTGTAAATTCAGAAACTTGAGTTATATTACCATTAAATCTCTTAATTTGCGATATTAAATAATTTTTTTCAAACTCTGATCTTGCTTCTTTTAAAGACAAATCCAGCGAATTATTTGAAGAATTTGACGCAGTTTCATCTCCCATTTGTAAGGCTAAATCATCAACCTCTAACTCTTTTATATTTTGATCTTGATTAAGTATTAGGCTTTTCTCTATGTAATTAATTAGTTGAGATATATTTCCAGGCCAATCATACATTTGTAACTTTGTTAAAGCTTTAGATGAAAATTTAAAATTTAAATTTCCACCACTTTTTTCATTTAAATAAAAATCAAGAATAGGAAGAACATCATCTCTCCTATCAGAAAGGGATTTAAATTTTATATAATCTGTTGAAATTCTATCATATAATCTTTTAATAAAATTACCTTTTTCAATTTCTATTTCTAAATTTTTTTCTGTAATTGTAATAATTTTTTGATTTAATATAATATCAAGATCTTCAAAAAATTTTTTGTTTTCTAGAAAATTTAAAAGCTTTTTTTGATAAATATTTGGTAGTGTTTCAATATTTAGCAGTATTAATGTATTATTGTTGGAGCGATAAAAAATATTTTCATTAATTGCGTTTTTATTTTCTGCAAACATATTATTCAATGCTTCATTTGTTAGTTTTTTAAAATCAATTGATATAGGGAGCTTCTCTTTATATTGCGAATTTTGATGTATTAAATTTGTAAAATGTTTTTTTCCAGTACCAAAATCACCCTCTATCAATAATCTAGAATTACTTAAGCTCTGCTCTTTTAAGTTTTTATTAATTTTTTTTATAAATTCTGAATTTCCAACTAAAGGGATAGTCGGAATTAAACTATCCTTTAAATTTTTATTTTCAGTTAATAATGATGAGCTTTCAATTGCTCTTCTGCTAAGGATAATTAATTTGTCGCTATTAAATGGCTTTTCTAAAAAGTCATAAGCTCCATTCTTTATAGATTTTACTGCAAGGTCAACAGTTCCATGACCGCTTATAATAATAATTGGAATATTACTATTAATTGATTTAAATTCTTTTAAAATCTCAATACCATCTAATTTACTATTAGACAGCCATACGTCTAAAATAACTAAATCAGGATTAATTTCATTAAATTTATGAATTGCTTCATCTGAATTTATAGCAATTGAAGTATTATAATTCTCATCTTTTAAAATTTCAGAAATAAGGAAACAAATATCCTTTTCATCATCAATAATTAAAACCTTATGCATTATATTCAAAGTTAATTAATGAAGTTGTTCCAGCCATATTTTTATTTTTTTCAATTTTAATTTTACCTCCATGATCTTCAATAATTCTTTTTACAATAGATAATCCAAGACCAGTTCCTTTTGTTTTAGTTGTAAAATAAGGCTCAAATATTTTACTCAACATTTTTTCATCAATTCCTACACCATTATCTTTGATTTCTATTTTTATATTTTTAATATCAGTTGACATCAATACTTCAACTGCAGGATTTGGTATTTTTTCTACAGCTTCAATGGCATTTTTAATTAAGTTATTAAAACATCTTGAGATTTGTAATGCATCAAAATGAAAAAAAATATCATTTTCAGGTTTGATTAAATTGAGTTTAATATCCTTTCTTGTGTTGAAATAAAGAAGATATGCTTCTTCTAAACATTTGGATAGATTATCAAGTTTGATTTCTGCTTCAGGCATTCTAGCAAAAGATGAAAACTCATCTACTAGCTTTCCTATATCATCTACTTGTCTTGATATGGTTTTAGTTAAAAGAGAAATATCCTCCTTATTGGTTTTTGCATCTAAAAATTTCTTTTCTATTCTTTCAGCAGAAAGTTTGATTGGAGTAAGTGGATTTTTTACTTCATGCGCTATCTTTCTTGCAATATCTGACCAGGCCGCATGTTTTTCTGCTAAAATTAAAGATGTAGCATCATCTATTGCAACTACATACCCCTCAATTTTATTATCATTAATCTCTTTAATTATTCTAATATTAAAATTTCTTTGATCATCAAATAATGTAAAGTCGTATTGGAAATTTAATAATACTTTATTTGAGGTTTCAAAATTCTCAAATATCTCTTTCCATTCAGGGAAATAGGATAGAAAATTGTTATTTATTTGAAAAGTTTTAGTATTTCTAAATAGTTTTGTTAAAGTTTTGTTGAATAATAAAATATCAAAATTCTTATCTAAAGAAATAACTCCTATTGTTAAGAGACTTAAGATCGCCTCAATAAATATTCTTTTTTCTTCATCTTCTTGACTTTTTGACATTAACTCATTTTGTTTATTCTCAATTTCAGAAATCATTTTATTATAAGATGATAACAAAACTTTTATCTCCTGAAATTGATCTGTTTCACTAACTTTTGCATCAAAGTTTCCTTCTGATATTTTATTTGCAGATTTAATTAAGTTTGTAATTGGCTTACTAAGATTGCTTGCTAAATTAAAACCAATCAAAATTGCCACTAATATAAAACAAATGGAGAAAAGAACAAATATCATTGAATAAGTTATTTGAATTCCTGAACTTTGTTCTTCTTTCATGGTATAAATTTCAAATGCTTCTTTTGTAGCGCTAATATGATCCCAAATATTAGTATTCAAGTTTCTATTAACTTGCATGTAAACATCATTTAAAAAATTAATTTTTTTGTAGGCGGTAATGGAATTTTTATTTAATTGAAAAATATAAACACGATTTTGATTTACAATCTTATATATTTCATTTGACGGGACAGAAAAATTTTTATTATCAGGATCTTTAAGACTTAAGTAAATATTTCCTTCAGTATTAAAAATGTAAATACTTGAAATTGTTCTTAAGTTAATAAATTCACTTAAAGCTGTTCTAATTGATTGTATATTCACCTCATTATTTTGTGAGACTTTTAGTATTTCTCTCATAATTAATTGCGTATCAGAAACTATCTCTGCTTGTATTTCATTTTCATAATTTCTTGCTACAATATTAGAATTGACAACTGCATCTCTTACTGCGTCTCCATACCAAGTTCTTAATTCTAAATTAAAAAAAAGGGATGTTATAATCACTAAACCAATAGCTGGACCTAAAGCCATTGCAGCAAATAAATTTACAAATTTTATGTATAATCGAGATTCATCATAACTTTTTCTTCTTCTCACTAAAATAAGAACAATTTGCCTAATAATTATTGAAATTAACAAAATAACAAAAATGACATCAGCTAATAAAAAAAACTGAAGCCTTCGTGGATCTTTTACCAAATCGTTATTGGGAAGCATTAAGTAAAATGTGATTGAAAAACTTAAAATAATTAAAAAAAGTAAAAAATAAAAAGATAAT
This sequence comes from uncultured Alphaproteobacteria bacterium, assembly GCA_902628645.1. GTDB lineage: Bacteria > Pseudomonadota > Alphaproteobacteria > HIMB59 > CACPNW01. The sequence continues at coordinate 17,268 of CACONS010000010.1, read as the reverse complement.
CTTGATAGATGAATAGATTTAAGTAATTTTGATAGATCAAACACAGTACAATTTAATTAATTTTTTTAATAATGATAGTTAAACAATATAGTATATAAATTAAAATAATGAAAAATGCACTTGTAATTCTAGCTGGTGGAAAAGGAACGAGATTTGGTCAAAAAATTCCCAAACAATTCTTAAAGATTGGAAGTACAAATTTTTTAGATTATTTTATTTCAAATTTAGACATAGCTAGCTTTGATATTGTCAATATTTCAATAGATAAAAAATATCAAAAGATATACTTCAGTGACAAAGAATTTTCTAAAAAAATAAAAATCACATATTCAAAACCCGGACTAACAAGACAAATTTCTTCTTTTAATGCTCTAAAAAATTTAAAAAAATTTAAAATTAAGAATGTATTAATTCATGATGCAGCACGTCCTTTGTGTAGCAATAAGTTAATTAAAAAAATTATTTCTAAATTAGATAAAAATAATAATGCAATTCCATATGTGGAATACAATGACAGGCAATTAATAAAGAAGGGTAAATACGAAACAAAAGTAATTAATATACAAACGCCCCAAGGTTTTAATTATAATTTAATATTGAAAGAACATATTAAATATAAGAATTTTAAATTTAATGATGATGCTGGATTATTACAAAAATCAAAAATAAAATTAAATTTGATCAAAGGTGAAAAAAATAATATTAAAATTACTTATCCAGAAGATATTAATTTATTTAAATTATTTAAAAGACCAAAAACAAAATATGGTATTGGTTACGATATTCATCAAATTGATAAAAAGAGTAAAAATGGATTAAAATTAGGAGGCATCAAAATTCCTTTCTCTAAATTAATTGGTCATTCTGATGCAGATGTTGTACTTCACGCAATCTGTGATAGTATTTTTGGTGCACTTTCCATGAGAGATATAGGATATCACTTTCCCAATACAGATAAAAAATGGAAAAATGCAGATTCATCTAAATTTATTATTTATTGTAGAAATATACTTAGAGAAAAAGGTTATTCGATTGTAAATCTAGACATAAATGTAATAGCTGAAAAACCTAAAGTTAATATGTATGTTTCAAAAATGATTAAAAATATTTCAACATTGCTTCGAATAAAAAATAGCTCAATATCTATTAAAGCAACTACAAATGAGAAAATCGGTTTTATTGGTAATGGGGAAGGTATTGCAGCCGAGTCAATAGTTCATATAACAGATGATAAAATTAGCTAATTTTTTTGTATCTTTATCATTTGCTGGATATATCAAATTAATACCACCAGGGACCTTTGCATCTTTTTTATCTATAGTCATTTTATTTCCCATTGTTGAATACAAAATTATTTCTTTAGAAATATTTGTTGCTATTTTTATTATAATTTTTTTACTGTCATTATTTTTTATAGATAAATTTTCTAATCATACACAGTCGCATGACTCAAAAATTATAGTTATTGATGAATTCCTAGGGATATTTTTAATTTTACTGTTTTATGATCAAATTAAAATTTTCAATCCTTATATTACAATGATGTTAATTTTTATTTTGTTTCGTGTTTTTGACATATTAAAAATTTTTCCAGCAAACATAGTGGATAAGAAAATTAAATCAGCCTTTGGAGTAATTCTAGATGATTTAATAGCTGGAACATATACAATAATTATTCTTTATATTATAAATGCCTACTATTAAAAAAATTATAGACAAGTTAATTAAAAAAAATATCTCAATATCCGTTGCTGAGTCATGTACTGGAGGTATGATAGCTAATACTATAACAAAATATAGTGGAGTTTCTAAAATTTTTTCTTATGGAATTATTTGTTATTCTAATAAAGCCAAACATAAATATTTGTCAGTTTCAAAAACTAATCTTTCGAAATATGGAGCTGTAAGTAAAGAAGTTGCTGAGGATATGATCAATGGACTATATAAAAATGAAAAAACTGAAATATGTATTTCAACAACAGGTATTGCAGGCCCTAATGGGGGAACAAAATTAAAACCAGTTGGATCAGTTTATGTTGGGATCAAAATTAAAAAAAATAATTATATTTTTAAAAAAAATTACAAAGGAAAGAGGCTAGAGGTACAAAGAAAAACAAGAAATTTTATATTTAATAAAATTGATAAATTAATCTAAAATTTCGTCTGCTCGAACTTTAAATGATTCTATCATTTTATTTTCAATTAACGGGAAAAATGCTTCGGCAATTTTTTGATGGAAAAAACGTTTAAATTCAAATTTAACATTAAAATGTATTAGTGTTTGATTTTTTTTTAGTGACTCAAATACCCAACTAGTTTTTAAATCTTTTAATGGTCCTTCGATATAAGTTGTACTTATTGATAAATTTTTTTTATCAAAAGTTACATGCGAGCCAAATGTTTGAGGCATAAAATATTTATACCAAACCACCATATCAGCATATATTTCGTTTTTATTTCTTGAATGTATTCTCATAGCTGAACACCATGGTATAAAATATGGGTAACTTTCAATATCTAATACAATATCGAAAAGCCCTTTAGCGTCGTGATCGACTATTTCCTCCCTAATTGATGATTTCATTGAATCGAATAAATTTTGTTTTTTCTATTTTCTTGCATTATTTTAAAATCATCTGATGCGTGATAACTTGATCGTGTCAATGGCGAACATGCAGCCATTAAAAACCCTTTTGCATAGGCCATTTTTTTATAATCATCGAATTCCCTTGGAGTAATAAATTTTTCTAGCTTAGCATGCTTTGGAGTTGGAGGTAAATATTGACCAATTGTAATAAAATCTACATCTGCTGCACGTAAATCATCCATTACTTGATAAACTTCTTCTTTTGTTTCACCAAGACCCACCATTATTCCAGATTTAGTAAATATATTTGGATTTTTTTCCTTTATTTGGCTTAGTAAATTTAAACTAATAAAGTAACGTGATCCTGGTCGTATTGATGGATATAATCTCGGAACCGTCTCTAAATTATGATTAAAAACGTCAGGTAAATTTTTTGATAGTATATCTATTGCTTCAGGCTTGTTTTTAAAATCTGGCGTTAAAATTTCAATTGTGCAATTTGGATTTAGAGATTTAATTGAGTCTATGACATTTATGAAGTGCAATGCTCCTCCGTCTATTAGATCGTCTCTGTCAACGCTAGTTATTACAACATGTTCTAAATTCAATTGCTTAACTGACTCAGCAATTCTAATAGCTTCGCCATGATCAATAAATTGAGGTTTACCAGTTTTAATATTACAAAAAGCACAAGCTCTAGTACAAATATCTCCGAGTATCATAAATGTTGCATGTTTTTTTTGCCAACACTCAGCTATGTTAGGACAAGCCGCTTCTTCACATACAGTTACAATTTTTTTATCTTTTAAAAGCTTATTTGTTTCTTTAAAAAATTTAGAAGTTGGAGCTTTTACTCTTATCCAATCAGGTTTTTTTGGAATAGGATTTACTTTATTTTTAACTTTTTCTGGATGTCTTGAATCTGCCATGACTCTTAAATAACTTCCATATCCAAGCTATTCAACCATATTTGAAAAGGATCCTCTAAAATATCGCTAAAATCTTTGAGTAATTTTGCCGCAATGGCACCATCTAATGATCTATGATCAGCTGAAATGGTAGATTTCATAGTATGTCCTACTTCAATACTTCCAGCATTAACAACTGGTTTTTCGATTATAGATCCTACAGCAATAATATTTGATTGTGGTGGGTTAATAATTGCTTGAAATTCTGCAATACCAAACATGCCTAAGTTTGAAATTGTAGTAGATCCTCCGCTATATTCTTCTGGCAATAATTTATTTTGATTAGCTTTTTTTACAAGAGATTTAATTTCTGATGAAATTTCAGCTAATCCTTTTTTATCTGCATCCTTGACTATAGGTGTAATCAATCCTTCTTTTAACGCTACTGCAATTGCAATATCGATATTTTTATATTGATGAATTTTACCATTCACCCAAGAAATATTCGTTTCTGGGTTTTTGGCGACTGCCATTGCGCATGCTTTAACAATAAGATCATTAAAAGAGATTTTGACATCACTATTAAAATTAATTTTTTTTCTTAAATTTATTAACTTATCCATTCTTGTTTCAATAGTAAGATAAAAATGTGGAACTTCATTTTTAGTTTGTGTTGTTCTCTCAGCAATTATTTTTCTAATACTAGAGGGCTCAATTACAGAAATATTTTCATCATTAATTTGTAGTTCAAAATTTTGTATATCTTTTTTTATTATCCTACCATCAGGTCCAGACCCTTTAATAAGAGTTAAATCAATATTGTTATCTTTCGAAAATTTTTTAACAAACGGTGATGCAAAATTTGTATTTTGTTTAGTGTTTGAATCTTTACTTCTTTCTATTATTTGACTTTTATCTACTTCAGTATTTACTTTAGTTGTTTCTGAAACTTCATTTTTTTCTTCATTACTTACTGTTTGATCTTTATCATTATAATCTTCTAATCTTTCATCTTTGCTACCATTGATTAGAGCAATGACAGAATTAACAGCAATTTGTTTATCTGGTGTTGTATCAATTAAATGTGTAATTTCTCCCTCATCAACTGCCTCAACTTCCATTGTTGCTTTATCTGTTTCAATTTCAGCTAATATATCTCCAGCTGAAACAGTATCGCCAATATTAACTAACCACTTATTTATTACACCTTCTGACATAGTAGGTGATAATGCAGGCATTAAAACTTTAATTGCCATTTATTTTATATAACTTACTTTTTTTGCAGCATTTATAATATCATCAACTTGAGGAAGATATAATTTTTCTAGACTCAATGAATAAGGCATAGGAACATCAGCACTATTAACTTTTATTACTGGTGAGTCTAAATAATCAAATGCATCCCTTTGAACAATATTTGCAATTTCAGAACCAACACTGCCAAATGGCCATGACTCTTCGACAGTGATTAGTCTATTAGTTTTTTTAACTGAATTTAAAATTGTTTCCGTATCTAAAGGTCGTAAAGTTTGTAGATCAATAATTTCTGCATCTAAGTTATATTCCTCTTTTAGTCTTAATGCTGCTTCTTTTGATTTCTGCAACATAATAGAATAAGTTACTATAGTTAAATCTTTTCCTTCTTTTTCAATATTTGCTTTTCCAATTGGTATTGAGAAGTTAACATCATTATTAACAGGACCTTTTAATCCATAAAGAATTTCATTTTCTAGAAAAATTACTGGATTTGGATCTGATATTGCAGATCTTAACAAACCTTTTGCGTTATAAGGAGTAGATGGCGCAATAACTTTTAAACCTGGCACTTGAGAATACCAGGAAGAAAAATCCTGGCTATGTTGTGCAGCTACTTGTGCTGCAGCGCCATTTGGTCCTCTGAAAACGATAGGACAGTTAATTTGTCCTCCAGACATGTAAAGTGTTTTTGCTGCTGAATTTATAATTTGATCAATTGCTTGCATAGAAAAATTAAAAGTCATAAATTCTAAAATCGGTCTCAACCCCTTAAATGCTGCACCAACAGCTAATCCAGTGAAACCATGTTCGGAAATAGGAGTATCTAATACTCTTTCTTTGCCAAATTCCTGAAGAAGATCTTGAGTTACCTTATACGCACCTTGATACTCCGCAACTTCCTCTCCAAGTATGAAAACTTTTTTATCTTTTCTCATTTCTTCAGCCATTGTATCTCTTAGCGCTTGACGCATAGTAATTTCTTCTGAATTTAAGTTTGCATCTTCTTCTATATTTGGTGATGGTGTATGGATTATATCATTTTTCTTAGACTCAATTTTTGTTTCAATTTTTTTTTCAATTTTCTTCTCTTCAATTATTTTTTCTACGGGAATTTCTTTTTTTACTTCAACTTTTTCATTTGGATCACCAATAATAGCTATAGCTTTATTAACTGGTATATTGGCTTCTCCTTCTTTAAAAAGAAGATCAAGAACAATACCTTCATCCACTGCTTCTACTTCCATTGTTGCTTTGTCGGTTTCAATTTCTGCAATCAAATCACCAGCTTTAACAGTATCTCCTTTTTTGATTAACCACTTAGACAGATTACCTTCTGTCATGGTCGGAGATAATGCAGGCATTAAAATTTCTGTGCTCATAATTTATAAATAAACATCCGTATAAAGCTCACTGTCCTTTGGAAAAGGACTATTAGTTGCAAATTCAGCTGCATTTTTTATTTCTTCTAAAGTATCTTTATTAATTTTTTCAATTTCATCATTAGTTGCAATTTTTTTCTTTAATATTTCAGCTTTAACTATTTCAATAGGATCAGTTTGCTTATAGTTATCTAATTCTTCTTTTGTTCGATATTTTGCAGGATCTGACATTGAATGTCCTCTATATCGATATGTTTGTACTTCAATGATATAAGGCCCATTACCCTCCCTAACATATTTACCTGCTTTATCTGCTGCTTCTATAACTGAGAACACATTCATTCCATCTACTTTCTCACCAGGAATACCGAATGCCTCCCCTCTTTTATATAAATCTAATCCGGCTGCCGCTCTATCTACAGATGTACCCATTCCATATTTATTATTTTCAATAATGTATAAAACAGGAAGCTTCCATAAAGCAGCTAAATTAAAAGCCTCAAAAACTTGTCCATTGTTCATCGCTCCATCGCCAATATATGTTCTACATATATTTTTTTCTCCATTATATTTATGTGTGAATGCAATACCTGTTCCAATTGGTACTTGAGCCCCAACAATACCATGGCCGCCATAAAAATTATTTTCTTTAGAAAACATATGCATTGAACCGCCTTTACCAGCAGAATAACCATCTTCTCTGCCAGTCAACTCCGCCATAATACGTTTTGGATCTAATCCTCTAGCAATCATATGGCCATGATCTCTGTAAGTTGTTACAACAGAGTCATTCTTATCAATTGTCATCAAGATACCAACAACAACAGCTTCTTGGCCAATATATAAATGACAAAAACCACCTATTTTACCCATACCGTAAAGTTGAGCCGCCCTTTCCTCAAATCTTCTAATTTTGAGCATAAAAGAGTACATCTTGATATAATCTGCTTTTTGAAGTTTCTTCATATGATATTCTTTAATTATAATTAGGGTGATTTTTTGTCAAATAAATCAATTACTCTATAATTATAACTGTTTCGTTTTCCGAGGTAAATCCTGTAACTTTCCTAAATGTCTCATCTAAGTAATCCAAATCTATAGTATTTGGTTGTAATCTTTTTATTCTATCTAGATAAATTTCATTTTCCCTTTTTAAGGACTTATACTGTTCATTATATTGATAATTGTGATTTTTTAGACTTAAATATTTTAATAGTCCTCTCTCGCCATTTACTAGAAAATAGAGAAGATAAACAAATAGAAAAAATGTAAAAAGAAAAGATAAATAAAAATAAAATTTATTTTTTAATACTAACGATTTGTTCATTTATTATACAAATAGCATATTTGAGATCGAAACTGTCAATTATTTATTATTTAAAATAGAAGATCCAGCATAATTTGCTTTACCCTGTAATGCTTCTTCAATTCTTAATAATTGATTATATTTGGCTGTTCTATCAGTTCTTGATAAAGATCCTGTTTTAATTTGACCTGCTGAAACACCAACTGATAAATCAGCAATCGTCGTATCTTCAGTCTCACCAGAACGATGTGATATTATTGTAGTAAAATTATTTTCTTTAGCTAATTTAATTGATTCTAAAGTTTCTTTAAGAGTTCCAATCTGATTTACTTTGACTAATATAGAGTTTCCTGCACTTTCTGAAATGCCTTTTTGCAATCTTGTTTTATTTGTAACAAATAAATCATCACCAACTAACTGAACTTTTTTACCTATTGTTGATGTTAAATTAGACCAACCTTCCCAATCATCTTCTGACATTCCATCTTCAATAGAATAGATAGGATAGGCATTAACTAGTTTCTCTAAATATTTTATCATCTCATCAGAAGACAAAACTATTTTTTCTCCTTGTAAATCATATTTATTGTTTCTGTAAAATTCAGTTGAGGCAACATCAAGTGAAAGATAAATATCTTTACCAGGTTTAAAACCTGCAACCTCTACAGATTTCAAAACAGTTTCTATGACTTCACTAGAGCTATTTATGTTAGGAGCAAAACCACCTTCATCACCAACATTTGTATTTAGGCCTTTTGATTTTAAAAGTGACTTTAAAGAATGAAATATTTCGCAACCATACTGAAGTGATTCTGAAAAATTATTAGCACCAATAGGAGCAACCATAAATTCTTGAATATCAACATCATTATCTGCATGAGATCCACCATTAATAATGTTCATCATTGGAACTGGAAGACTCATTGAATTTTCTTTACCAAGGAAAGAGTATAACTCATGACCTTCAAAAGAAGCTAAACATTTTGCAAAAGCCAAACTTGCAGCAAGAGTGGCATTTGCACCAAGGTTTGATTTATTTTCTGTACCATCAAGTTGTAATAAAAAATCATCAAAAGAAGAGATATTGTCAAATGACTTTCCAACTAGTTCATTAGAGATTATATCATTGATATTTCCAACTGCTTTTAAAACTCCCTTCCCTTTATATCTAGACTTATCATTATCTCGCAATTCTAAAGCCTCATGCACTCCAGTAGATGCTCCGCTTGGAACGGCGGCTCTTCCAAAGATAGAATTTTCAAACTCTACATCGCATTCAACAGTAGGATTTCCCCTACTATCTATTATTTGTCTTGCTTTTATACTCTTTATTTTAGGCATTGTTTTTCGCTATATCATCAAATTGTTTAAGTTGAATTAATAAATTTTTTAAATCTTTTATATTAATCATGTTTGGTCCATCACTAGGAGCATTGTCTGGATCATTATGTGTTTCTAAAAATAAACCAGCTACACCAATTGATATGGCAGCTTTACATAAAGAAGGAATATGCTCTCTTTGACCACCACTTTTATCACCCATTCCTCCCGGCTGTTGAACAGAATGAGTTGCATCAAAAATTACAGGGTATTCATATTTTTTCATAATATCTAAACCTTTAAAATCATTTACTAGAGTATTGTAACCAAAAGATGTTCCTCTTTCAGTTATCATTATATTTTTATTATTTGTAGTTTCTATCTTGGTAAAAATATTTTTAACATCAGCCGGTGATAGAAATTGACCCTTTTTAACATTAATAATTTTATTCGTACTTCCAGCTGCTAATAATAAATCCGTTTGTCGGCATAGAAACGCAGGTATTTGGAGAATATCAATAATACTATCTTGATTTAATTGATTACATTGAACCTCATTATGAACATCTGTTAGTATTGGTAAATTAAAATTAGTTTTAATTTTTTCAAAGATTTTTAATGCATCATCGAGCTTAATGCCTCTATCACTATTAATACTTGATCTATTCGCCTTATCAAAACTAGATTTAAAAATTAAATTAATACCAACATCTTGACATATTTTATGCAATTCTTCGGCTATCATCATTGAGTGACTTTCATTTTCTAAAACACATGGACCTGCAATTAAAACAAAAGGTGAACTATTTGAGATAGAAAAGCTTTTTAGATTGATATTAATCATCAATTGAAGCCTTTATAAATGAGACGAAAAGAGGATGAGGATCTAACGGTCTTGATTTTAACTCTGGATGAAATTGAACTCCTATAAACCATCTATGTTTTTTACTCTCAAGTACCTCAGGTAATAATCCATCTGGTGACATACCACTGAAATAATAACCTTTGTTTTCAAATTTTGATAGATATTTCTGATTTACTTCGTATCTATGTCTGTGCCTCTCACTAATTACTTTATTTTTATATATTGAAAAGATTTTAGATTTTTTTTTCAAAATAGCTTTGTATGCCCCAAGACGCATTGTACCACCCTTATCACTATTTTTATTTCTTCTTTCGATCTTATTTTTATTAACCCATTCTGTCATTAACCCAACAACTGATTTAGTAGTTTTCTTAAATTCTGACGAATGAGCATTTTTTATTTTTAGAACATTTTGTGCTATTTCAATAACTGCTAACTGCATTCCAAGACATATACCAAAAAAAGGAATATTATTTTCTCTCGCGTATTTGATAGCATTAAGTTTTCCATTTATACCACGAATACCAAAACCACCGGGAATGAGAATTCCATCACAACCTTTTAACTTTTTTATTAAGCTAATGTTGTTTTCTTTTTCAGAGTTAATCCATTGAATATCTACATCAGCAGAATTTTCTATTCCTCCATGCACTAATGCTTCATTAAGTGATTTATAACTATCTTTAAGATTTGTATACTTGCCTACTATTGCGATTTTTACTTGATGTTTTCTATGTTTAATTTTTTTATTAAGGTCAATCCAAGGCTTTAAATTTAGTTTGTGTTTTTTTGGTTTATAACCTAATTGTTTTAAAAGTGCTTCATCTAGACCATATTTTGAGTACAATGATGGAACTTCGTAAATTGATTTAGCGTTTAGAGCTGGTATAACATACTCTTTTTTTACATTACAAAATAATGATATTTTAGAAATTGAATCCGTATCTATAGGTTGCTCTGATCTACACATAATAATATCAGGTTGTATACCTGCATTAAGAAGTTCTTTTACTGAATGTTGAGTCGGTTTCGTTTTTAATTCACCTGCTGAGATTAAGTATGGAATATAAGTCATATGAATTAAAGCTGATGATACAGTCTTATCATTTCTAATTTGCCTGATTGCTTCTAAAAAAGGTAAGGATTCAATATCTCCAACTGTTCCTCCTATTTCATAAATAGCAATATCTTCATTTTTTAAATCACTGTTGATAAAAGATTTTATTTCATTAGTTACATGAGGAATAACTTGAATAGTTGATCCAAGATAATCACCTTTTCTCTCTTTCATAAGAACATTTGAATAAATTTTACCTGATGAAACGCTATCTGATTGCTTAGCTGATTGATTTGTAAATCTTTCATAATGGCCAAGATCTAAATCTGTTTCTGCTCCATCATCTGTGACATATACTTCACCGTGCTGATATGGACTCATTGTACCTGGATCAACATTTAAGTAAGGATCTAACTTACGAATTCTAACTTTAAAATTTCTACTTTTAAGAAGTGTTGCTAAAGAAGCAGAGGCTATGCCTTTTCCAAGGGATGATGCTACTCCACCCGTAATAAAAACAAAATGCATTACGGAATATCCTGATACATAATAGATTGTCTTATAGCAAGATAATATTATTTAATTATTTTCAGGTATACTTGGTTCTTCGACAGTTTCTTCTGAATTAATAGATGGAAGGGATTCCAATACATTTCTATCAGATCCTGCAGACGCTGCTATAGTAAGCACAACACTCATAATCATAAACAAAGTTGCGGTTAAAGCAGTTAATCTTGAAAGTAAATTTGCAGTTCCCCTTGCTGACATCATTCCCCCTGAAGATGCACCACCTAGTCCTAATCCTTCATTATCCGATCCCTGTAATAATACTAAGATGATTAAAGCAAAGGCTAATAATAGCTGTATAACTATAAGAGTTGTCATAATTTTGCTTATATTTATTACAAATATTTAATCAAGAAATAATTATATTGAATTCATCAACTTTTAATGAAGCTCCGCCAATTAAACAACCATCAACATTTTGCAATGCGTTAATTTTAGATGAATTGGATGATTTTACTGACCCTCCGTATAGAATTTTATAATTTTTAAATTTTTTTTCTATACTCTTTATCATGCTATGAACTGAGTCTATTTCTTCAAAAGTAGGGGTTAAACCGGTACCAATAGCCCATATAGGCTCGTAAGCAATTATTGTATTTTCATCATTTGAAATAACTGGGATGCTTTCTTTGATCTGAGTTAATAATACTTTTTCTGTTAAATTTTTTTGTTTTTCTTCTAAAGTCTCACCAATACAAATTACCGGTATAATTTTTTCTTCTATCAGATTTATACATTTTTTTTTTACATTTATGTTTGTTTCACTGAATAATTGCCTTCTTTCAGAATGACCAACTAAACAAAAATTTACATTATTATCTACAAGCATTTTTGAGGAAAGTTCACCAGTATAGGCACCTTCTTTATGAATAGAAACATCTTGAGAACCTACAAATATAGATTTCGTATTGATATTTATAAGGGTATTTAAGTAAATTGAAGGTGGGCAAATAACTGTACAGTTATTTGAATTAACTTTTAATTTTTCAAAATATTCTTTTAAAAAGCTTAAATTTCCATTCAATTTCCAATTTGCAATGAAAATAGAGGGATATTTATGAAGATTTATCATAATTACTTTTATTTATAGAAACTAATATTATAGAAGCAATAGAAATTTTATGAGAGCTATAAAAAATACTTGGATCGGAATAATACTTACTATTCTTTTTGCTGCTAGTCTGTTCTTTTTTAGAGGGCAAAGCAGATACTCTAATTTATTTAATTCAGATAATTTTGTTGCAGATATTTCTGGAACCCCAATCTCTACTACAACATTTATGCGATCAATGGACATGCATATAAATCAATTCTCTCAGATGATAGGAAATAAATTAGATGGTGATCAAATAAGAAGTTTTCAAATTCATCAATTAGCTCTTCAAAACCTAGTTAACAAAGGAGTTTTTGAAAACGAATTTGATAAAATAAATTATATTTTGGATGATACAACAATTGCAAAAGAAACCAAAAGAAACTTTCCCGATCTTTATTACTCTAATAATCAAATTAATGAAGATGTATTAAATACTATTTTAAGGCAGCAAGGTTTAAAAATTGATGATTTAGTTAATCTAGTAGACTTTGAAACAAGATCTATGGTTTTCGATCAACTCTTTTTTCAAAAAAATTATCCTTCTCAACTACAAATTAATTTTAATAAATACGATAATCAAACTAGAGATATAGAATTACTAAAAATACCATTAGAAAGTATAAAACTTGATGAATATAACAAGGATAAAATTTCAAAAGAAAATCAAGAGTTTTTAGATTATTTTAATAATAACTCTAGTAACTACATGTCAAACGAAGAAAGAGATATTTCATATATTTTAATTAATAAAAAAGATTTCAGAGATAACTTTACACCATCAAATGATAGAATAGCTGAATATTATAACAATAATAAAAATATATTTGTTGATTCTGAAAAAAGAGATTTTAAACAATTTAATTTTAAATCAAAAGATGAGGCTGAAAACTTTAGATTAAATATTACAGGAAAACCTTCTGAAAGTGTAATTCAATATGCTGAAAAAAATAATATAATTTTTAATGAATTCAAAAATGTTGATAAAAATAAAGTTTTAGAAGAACTTGCAAATACAATATTCAAATTAAAAAAAGGAGATATATCTAAAGTAATACAAACAACTTTAGCATATCATATAATAATTTTAGATGAAATTTATCCTGAAAAACAACTAGAGTTTGATGAGGTAAAGAATGAAATTAGTAATGATTTAATTAATTTTGAACTAGATAATTTTTTTAAAGAATTAAAGGCAAGCCTTGCTCAACAAATACTCAATGGGTATTCAATTAATGAAATATCAGATCAAAATAATCTTAAATTAATAAAAAAGGAAAATATTGTAAATAATATTAATGAGAACGATAAGATTTTAAGTGAAGTAATTTCATTTTCATTTACACAAAATAAAGATTTTGTAAGTGATATAGTAAATATTGATAACAATATTTCTTTTATAGTAAATGTAGATAATATTTATCCATCTGAATTAGAAAGTATAGATAGCATTTTTGACATTGTTGTAAGTGATTTTATTTTTTCAAAAAAAATTGATCAGGCGAAAAAAATATTTGATAAAAATAATAAAATTTTTGAAAACATTAGTAAATTTTATTCAACTAATGCAGAAGATTTAAAATTATCAATAGTTGATAATAATGAATTGCCAATATCTTTTAAAGAAAAAATCTTTGCAACAGAAATTGATAATGTGGCTTTCGGATCAGATGAAAATAACATTTATTTTGCAAATATTAAAAAAATTGAAATGCCTTCAGAGGGTAAAAATACTTCAAACATTAATTTAATAGGTGATTTAAAAACAGCATTTGGTAGTGAGATTATTAAGACAAAAGATATATCTTTCAATGATGAATTGATAAATGGTCTTTTATCTCAATATAAATGAGTTTAGAAAAAAAAAAATTTATAAGCCAATATAATAAAGGCTTACCACAAATTTTAAAAAAAAACCTTATTGCTGATATTGAAACACCTTTTTCGTCATTATTAAAGATTAGTAAAAAAGAAAAATATTCTTTTCTTTTAGAGTCTGTTGAAGGTGGAAAAAAAAGAGGACGTTACTCATTACTTGGGTGTGATCCAGATTTAATTTGGAAAGTTGAAAAAGGTAAAGCAAAAATAAAATACTTTGATCATAATTTTGATTACAAACTTGATCATACGCCACTTCATAGCCTTAAAGAGCTTGTAAAAATTTCAAAATTTAAAGATAATGGAATTGATGTTCCTTTCCCAACTCTAGTTGGATACTTAGGATATCCAATGATACAATATATTGAAAATATTAAACTTAGCAATAAGGACAATATAGAAATACCTGATGCAATTTTAATCAGACCAAAAATAGTTGCGGTCTTTGATAATATTAAAGATATTATTTCCCTTATGACAGTTACTTATCCAAGTAAAAAAATTTCAGCAGAAAATGCCTATAGAAAAAATAAATTACTTATTGAGAAAACAATTAAGAAGTTAGAAAAGAGTATTTTAAAACCCGCTCAAAATAAAAATAAAAAATCTAATTTAAAATTTAAATCAAATTTCAAAAAAGAACAATTTTACAAAATTGTAAATAAAGCAAAAGAATATATTAAAAATGGAGATATTTTCCAAGTTGTCACTTCACAGAGATTTGAAACAAAATATAATTTAAAGGCAGTCAATCTTTATAGATCATTGAGACGACTAAACCCATCTCCTTATCTAGTAAATCTTAACTTTGATAAAATTGGCCTTGTTGCATCTAGCCCAGAATTAATGGTTCAATTAAGAAACAAAAAAGTTACGATAAGACCAATTGCCGGAACAAGAAAAAGAGGAAAGAATACCTCTGAAGATCTATTTTTATCTAAAGATTTACTCAATGATAAAAAAGAACTCGCAGAACACTTAATGCTTTTAGATTTAGGAAGGAACGATGTTGGTCGAGTTTCAAAAAAAGGAACAGTGAATGTTACTGAAAAGATGATTATAGAATATTATTCTCATGTAATGCATATAGTTTCTAACGTCGAGGGAAAAATAGAAAATAGTTTAGATGCTCTAGATGCTTTAATGGCCGGTTTTCCAGCAGGAACAGTTTCTGGCGCGCCAAAAATAAGAGCGATGGAAATCATAGAGGAACTTGAAAATTTAAGTAGAAGTTTTTATGCTGGTTGTATGGGTTATTTTGATTCTAACGGAGACGTGGATACATGTATAAGCTTAAGAACTGGGCTTGTAAAAGATAATAAATTATACGTCCAGGCTGGTGCTGGAATAGTTTATGACTCTGTCCCAAAAAATGAACATCAAGAAATTTTAAATAAAGCTGGTGCTTTAATGGCTGCTGCTGAGGATTCATACAAATTTGATATATGATATTATTAATAGATAATTATGATAGTTTCACTTACAATGTAAAACACTACTTATTAGACTTAAATCAAAAGGTTGTTGTTTTTAGAAATGATAAAATTTCTATAAATAAAATTCTTAAATTAAAACCTAAATCTATAGTTATTTCACCAGGCCCATGTACTCCAAATGAAGCAGGAATGAGTCTTAATATAGTTACAGAATTATCAAAACAATTTCCTATACTTGGTATTTGCTTAGGACATCAAACTATTGGTCAAGCTTTTGGAGGTAAAATTGTTAAATGCAAAGAAATCATGCACGGCAAAGTTGATACAATTAATCACTTTGGTCACTCTATATTTAAAAATGTAGAAAGAAAATTTAAAGCTACTAGATATCATTCTCTTATAATTGATAAAAAAACTATGCCTAAAGATTTTTTAATTACTGCTGAAACAAATAATAAGATCATAATGGGTATTGCACATAAAAAATTACCAATATTTGGTCTCCAATTTCATCCAGAAAGTATAGGTACTGATATGGGTAAAATTATTTTAAAAAACTTTTTAAACTTATCAAAATAATGGATCAAACTTTAATATTAAATAAAATTCTGGAACAACAAAGTCTGAATATTGAAGAGAGTATGTACATATTTAATAAAATTATGAGTGGAGAATTAGATGATATTAAAATTACATCTATACTCATTGGCTTAAAGTTAAAGGGCGAAACAAAAGAAGAAATTATTGGTGCAGCTAAAGTAATGAGAGAGAAATCTCTAAAAATAAACTCTCCACAAAATACGATTGATACTTGTGGTACCGGCGGAGATATGAAAGACACATTAAATATATCAACAAGTGCAGCAATAGTTGCTGCAAGTGCTGGTGTCACTATAGCAAAGCATGGCAATCGTTCGGTTAGCTCAAAGTCAGGCTCTGCAGATATGCTAGAAAAAATAGGTTATAAGATTACAAATAATGTAGAAGATTTAGAAAACTCATTATCCAATAAAAATTTTTGCTTTTTATTTGCTCAAAATCATCATTCTGCCATGAAGAATGTAATTAACGTTCGTAAGAATTTAGCTACACGCACAATTTTTAATTTATTAGGCCCGCTTACTAATCCTGCTAAAGCAAGAAAACAACTTTTAGGTGTCTATTCAAAAAATTTAGTTTCTATGCATTGCAATTGTTTAAAAGAATTAGGCTCTGAAAAAGCTATGGTTGTTCACGGATTAGATGGTTTAGATGAAATAAGTTTATCAGATAATACTCTAATAAATGAATTGAAAGATAATAAAATTCTGGAATATAGTTTTGATCCAAGAGACTATGGTTATAATTTAATTAAATTAGAAGATATAAAAGGTGGAGATCCAGAATATAATGCAAATTGTTTTAATAAAATGATTAACGGTGATTACAGAGAATTTCAAATGATTGTAGAAATAAATGCAGGAGCGGCAATATATTTATCCAATTCAAGAAATAATCTAAAAGAAAGTTTTGAATTAGCAAAAAAAACAATTGAAGAAGGAATTACAAAAAATTTTGTAAACTCACTAATTAATGAGTAATATACTTCAAAAAATTTGTAAAAATAAATCTAAAG